>CAZXFT010000006.1:41959-168060 GCA_964640655.1 uncultured Bifidobacteriaceae bacterium | reverse complement strand
GTGAGTGTACAAGGCGGCTCTGCGCCATACAGCTACCTGTGGAGCAACGACGCCACGACTCAAAACCTGCAACAACTATATGGAGGCAATTACGAACTTACGGTAACCGACATAATGGGCTGCCGCGAATACCCAGCTTATTTTCCTATGCGCCGACGGTTACACCTTTCCAGGCCTTCTCCACAATAAAGGCATTAATGCCGTGGCTGCCTTTGGCAACATCTGTATGAGCAATTACCAGATAATAGCTGGCACTGTTGCCATTGGTTATCCAGTTTTTGGTACCGTTGAGCAGGTAATGATCGCCTTTGTCAATGGCTGTGGTGCGCTGTGAGGTAGCATCGCTGCCTGCCTCGGGCTCCGATAGCAGAAAAGCACCAATATGTTCGCCTTTAGCTAAGGGTACCAGATATTTTCTTTTTTGTTCTTCGTTGCCAAAAGTTTCTAGACCCCAGCATACCAACGAGTTGTTTACACTCATACAAACCGATACGGAGGCATCTACTTTAGAAATTTCTTCCATTGCCAGCACGTAACTTACTGTATCAAGGCCACCACCGCCATATTCGGGGCTTACCATCATTCCCAGAAAACCCAATTCGGCAAGTTTTTTTATTTGTTCTTTCGGAAACTGTTGTTTCTCGTCGCGCTCTATAACGCCGGGTAAGCAGTCGTTTTTTGCAAAATCACGTGCCGCCTGTTGTATCATTAATTGTTCTTCGCTAAGCTGAAAATTCATTCCTTACAATTTAGGTCGGCGAAGATAAAGGGAATGAGGTAAAGAAAAGAAATGAGAGGATACTTATTGGTTATTGGTAGTTGGTCATTGGTCATTGGTTATTAGTCATTGGTTTGTGCGTGCCTGAAATATGTTTGCTGATTTTGAGGCAGACATTAAAACAGTTTTTGCGAACACAGGTATAGAAACTAAAGGTTCAAAAGTGGATTTGATAGACTTATAAGTCAATTTTAATGACTTAGAAGTGGATTTGATAGACATTGATGCCGGTTTGATACGTTCAGAAATGGATTTTACAGACTTAGAAGCGGATTTGATAGACATTGAAGCCGGTCTGATACACTCAAATTGCCCCATCCTAAAAAAACTTGACAGTTTTGAGGGTATTTCAGGAAGCGACATTGAACAGACCCTTTTTAATTTCTTTTTAATGATTTATAAGGTGTATAATTTGAAATAGAATTGCGATATTTAATTCATCATAGTACATTAGCTGTTATAGATGCAGTGGTATAATGTAAGTTGAAGCAGCTTGTTGCACCTTGATAGTGGACGGTATAGAGAAGAAAGTTATTTACGCTTACTCAATTTTTTTATTCATTATAAAACACAAACCTATCCATGAAAAATCAATCTGTACAGCTATCATCTATTACATCCGGTAATAGACTATACTTACGCAACAAGCCCGCATTAACATTTCTATTTATACTTGTTATTTTTATAGCAGGCTATTCTCAAAATGTTTTTGCACAATCTGAGGCTTCACAAATTATAACTGCTGATATTATTCAAAGTGCAGGTGTCGAAACGCTCGTATTGGTCGTTACAGACACAACAGGAATAACAAATTTAAAGATTAAAATAGGTGAAGATGATACCGCATTTAATATCTATGACAATTCTCTTACTCTAAATAACACAGGTACTTATTGGGCACAAGGCTCGGCTGATGCGAATACTTATAGCTACATCCTTGGAACTGTGTTAAGCACAGGCAATACCTATTTCTGTCGCATACAACTTACCCGTAGCGATAATTCTATTACGCTCTTTGACTTTATTAAAACATTATAACACATCATATTTTTTATGAAAAAGATAATCCTATCAATAATCAGTATTTTAATACTTGTTTTATTTCAAAACACAAAAGTGTTTGCCACCGACTATTACTGGTCACCTTCATCGGGCAACACGAGTTGGTCAACAGCCTCTAATTGGAAAACTGGTTCGTGTAACGGCAGTACAGCAAGTACAAATCCCGGCCCGAATGACAATGTATATATTGGCTACTGTGGCAGTGGAAATATTACTGTAGTAATTGACATAAATGATACTGTTCAAAGCATTTATTTAAGCAGCAATAGGCAACTGTTGCTAAATACTACATCTCCTATAAAATATCTTTATCTTCAAGGCAGCTTATATACTAATAATACATCAACCACAAGTGGCGGCACAGCCCGTCTTGTACTGATTGGTACCGGTAGCCAAACAGTATCAGGGGGTTCAGAAAGCGCAAAAGGAATGTTTCCTCATATAACTATTAATAAACCCAGTGGTACAGCCTATTTCGAAAATATTATTTCTATTTGCGGCAGTGCATCATTAAAATTAGAATCAGGTACAATTGATGAAGGAAGTTCTACTGTGTATTTTCATTCGGCAAATACCCTTTCTGGAAACCTGCGATTTAATCATATTACTTTTAATGCATCCAATACATATTATACCTTAAGCTCAGCCATATCGGTTTATGGCACTTTATCCTTTACAGGTAGTAGTACCATTGACTTGCGTGACAGTGCCATTTTGTTGTATGGCAATTTCATAAATAACACCACCACCACAGCCGGTTGCCGAGGTGGTAGGGCTACCGTTAAATTAGTTGGTACCGCTAATCAAACTATTCAAAATACAGTAAACAGCGCTAATAATGCTTGGTGGATGCCAAACCTTGCTATTAACAAGTCAAGTGGCACACTATACTTAAAAGGCAAAGTGAATACTGCAATGTATTGGACTAATAATTATAGTACCACAAACATAAATAGCGATAGTGCCGTGGTAAATTTTATTTTATCTACCCAAGTACCCACAGGCACTCCACCAGTTATAGGTGGCACAAACACAACAATTCTAAAAAAAGCACGCTTTACTTGTGCTAACGAATGGATTTTTACACTTAACAACAATGGATCAAATGCTGCTGTAAAGGTTACCGATTCATTGTGGATATCTGGTTCATCAGGGGTTCGAATAGATAATGGTACATTAGAGTGTACAGGCCATATAGTGGTAGATAATACTGCCACAGGCATAGAAGGCTCTGGTACAGCCACGCTACTTATTAATGGTACCGGCAATCAAAATTATTATTGTGCATCAAGCCGCAGAACCGGCATTCCAAACATTGTAATAAACAAAAGCAGTGGTAGCTTTATAATTAATGGATACCTAACCTGCAAGCAGTTTACATACCAAAATGGCACAATAGATTTTACCACTCACGCCTCAACTCTGGAATCCAAAGGAAATATTACAAGCAGCAATGGCACTACCAATATTTACCTGCACCACTTATTCATTTTTAATGCCACCGTCATTAATAATGCATTACTTGTAAACGGTAATCTTACTATTCAAAGTGGGGCATACTTTTATACCAGCAATGGAAATAACTACGCTGTATCTATTGGAGGCAATCTTATTGTAGATGGTACATTTAGTGGCTATAACTCGCACATTACCTTTAATGGCAGCAGCACTCAAACTATAAGCGGCAGCACCACTGGTTTATCATTTTACAAATTTATTATTAACAAACCCGCAAGCAGTATAAGCCTTAACCGCAACCTAACTGTAAGCAATAACCTGTCGCTCACTAAGGGTGTACTTTCTGTAGCTTCCACTTTTGCTGTTACTCTAAACAACAGTGTAACTGTTACCGGCGGAAGCGATAGCAGTTATGTTACCGGTGTCATAAAAAAGATAGGCAACCAGGCCTTTACTTTTCCTACCGGTGGCAGTGGCTATTATCACCCCATATATATAAGCGCACCATCCACTACAACCGATGCTTTTACAGCAGAGTATGTATCAGCAGCATATAACACCAGCCAATTAGATACCTCGCTTACCTATGCAGCTAAGTGTAGCTTTTGGAATATAGAGCGCACCGCAGGCACAGCTACAGTAAAAGTACGTTTGCATTGGAATAATGCCAGTTGCGATATTTATACACTCAGTACGCTACGTATAGGTTTGTATGATAACAGCATCAGTAAATGGAAATCGGTAGGTAGTACTACTATTTCAGGCAGCACAAGCCTCGGCTATATTGAAACCACATTAAACCAAAGCAGCTTTGGTAAATACAGTATAGCTAAAAAATCACCAACGGTATATGCACTGGCAGGTGCCGATAAAGTATTCTGCTTCGGGGGCAGCGATACTTTAGGCGCATTGCCTGCTGCAAGTGGTGGGCTTGCTCCATATAATTATAGCTGGTCGCCAGCATCAAGCCTATCGTCAAGCACCATAGCCAGGCCACTTGCTTCGCCTTCCGTTACCACTACATATGTTCTTACTGTTACCGACCTGGACCTAAGTACCAGTACCGACACCGTTGTGGTTACAGTGCATCAGTTGCCTGTTGTAAATGCAGGGGAGGATAAAATTTTATGTTCCGGAAATAGTGCAAAATTAGGCTCATTTACGTCTGGAACAGGTGGCACAGGTGTATTGTCATATCAATGGTTTCCTTCATCTGGTTTGTCTTCATCAACAGTCGAAAATCCCCTTGCCAATCCGTTAACTTCTACATCATACATTCTCAAAGTTATAGATTCAATTGGCTGTTTTGCATATGATACAATAATTGTAACGCGCTTGCTACCAATAACAGTATCATTGGGTAATGACACAACTGTTTCAGCGCATGCACCTGTGTTATTGAGTAATAATTTGTTAATTTCAGGTGGTGCAAATGATTATATTGTTGAATGGCAGCCATCGAGCTATATTGATTATCCTTCAGAGTATTATGCTATTTTAAAAACGCCTCGCACTTCTGAAATTATTGTTACAATTACTGATACTATTGGATGTTTTGGATCTGATACTGTTATTGTTCATATATCAAATGAAGAGCCATTATTTTACCCTGAATTTGGAGGAGGATATTTTTTAAAAAATATGGGTCAATATATTGATTCGTCAGGTGCCATACTTGAAACTGTAAAATATAAAAGCGATTTACCCGGCGAATCAATACTATTGCTCGATTCTGCACTGATATTTTATTCTACAATTATGGATACATCCGGTACCCGAATTGATAGTTTATATTTGTGGAACATAAAATATGATGGCATAAGTAACAATGTAAATATAGTAGCAGGCGACACATTAGGGGCTATGTATTCCTATTATTTAAGTTATTTGCCTGAGTATGTTACAGGTGTAAAAAATGTTCGTTTTGTTAAATATGAAAATATGTTTGAAGGAATTAATTCTAATATTTTTAATAATAATGGTAGTGTTAGCTGGGTTATGCAGGTATCTGAAATAGCCGCTTATGAAGATATTGCATTACAATTTAATGGTGTTGATACTATATATATCGATAGTTTAGGGTATGTAAATTTTGCAACACCCATTCAATGGTATTTCTTTAGCAAACCTGTTGGTTACCAATACATTAATGGCCGCATTGACACACTTGCATGTAACTATACATTAACTGGTAATACGCTGGGTATAAGCATACCAAATTACGATACAGCATATGCCATAGACATAATTATTAACCCACCAACAGCAGCAAGAACTCCGGTAATACTTGATGGAATATACATGCAATGGAGCACATACTTTGGTGGAGCTGGGGTTGAGGCTTTTAATGCCGTTGATGTTTCGGAAACTTATGAACAGGCACATATATTTGCTGTTGGTTTTAGTTCGTCGCAACAATTACCTATATTAGGAATACCACCAGGATTTCAAGAATTTATTTCTAATAATAGGGACGCTATTGCAGCTCGGTTTAATATTGCAAATCGGTCCTTAACTCGTTTTACTTATTCCGGTGGTTCATTAGATGATGAGGCTTATGACTGTAAAAAAGGTCCCGGCTCTTCCTATATCTTTTGCGGATATACACAATCATCTGATTATCCTTTGCAATTTACAGGCTTTGTAAATAATTACTTTATCACGGCACCTCAAACTAACCTGAATAATAACGATGGTATAATAACTGTGTTAGATGTAAACTTTAGTCTAAGGTGGTCAACTTACTTAAAAGGAATTAGCACCAATAAGTGTATAATAGATAATATTAACTTTAATGCCCCTGCCAGGCTCTTAGTAGTGGGTAGTGCCGCAGCAAATATTGGTATTAATAATGAGTTTGATCCCAATCCGGTACCGGGTTGGTTTAATAATACAATAAATAATGGCGCATTTGATGCTACACTTATGCAATTTAGAATTCCGGGTACTGTTAATGCAAACTACGGTCGCTTAGAGTGGTCATTCTATTTTGGAGGTAATAATAATGAAAAAATAAGTTCGGTAGCATTGAGTGATATTGGGGTTATTGTACTTTTAGGTAAAACCAACAGCACAAACTTTCCTATAATTAATAATTCAGTTCATCCAACTTATCAAAACACTTTGGGTGGTGGTAATGATAATTTTTTAATTTACTTAAATCCAGACCGTAATATATATTATACCTCCTATTTTGGGGGTAATGGTAATGAAACTTGGAGCCCGAATCAAATACCGTTTGACGGGGATGTTATTTTTGTAGAACCCGATAGCCGTAATTTTGTATTCGAAACACCTACACTTTCAACCAATTTACCTATTAGCACCGGAGGTGCCGCATATGCAGGCAATCAGGATTTTTACATTGCAAGGTTTGGTGAAAATCAAAGCATAATCTATTCTACTTATTTTGGTGGCGATTCGTGGGAAGGCATTGCATCGCTTACTCCATCTATTTTCGATAATTCATTTTATATGGCGGGTTCTGTACTAAGTGGTAACTTTCCGGTGCAGGATTTAACTATGAATTCTTTTTTTGACGACCAGATTGGTGGAAATAATGATGCCTTTATATCAAAGTTTCTTATTGATGCATCTGGTACTAATATTACAAACCAATGGACTACATTCATGGGGGGTGTCATTCACGAAAATATAAGAGATGTTACTACGAGGGATATAAATGGAGTAGAAATAATATTTGATGTAGGTGTTACAGGCTCCAATATTGGAACGGAAATAAATCAGAATACAGGTCAGCCTCCACAGAATGCTTTTCCACTTTGTAATTTTTCAAGTGGTGTTGTTGACTTTTATCAGCCTTTCTATTCTGTGCCTCAAGTTAATTTGATTAATGGTATTATTATCCCTTCGGGTTTTAATGAAGATGCCTTTATTCAAAGTTATGTTAATAATTGTGGTGCTTCCTGTTTTCGATTAGCAGAAGCAGACGAAGATGTAATAAGTATTGATTCTGCTTCAGTACAACAGAGTATTCAAATTTTTCCAAATCCTACTGAGCATCAATTTAATTATCGCATAACTAAAAATACAGGAGACCAAATAATAATATTTAATATAATCGGGGCCCAATTATTTAGTTATACTCCAACTTCAACTTCGGGCAGCATCTTGCTTAGCCAATACCCCTCGGGTATTTATATTTTAAAGTATGGCCCCTCCACCGTTAAAATTATTAAGCAATGAAAAAGCTATTTTTAATTACAATATTATGCATAAGTAATTTATTGTGCAGTGCTCAATGGAGCATTATGCCTATACCTTTAACTGATAGCCTAGATATATTACAAATCATGGATATGCATGCATTTGATGAAAATAATTTAGTTGCCTGTGCATATAATGGTTTGGGAACAATTATGTGCCGTACAGCAGACGGTGGCTCTACCTGGCACTTTGACACTATTGAAATATGGGTGCGAATTGTTGATATTACATTTATTAATGTTGATACTGGTTATGCCGTTGGTAGGCCCGGGGTACTATACCATACTACGGATGGTGGTTATAATTGGAACCTTTATAAAGATTTTTATCCTTATTGGGAGTTAAGAAAAATTGAATTCATTTCATCTAAAAAAGCATTTATTGCAGGTAATCCTTCCCTTTGTTCTACTTGTAACAATGTATTACTTAGAACAAATGATGCCTGGAATACTTTCGAAGAAGTAGAGTACCCTACAATTGAGTATTTACCGCCTGGAGGGGTTAATGGCTCCTACTTAAGTTTATTTTTTGCCGACTCCTTGCACGGTTACGCAGCAGGCAATGATAGAACTTTATTGCGTACTAATGATGGTGGTGCAACCTGGTTTTGGGAAGATTTTGTTGAAAACCTGAATACTTTATTCGTTTCTTATACAATATTTAATAATACTATTTGGGCAGGAAGCTGGGGTGATATTAATTGCCAGGCATTAAACGTTTATAAAAGCAATAACTGGGGTGATACCTGGACACATGCATCGGAGGATATAAATGGTGTTGCTAATGGTATTGGTAGGGCTTTTGATATGCAGGCAATTTCTGATAGTATTATTTATGCAGCATGCAGCGCAATAGTATTTGACCCTGATCAATATGCACAAATAATATTTTCAACAGATGGCGGTGCAAGTTGGCAGATAGATGATTATACAACAGCTGGCATTCCCGGCTCAGTTGGCTATTTTTTTGCAATAGAGTGCCCTACCCCAAAAGTATGTTTCGTAGCCGGAAGCGGAGGGCCATTTATACTAAAAAAATCTAATGCAGATTTTGGAACTACTTCAGTAATGGAAACTATTAATGAAAAAAATTCTTTAAGTGTATATCAAAATAGTAGTGAAGGTGCTTATAATTATAAATTAAACAAAACAGGAGCTACACCCTTGCTGGTATATAATCATATTGGTACTCAGGTAATGTCGTTTGTACCTACAGCACTTAGCGGCAGCATCTCGCTTAGCCAATACCCCTCGGGTATTTATATTTTAAAGTATGGTCCCTCCACCGTTAAAATTATTAAGCAATGAAAAAGCTATTATTAATTACAATATTATGCATAAGTAATTTATTGTGCAGTGCACAATGGAGCCTTATTTCCTTACCTCTTCATTCATCATTTAAAATTCACGACTTGCATGCATTTAATGAAAATAATATTGTAGCATGTGCATATAATGGGTCTGGAACAATTATGTGCCGTACAGCAGATGGTGGCTCTACCTGGCACTTTGACACTATTGAAATATGGGTGCGTATTGTTGATATAACATTTATAAATACTGATACTGGATATGCAGTAGGTAGGCCCGGGGTACTATACCATACTACGGATGGGGGGTATAATTGGAGTCTTTACAAAGATTTTTACCCGTATTGGGATTTGAGAAAAATTGAATTTATTTCATCTAATAAGGCATTTATTGTTGGTGACCCGTCACTTTGTTCAACCTGTAACAATGTATTACTTAGAACAAATGATGCATGGAATACTTTCGAAGAAGTAGAGTACCCCACAATTGAGTATTTACCGCCTAATGGGATTATTGGATCCTATTTAAGTTTATTTTTTACCGACTCCTTGCACGGTTATGCAGCAGGTAATAATGAGCCATTATTGCGCACTAATGATGGTGGTGCAACCTGGTTTTGGGAAGATTTTGTTGAAAACCTGAATACTTTATTCGTTTCTTATACAATATTTAATAATACTATTTGGGCAGGAAGCTGGGGTGATATTAATTGCCAGGCATTAAACGTTTATAAAAGCAATAACTGGGGTGATACCTGGACACATGCATCGGAGGATATAAATGGTGTCGCAAATGGTGTTGCTACTGCTCACGATATGCAAGCAATTTCTGATAGTATTATTTATGCAGCATGCGGTCCAAATATTTTTGACTCAAATCAATTTCCTCAAATAATCGTTTCAAAAGATGGTGGTACAACTTGGGAAGTTGAACTTTATCCTACACCGCAACTAATAGGTCCGGGTTCTTTTTTATCAATTGAATGTCCTACGCCTAAAATATGTATTATTGGGTGCCCTGCACCATATATTTTAAAAAAATCTAATGCAGATTTCGGTACTACTTCAGTAACGGAAACTATTAATGAAAAAAATTCTTTAAGTGTATATCAAAATAGTAGTGAAGGCACTTATAATTATATATTAAACAAAACAGGAGCTACACCCTTGCTGGTATATAATCATATTAGCACTCAGGTAATGTCGTTTGTACCCACAGCAACTAGCGGCAGCATCTCGCTTAGCCAATACCCCTCGGGTATTTATATTTTTAAGTATGGCCCCTCCACGGTTAAAATTATTAAGCAATGAAAAGCTGAAAGCAAAATCAAATTATGCAAAGCCTAATACTTGCCGAATTAGACTACGGTCTTTGCAGCCAAGAGTATTAATCAGTATGGCGGGCCTGGTATGCTGTGGGTATTATTTTGCCATATAAAGGGTGCCCCACCGTAACTATTGACCCTAAACCACGCATATCTAAAACGGGTTCATTTATTGTAAAAGCTAAGCTGCATACTGATGATGAACGCGTAACTGGTGGTAGCTACACTTGGCATTATCCAGATACCTGGTTTGGCACTGCCCACGGCGATTCACTGGTTATTGATAGTGTATCAAGTTATGCTTCGCGCAATGTATATGTTACTTATACGGCTCTTAACGATACGCAAATAAATGCCAGTGGGGTTGTACACTTTAATTTTGCATCGGCTTACCGAGTGACGATGGTTATTTAAAACTTCAAATTGGAATAAATTATAGAATTTCTAAATAACTACAAAATATGAACAAACTACTGCTGCAAAAAATAGAAGAACTTACGCTATATGTAATAGAGTTAGAGAAGCAGATAAATAACATAAAAAAGTAAGGAAGGGGTATGAAAAAAAGAGTGATCATTTCTTTTGCAAGACGACCGTTCTCGTGTTTCTATTTTATTTAACAATCTGTGTCTCTGTGAAATTTGATATATTCATTTCAATGTTGTATTTAAAGTTGAAAATTATTGAGGTTTTTCAACTTTTAAACGTTCCGAATTTCAGGAAAGCTTTCACGGTTATTTAAACGCCCAGATTGTATCCTGCCAAAAATAAAAATGGCCCCGCACTGCGGAGCCATCTATTGTAAGGGTTAAAGTAATTATTATTTGCGGGTTAAAGCAACAGTTTGTGAAAAGCCCGGTAAATCGGTTCCGTTAACTTTAATGCTGTAAGAAGTCCATTTTTCAGAATCTTTCTTTATCTCGGATACGTCGTAAACAAACACATAAGTATCTGTACCATCGGTTTCTGTTAGGGTGATACGCTCTTCTTTTTTGTCGTAACTCCAAGTAAAGTTAGTAATGTCGCCATCTGAATCTTTAACGGCGCCGGTACCTTCTTTAAAGGTAAACTCCACATTTTCAGTTTCGGTGCCAAAACCGGTTATGGTAGTGGTTGACACGGCAGTCCACAAGCCATCTTTTTTAACTAATAATTTCTCGGGGTTCTTGCCGCAAGAGGCAATGAATAAAATTGCAGTGAATGCTAAAAGAGTTTTGGTAATATTTTTCATGTTTTTTTAATGATTTACAGCCAAGATAGTAAAACGATACTTATGGTTGCATCGATTAACTAATAATTTTCCATTCTTCAGAAATAAAACAAATCACACACAGGATAGAGCGCCGATAATCAATGAGTTATTTCAGTAAGGTAATATCTCCGTGCCCACTAATCTGCGAGCGGTCGGCAAAGCGTGCATGAAAGTAATATGCATATACCCCTGTGTTGCAGGCTTTACCTCTGAAAGTGCCATCCCATTTTTCGCCATATATATAGGACGAAAACACGCGTGTGCCCCAACGGTCGAAGATGTAAAACTCCATTTCAATCAGCGGAACGGAAGCATAAACCTGAATTAGGTCGTTAACACCGTCGCCATTGGGAGAGAAAGTGTTTGGTACAAATACCACAAAAGGCGGATGAACATTTACCGTTATTGTAGCCGTGCTGGTGCAACCATACTGATCGGTCATGATTACTGTATAAAGGGTTGTATCGAGTGGGGTGGCTGTAGGGTCGGGAATGGTGTCGGAACTAAGGGTTTCTCCGGGTTGCCATAGATAACTTACTCCGCCACCGGCCAGGAATTGAATGCTGTCACCGGTTTCTAATGTATAGTTATTAAAGCTTAAGCTCACCGGAACAGGATTGTGAACGATGGTGCCAGGGATTACAGTTAAGGTATCGTTTCCGGAAGAGTTGCTTACTATTAAGGTGACAGGATAGACACCAGCAACAGGGTAGCATATTAATGGTGGATTTTGATCGAAGGATGTTGAAGGCACACCACCGGGAAAAGACCAGAACCATGCGGTGGCATTCTGGCTGGAGTCGCTGTATTGCACACATTCGCCGGTGCATATATCCGTACCTGTTCCTGTAAAGGCAGCGTTAGGAAAAATACAATCACTTACGTTGATAATAACAAAGTAACTGCTGTCCTGTCCTGCACCATCGGTTATAGTAAGCAGGGCTATGTAACTGCCGGCTGTATCGTAGGTGATAGCAGGAGGATTGGATGCATTGAATGATGACGGTGTACCACCGCTGAACACCCAGTTCCAGGTGGTGGCGTTGGTACTTTGATCGGTGAAGGTAACAGACTGGCCAACACAAATATTGGTAGCACTAGTGCTGAACAATGCAACCGGCAGCGGGCAATCATTAACGGTAATCGTTACTGTAGCGGTATCGTTTCCTGAGGCATCGGAAATAATGAGTTCAAGGGTATAATTACCAGCAGTTGAATAGCACACTGCAGGAGGATTGACACCAGTAAAGGAATTAGGAACGCCACCGGTAAAGGTCCACTGATGTGTGGCTGTAATAGGAGCGGTGCTGGTATTGGAAAGTGAAACACAGTCGCCGGAACATATGGTGCTGTTGTTAACCAGGAAAGAAGCATCCGGTGGATTCACGCAGTTGTCTATGGTAAGAGTAATCGTCAAACTGTCTGCCTGTCCATCAGGGTTGGTTACCACAAGTTTAACATCTGATGTGCCGGTATTAGCAAAACAAATGAGGCCCGGGTTTAATGTGTTTGCTGTTGCAGGAACTCCGCCGGGGAAAGTCCAGGCAAAAGTGGCACCTGCTGCATAGGTGCTTGTATTGTTAAAGCCCACACAATCGCCGGCGCAAACAGGATTAGTGTTGATGGTGAATATGGCTATAGGTGGTGGGCAATCATTAACCGTAATCGTTACTGTAGCGGTATCGTTTCCTGAGGCATCGGAAATAATGAGTTCAAGGGTATAACTACCCGCAGTAGAATAGCATACTGCAGGAGGATTGACACCAGTAAAGGAATTTGGAACACCACCGGTAAATGTCCACTGATGTGTGGCTGTTATGGGAGCGGTGCTGGTATTGGTAAGTGAAACGCAGTCGCCGGAACATATGGTGTTGTTGTTAACCAGGAAAGAAGCAACAGGCGGATTGACGCAGTTGTCAATGGTGAGTGTGATTGTTAAACTGTCTGCCTGTCCATCAGGGTTGGTTACCACAAGTTTAACATCTGCTGTGCCGGTATTAGCAAAACAAATGAGGCCCGGGTTTAATGTGTTTGCTGTTGCAGGAACTCCGCCGGGGAAAGTCCAGGCAAAAGTGGCACCTGCTGCATAGGTGCTTGTATTGTTAAAGCCCACACAATCGCCGGCGCAAATTGGATTGGTGTTGATGGTGAATATGGCCACAGGTGGTGGTACTGTACAGTTGACAATGGTAACTGTGGTAATCAATGTAGCCTGTTGTCCATCGGGGTTAGTTACCGTTAAGCTGACATCAGATGTTGCGGTATCAGGGTAACAAATGGATCCCGGATCAAATGTGATGGGATTAGATGGAGTGCCAAAAGGAAAGTCCCACTCATAGGTTGCAGCAGGGTCGGCAATGCTGTTATTGGTTACCGTAATACAATCTCCGGCGCAGATGTTTGTGCTGCTGAGCGTATAGTCGGCAACAGGCGGAGGTAAAGTGCAGTCAACTACTGTGAGCGTGACAGTGCTATCCTCAGTACCACAAACGTTAGTTGCAGTGAGTGTAATGTTGTGGGTTCCTATACCTAACTGGGCTGCAACAATGGTAACGCTTGTCGTATTCAGTAACGGACCATATCCGATATCCCAAGAATAAGTAGTTTGAGGTTCAATGTTTTGATTTGTGGCAGTAGTACTGTCTGTAAGGCAAATGTTAGAACCAGTGATACTGAACTGTACATCCGGTAAAGGGGAATTTGCAGGTTCAGTAATGGTAACTGTCAGCGTTCCGGTACAACCGTCGGCATCAGTGGCAGTAACGATGTATTGACCAGCAGACAAATTGGTAATGGAAGAAGTTGTAGCACCGTTGCTCCACAGGAAGGTATAAGGAGCATTGCCTCCTGAAGCATCAACGGCAACAGAGCCATCGTTTCCACCGGTGCAGGTACAATTTAGCTGTAAAATATTATCCACCAGAATTGTTGGGCAAGAATCGCAGGGAGGTAAAGTGGCTAAGGTGAAAAGCGTGACCGTGCCGGAGTTGTCAGAAATCTGAAACTGTGTGACGGCACCCGGAATAGTTGCATTGGTGCCTGTGGCAAAGTTGACCCACTGAGCAGGAGTGTTGCAGTCGGTTACGGGTATGACACCATTTAAGCAGGTTCCAAAAAACCAGGTGTATCCGCAAGCAACGCACTCTGCCTGAGTGGTAATGGGAGTGCTGCTTGCTGCTTGGAAGTACGACCAGGTATAAGGAGCTACGCCATTGGAAACGGTTACGGTGCCATCGGTTTCCACACAGGCTTCCATGTCCTGACATGGGCTTACAACAATAACAACGCTATCGGCGCCACAAACCAATGTATATATTATAGTATGTGTTCCTACACCTGCCATTGCAGGGTTAAATATTCCGCCTGCACTAACACCCGGGCCGCTCCAAACGCCACCCGGAGTAGCAGCGGTTAACTGAATGGTATTGCCGGTAACGCATGCGTTTGGAACAGGACAAATTGTAGCATCGCAACAAATGATGGTCAAAGGATTGCAGGCATTTACGTTGATCATTTCGATGTAACCTGTTCTGTTGGCTGAACCTGAATTACCTGTACTGCCCGCAGCAATCAATTCGCCGCCGGCTGTTACGTGCACATCATACACATTAAATGCAACAGGGTAGGTTGCTAATTGAACCAGGTTGGCATCGTACTTTACCACGCTCGACTTTGAACCTACATACACATTACCACAATCATCAATATCAATGCCGCTATTGTGTGCCGCATTTTCACCTAATGTAACCGTATTGCCACCACCGGGTATAGCAGCGGTAGCTACGATGGCTCCGTTGGCAAGGCTTCGCTTATGCACGCTGGTGCCGTTTTGAGTATAGAAGAAATCATCATTGGCTTTGATGGCGCATATGCCCGAGTTGTCGTAACGATAGTTTTCACATTTATATCCGAAATTATATGAGCTTGAGTTTTTAAACAGCAAACTGCTTGTAGGATTACATAAAGAAAAATTCTGATGAAACGCGCCAACGGTATCCTGAGTAAGGAAATAATATTTACCATTGGATGAAGAACAGATGGCGCGAACTTCCTGTACATTAGGTGGTATGCTGAATGTGGCGCCCTGAGCGTAATCCTGAGAGCCGAGCACTGCACCTGTATTCATGTCGATATTATAAACTGCAGCGGTAAGAACAAGAGCACTGCCACCGGTACCACCAACCATCATCGTGGTTTGGTCGCAATTAAATGCTATGCTCCAGAACTCGGCACCGCTGAATATGCCGCCGGGATTTGCATTATTCCATTGCAGCGCAGCAGCGGTATTGATCTTCTGAATTTGTGCTGTTGAACCGGCTGTGATGTAACAGTTGCCGGCATCGTCGGTGGCGAAAGTACCCAGCCAGACATTTGAGGTATCGTATGGTGTGTTGTACGTCCATTGTAAAGTGCCACCGGAGTTATATTTTAAAACCTGCATAGGCATAATTCCGCCAATGATATAAACATTACCTGCTGCATCGCGCTCGCACTCCCATATACATTTCCAGGTGGTATTAAAGTTTGGTGTCTGAACCCAGGGATCAATCACTAAGGTTTGATTGTGGTCGTAGTCGGCAACTGTAAATGTAATCTGATTGCCGCTGCTGTGCTTAAATGATATTGGTAAGGCATGCGAATCGGCTTGCTGATAATAGGCAATAGGTTTATGATCTACGATGTCGCCAAATTTTGTGGGTATATGAACTTCATTGTCCACAATCTGAATGTCGCGGCTGTAAACAGATTGAATCATTGATGCATCGGCACCGGCCTTCAACACATACTCATATTTGTAGCCACCTTGCGGATGAATGCTGATGATTAAATCAATGCCGGGATAATGATTATGGTAAACCAGTTTCCGGTATGCAGCTATATTGTTGATGTTGATGTATTCTTCACCATTCTGATAAGTATAACTGTGATAATCGCTGCAGGCATCCAGTGCTTCAATACTTGTTGCACTGGAGTTGGTCCATTGCATCCATACCTTATCCGATTCAAAAAGAAATTTACCGGCTACATAATTCCATGCATCGTTGGTTAAATCGGCTTGTGCGTTAACAACACTTTTCTTTTCTGCTCTTTCACCCTTGGGAATTTTGGTAGCCTTCAGAAAAGAATATACTATACCGCGCTCGCCAAATAATATTCTAACCGCACCTTCATCTATAGCAAATTTGATGGCACCGCTTTGCTCGCAGGCATATTTATCAAACTGTCCTTTGTTTTCGATAAATACATTACCTCGTTCGGGAGTTTGTACCCAGTTGTTTTGAGCTTGAGCTTGAGAGAAAAAGAAAAGAAGTATAGTGCAGCAAAAAAATCGGAGCATAGGGTGATGTTAATGCGAACGAATGTAAGAAATGAAAGGGAATTGTGAAGTAAGGAGAATAATAACTGCCTTATGCAGTGAATCTCGAAGAGATGTTAATTCTTAATAGGTAAAGTAGGTGGCCACTAATAAGTATATGTTCCACGTGTATTATTCAAATCAACAGCATAAAACTAAAAAGCTCCAACGATTGAAAACAAATCCCAAAATGTCATTATATGCTTTAATAACAGAGTCTATTGCCCTTTTTACTTTTCCTTTAACCACTTACAGTCAGTAAAATAATACATCCCCACTATCAAAGCATACGTATGTCTGTAATTAATTATCAACCTATTTCAATTAAGACTACTTGTAAAATATTTTATCTAAACGGTTAAAATTAGTTTGACATTATTGCATATTAATTAGAATATTTGCCCTAAATGATTGAAATGAATAAAACATTTACCACACTATTAGTAATAATTATTAGCTTAATTTTTCACTGTCATGTTATTGCCCAGCAACATTTAGTTTTAGACCGTACCTTTGGTGAGACCTGTGGTTTTTCACAGGTTCAGGCTATTACCCCCACTCCCTTTGAGGTTTTTAAAATGCCCGATGGTAAATATATGGTAGTGGGAGAAAGCGAACCACCAAATTACGCTACCAGCATTCTTTTTATTCGTTTCAATGCTGATGGCACTATCGACAGCTCGTTCGGCACCAACGGTATTAAGACGAACTCTTTCGACCAAGTCAACAGAGTGAGATGCATTGTTTTTGAGAATAATCATTTTTATGTAGCGGGGTATCAGGCACCAGGCACTGCTGCCAGTACTTTCAGGGCTTCCCTTTCTAAGTTCTTGATAGATGCCACACCCGATTCTACATTTAATCAAACAGGAAATATTATTGAAGCTACCGGCACTAACCCTATCTCCAGTTCTTTTTATACTCATTTAGTTATACAGCCCGATGAAAAGGTTGTTGCATTTGGTTTTGAGTCAAACAACATCAATGGTGGAGCGCCTATTGTCATTGCCCGCAGGTATAACACCGATGGGTCAGCGGATGCCACTTTTAATCCTTCAGTAGTGTATAACAATCTGGCATTGCCAACCAGCACTTATCATTCTAAGGGAGTCCTTAGTGCCGATGGCAGTATGCGTTTCATGTATCTTGATAATCTGCAGTCTACTGTTGTTACAGTTAAGTTAGATTCTACAGGCGCGCCTGTTTCGAGCTATGGCACCAACGGACAACAAAGTAATCCGGCTACAAACGTGAGTGTTAATTATTTGCGATATAAAGAATTGAGCAATGGCAGCCTTTTAGGCATGTATTCAAAAAGCAATGCTAATCTCGATATTCATTTATTCAGCATTAACCCAAGCGGAAACTTTGATTCTACTTTCTCTGCTGATGGCAATATGGATATAGTGGATTATCCCGGCACCAATGCCAGCGAAACGCCTTATGTTTTGCATGTGGATGGTCAAAACAGAATATGGACCATGGGCAACGGTTCTTTTGCATGGGGTGAACCCAAAGGAATTTTCTATCGCCTGGATGCTGCCGGAAATTATGATACCAATTTAGAAGGAACAGGCTATGGCGCTATTACCGAAATAGGTTCCACTCAATTCAGAGCAGCCACTTTCGATAACGACAACAGCTTGGTCATAGCTACTCTCACCAGTGGTAATGTTGGTTTACTTAAACTGATACCCGCATTTGAATCTATAGCTATCCAACAACCGGCTGACGATACTGTTTGTATTGGAAGTAGTGTTGATATTGCTATCATAAACCCTACAGATTGCTACACATACTATTGGATTAAAGACAATGTTGCCTTTGCAGATACCAACCAGACCACTATTAATATTACCGAAGGAGGAACCTACAAAGTGATTGCTATATTTAATAACGATACATTGACCTCAAATGAAGTATCAATTGTATTTGAAGTTTGCACTTCTGTTGAACAACTTTCAAATGTCAATTCTACCTTCACAGTTACCCCTAATCCCGCAAAAGATATAATCACCATACATTCAAACCATGCAATTGCAACTAAGTATTATGTATCCGATGTCTGCGGAAGGATTATTAAAGAAGTGGTAGGAAGAGGCACTGCATTTACAATTGATGTAAGCGATTTACAGCCCGGTATTTATTTTCTGAACACCGACAACAACAAAGCCGTTAGAAAATTGATAATTAATAGGTAAGTCCAATCAATTAAACTCACATCGAACAGTTAATATCGAATATAACAAGGGCAGCATACGTGCCAATGAAATTCGAATAAACACCAGCTGGAGTTTTTTGTATTTGAAAAAGAGTAACGGCTGAACCTTATTAAGATGTTTACCTGATGCTGTGCCCGGGGTGAGACTCGAACTCACAAGGGAAATCCCAACGGCTTCTGAGACCGCAACGTTTACCAGTTTCGCCACCCGGGCAGGTGTAGTGTCTCGAAAGGGAGTGCGAAAATAATGTTTTAACCGAAAATCAAAATCTATCAGCTTTGCCGCAAAATAAAACTGCGCTCACTGAAGGCTGGCAGAGCAGGAGGCTTTTCATAAAAGAATTGCAGGTCGTCTTTGCTATCCATTAAACCCAGTGCGTACAACACCGGCACAAAATGATCGGGAGTAGGAGAGGCTAACTTTCCTAGTTTATGGCTGCTTTCGTAGTTAATAAGATTAGAGATGTTGCGGCTTTGCAATTGATTCTTGAGCCATTCGTCGTACTCTGCTTCCCATCCATATGTTGTCACATTGTTGCTTTGCATACGCTTCATAGCCAGGTTTAGGTTATGTATCAGCGAGCCGCTACCTATTATCAGTACGCCTTTGTTGCGCAGAGATTTTAGTTGCTTACCTAATTCATAATGATATTCGGGCTTGGCATAATAGTCAATGCTGAGTTGAAACACTGGTACATTGGCACCGGGGAACAAGTGCATCAGCATAGGCCAGGCACCATGATCCAATCCCCATTCGCTGCTTTCCTGAATGGATGGCGATAGCAATGCTACGTCTTTAGCAATTTCCGGCGAACCGTATGCCGTGTATTTAGGATCGTAATAATTTTCAGGAAATCCATAGTAATCGTATATCTGCTCCTGCCTGTGATTGACATTAACATAAGTGCCCTTGGTGCACCAATGTGCGCTCACTACCAAGGCCGCTTTCAAATCATAATTTTTTTGCAAGTCAAGACCTAGTTCGTATAGTGCTTTCCAAAATGGTCGCTCCTCTTTTGAAAGAGGAATGTCCATTGGGTTTCCGTGAGAGGTAAAGAGCACGGGCATGCTCCCGGATTGAACAGATAAACTTGAACTGAGTGCGTGTAAATCGGAAAAGCTTGCCATGGCGGTTAATGCTGAGATTGACTTTAAAAAATCCTTTCGTTTCATTCCTTCTGAAATCACTGAATCTAACTTAATAAGAAACCCGATAGTTCCATAGGTTATTCTTTCAACAGAAAAGCCATCTGTTTGCGAATAAAATTTTTGGCATACTCAGGAGCAATGCGACTGAGTTTATCCATAAACTTTGCATCAGAACCGATTACCACTCGGAATTTGTTTTTCTCCATAGCCTCAATAATTAATGCAGCAGCTTTCTGCGGGCTCAGCACTTTAGCTTTAGCCTGCATAGCCGGGTCAAAATCTATGTGCACATCAGAGTTGACGGTAATATTGGTTGCAACACCACCCGGAAAAACAATGCTTACTCCAACATGGTTATTGGCCATTTCGGCACTCAGTGCCTCTGTAAATAATTTAACTGCAGCCTTAGATGCTCCATATATGGCCTGACCCGGCACAGGCAAAAAACCTCCCATACTGGATACATTAAGAATATGTGCTTCGCTGCGCTTTAACAGATGTGGAAGAAAAGCGCGTGTCATATAAAGAGTTCCATAAAAGTTTACCTGCATCACCTTGTTGATGAGATTTTCATCGAGTTCATTAATCTTAACAAAGGGTTGAATAATACCGGCTATGTTCATAACGGCATCAACCTGTCCATGATGCGCTATCACTTTTTCAGGCAAAGCAAAAACTGCTTCTTTGTTGCTGATATCAATTATATGTAAGCTGAGCTTTTCAGCGTGCGCTTTAGCTAATTTTTTGGTTTCATCCAAATAATCCTGCTTAAAGTCAACAGCCGCAACTTGCGCACCTTTTATTAATAATGCTAATGCCACTTCACGACCTATACCGTTTCCTGCACCGGTTACAACTACTACTTTGTTTACTGCTTTCATAAGGTTAATTGATTTTTATCCATTGAAAAAATAGCTATCACACTTTAACACCAAACAGGTAACCTACTAATGCCGTAAGCCCCATAGCTACAGTGCCCCAAAAGGTTACACGAACTATGGCTTTGCTTACCGACGAACCCCCGGCTTTAGCTGCCACTGAACCGAGCAAGCACAGAAATAAAATAGCGGAGGCATAAAGAACATACTCTGTAAACTGAAGTGGTGAGAACAAAGTAACCATCATAGGCAGTGCACCACCGGCAGTGAAAGCAGCACCCGAAGCGAAAGCAGCCTGAACAGAATTAGCCTGTGAAGTTTCGTTGATTCCCAGTTCATCGCGTACGTGTGCATCCAATGCATTGTGTTCTGTTAATTCTTTGGCAACAAGTAATGCGGTTCCTTTTTTCAATCCTCGTTTTTCATATATCTCTGTAAGTCTTTCCAACTCGTATTCGGGCATTTCATCCAGCTCTTTTTTTTCGCGAGCTATATCGGCATGCTCCACATCAGTTTGAGAACTCACCGACACATATTCCCCGGCGGCCATGGACAATGCTCCGGCAACCAAGCCTGCCAATGTGGCGATTATGATTTCCTCGCGTGTTGCTCCTGAACTGGCAACACCTATTGCAAGACTTGATACGGATATAATACCATCGTTGGCACCCAATACAGCCGCGCGCAGCCAATTGCTGCGTGTGATGTAATGAACGGCTAAATAATCGGAGGATTTATCAGTCATGGAGTATTATTAAAATCAGTTTAATGCGTTGTAATATAAAGAAATTCAAACGGCAGAATCTCTGATAAATATCACTTAGAAAGCAATACGATACTCTAAGTTTAAAACCACATTACGCGTAGATCCGTCAGGTCTGGCGGGTCGTGCATACACAGGAACCCCAGCGTTGAGTTGTAGTGATTGATTATTGCTAATTGTATAATCCCAAAAGAAGTTGGTGTTAAGTGTCAAGCCTTGTGAGCCGTCAATTTTTACCTCATTACCATTGACATCTTCATAAGTATCCCTCTGCAAATGATAAACAGCCAGAAGTCCGGGAGTGAAAGTAGAACGTTTAGAAGTGTTGATGCTGCTATAGGCAAAACGCAGCATGGCATCGGCATTGCGTTTAAAATTTCTGGTAGAGAAAAATTTTCTCATTGGTGAATCATCCGCATAGTCCTCCAATAAAAACTGATTGTTGTTTTGTGTCAATGGTTGTTGAAATGCAGTCATGAATTGCCATTTACCGGTCCTGAATGTAACACCTGCTATGGCATCGTAAGTACCAAAACTCGACTGATAGTCCATAGGCAAAGAAAGGCCGTTTTCTTTTCTGTTGGCATCGTTGAGTGGTATCTTTCCACCACCCATAATTCCCCAGTTATCACTCAGTTTAACACCTGATGTAATAAACACATCACCCCAACCGGCCACGGTTACTCCATTTCCGCTTTGTGCCAAAGAAGTGAGTTTAACATTCAGACTCAAACGTTTTCCTACACGTTGTTCAAACTCGTTATAGTGACCAAAAATAAAAGTGCCTTTCGCACCTAAACCACTGAAAACGCCAACTTTTATTTGTGACCTTAAATTGTTAATACTATCGTTACTTTCGGGTTTCATATGGTCTAGAGAACAAAAACCGGCATCGCTGCAGCCCTGGGCTTTGGATGTTGAAGTGTTGAATATGCTACATAAACCAAGTAGCGTGAGCAGGATTCTTGAGGACATAAACATGGCTAAATTAATTGTTAAAGCATTCAATAAGTTCAATGACATCATGAACATATTATAATGATGGTAAAGCGATTGACACATATATCTTATCGTCAGACCCATCTCAATTATTTATTTACATTTGTCGCCGTTCAAAAAAGCCCTTTTTTATAGTGTTTACACAATTGGTTTGGCTGGTTCCGCTGTTTCCCTTTATTGGTTTTCTTATTAACGCATCCGGCTTTGGAAAGCTCTCGAAATCGAATGCTTCATTAGTGGGTATTGGCTCGGTCGCGCTTAGTTTCGTTACAGTTCTTCTTGTGTTTTTTGAATACAGCAGCACACACACAGCACAAACTATAAAACTTTATGACTGGATTGTGGCAGGTAACATGCACGTTGGCTTTTCATTTTTAGTTGATGCACTTACTATAAATATGATGCTGGTAGTTACCGGTATCGGCTTGCTCATACATATATATTCATCCGGCTACATGCACGATGATGAAGGCTTTGGTAAATTCTTCGCCTATCTGAATCTGTTTACTTTTTCCATGCTCATCCTTGTATTAGGGTCCAACTTTGTAATGATGTTTATTGGATGGGAGGGAGTAGGGTTGTGTTCCTATCTGTTAATCGGGTACTGGTTTAAGAACCGTGAATACACCGCTGCGGCCAACAAGGCTTTTATTATGAACCGTATTGGTGACCTTGGATTTTTACTTGGCATCTTCCTCATCTTCATCAACTTCGGTTCGGTTGAATACAGCGATGTTTTTTCGCACGCATCTTTTTTCAGTACCGGCGATAGTACAATAGTAGCTATCACATTGCTACTCTTTATTGGGGCTATGGGTAAAAGCGCACAGATACCTTTATATACCTGGCTACCTGATGCCATGGCGGGTCCTACTCCTGTTTCTGCATTGATACACGCTGCCACCATGGTTACTGCGGGTATCTATATGATTGTGCGCAGCAATGTACTGTTCTCTTTAGCACCATTTACTCTGGAGTTTATATTAATCATTGGTGTTGCTACAGCATTAATTTCTGCCATTATAGCCCTTACACAAAACGACATCAAGAAGGTGTTGGCGTATTCTACAGTAAGTCAACTCGGATATATGTTTGCCTCACTCGGTGTGCAGGCATACAGCACGGCTATGTTCCATGTTACCACACACGCTTTCTTCAAGGCTTTGTTGTTTCTTGGAGCTGGATCTGTGATTCACGCTATGAGTGGTGAACAGAATATGCGTTTGATGGGTGGACTCAGAAAAAAATTGCCTGTTACTTATATGACCATGCTGATTGCAACATTAGCCATCACCGGCTTTCCGTTACTATCAGGTTTTTTCTCAAAAGATGAAATATTGTTGAGTGTGTTAGGTCACAGCAAACTGATGTTCTTTTTCCTCGCCTTAACAAGTGTATTGAGTGCCACTTACATGCTGCGCTTGTTGTTTATGACTTTCTTCGGACAGTTTCGCGGTACACACCATCAGGAACATCACCTGCATGAGTCACCTAAGGTGATGACTTTCCCTTTAATTATTCTGGCAGTGCTCTCTGCTCTTGGAGGACTATTAGGCTTGCCTCATATCACCGGTGCACCACATTTGCTAAGTCATTTCCTAGCCCCTGTCTTCATCGATAATCCGCGCATCATAGCTCACGAACCAAGTTTGTTTGCAGAAGTAATGGTTTGGGTATTATCCATTGCCACACTTGCAGTGATTGGTCATTTCACACATCGTGCATTTGCAGTTGCAGAAGTAGAAAAACATCCTGACCTTACTAAACAATCATTCTGGTATAAACTCTCATACCATAAGTTTTATATAGATGAAATTTATGAGAAGGGTATCGTTAAACCTCTTCTTCATCTTAGTGATGGATTGTTTAAATGGATTGACAAATTCTTTGTTGACGGCATTGTAAATGGTGCTGGTCAAACTGCCATGCTCTTATCTTCGATACTCAGAAACATTCAAACCGGTAACATAGGCTTGTATGTAATTGTTATGGTTGCCGGCATTGCATTAACCATATTTATTGTAGTCTTTAAATTCTTTATGATCTGATGCTACTCGTTTTGCTCATCGTATTACCCTTACTGGCTGCATTGTTAGCTGTCTTTTCAAAAAGCGGTGCACGCCAAACGGTTCAGATTGCATCATTTGTAAACCTGGCCATCACTATTGGACTATATACATCTTCTGCATCACTAAGCGAAAATTTAACAGCCATTAAACTTCCATGGATACAATCTTTAGGCATTAGTTTTCATCTGTATGCCGATGGTATTTCGTTAGTAATGTTGTTATTAACCAATTTGCTGGCACCTTTTATACTGATGTCGGCGGCTTCTCATCACTATAAGAATGAAAATATTTTTTACGCACTCATCGCATTTATGCAAGCCGGATTGGTAGGGGTGTTTGCAGCTCAGGATGCTTTCCTGTTTTATGTTTTTTATGAAGTGGCCTTAATACCTATCTTCTTTATCTGCGCATTCTGGGGAGGCAAAGACCGCATTCGCATTACTGTGAAGTTTTTCATTTACACATTGGCAGGTTCACTTTTCATGCTGATTGCCATCATCTATTTGTATTTGCAAACTCCGGGAACACACAGCTTCGACATTCAGGCGTATTACAATTTACCGCTGAGTTCAACTGAACAGACGTTCATTCTTTGGGCTTTTGTATTAGCCTTTGCTGTTAAGATTCCACTGGTGCCTTTTCATACCTGGCAGGCAGATACTTATACTATGGCTCCTGCAGCCGGAACAATGCTGCTTTCAGGAATCATGTTAAAGATGGGTCTTTATGGTTTGGTTCGCTTTGTTGTACCTGTTGTCCCCGGTGCAATGCAAGTATGGCAAGACTGGGTTATGGCATTGTCTGTTGCCGGCGTGGTTTACGGCGCTATCATAGCCATTAAACAAAATGACATTAAAACATTACTCGCATACTCCTCCTTGTCGCACGTAGGTTTGATAGCAGCCGGAATTTTTTCAAACAATATACAGGGAATGCAAGGTGCGGTGGTACAAATGTTTAATCATGGAATTTCTGTTGTGGCATTGTTTTCTTTAGCCGACATCATTGAGCAACGCACAGGCACGCGTCTGATCAGCGAATTATCCGGCTTGGTGAATCGTTCGCGCCAGTTGGCTGTTGTGTTTATGATTGTGATGCTGGGAGCAATTGGCTTACCATTGACAAATGGTTTTATCGGGGAGTTTTTGTTGCTGTTCTCAGTTTTCAAATTTAATGCTTTTGCCGGGGCTATTGCGTGTACTACAATAATTATAGGTGCAGTGTATATGTTGCGCATGTACCGCAATGTGTTTTTCGGTGAATCAAACAGCTCGCACCATTTTGCAGCATTTAATCAACGCGAGATGCTTTCCATGTATTTACTTGCTGCTTTAGTCATCATATTGGGTGTTTATCCTTCTTTGATTACTTCAGTAAGCGCTGACGCTGCCGGTAATTTATTTCAACTTCTTAATCCCGCATACTCTGTTCGATAGGTAAATTATGAACGTCCTGATAGCACTTGGTATCTCTGCAACGCTGGTACTTTTCCTTGGCGTACTGAATCAAAAGAAACTGGTTACTCCGGTTATTGTCTTAGGTTTAATAACCGCTTTAGTTTTCAATTCCATGCAATGGAACAATCAGACATCTATATTTAACGATATGATGTTGTATAACAATTTCACAGTTGCCTTTGCCGGTGTGGGTTTATTCATCACACTCCTGATGGTACTTTTTTACAACGAACTTTCTTCAAAACACGAGTTTCATTTACCTGAAATATTAGCCATTATGATATACGGCACTGTTGGAGGCATTGTGCTTCTTTCATTCCGCAATATGGTCATGTTGTTTTTAGGAATTGAAATTTTGAGTTTGAGTTATTATGTGCTTGCCGGTATTCGTAAACAGAATTTATACTCTAATGAAGCTTCGCTGAAATACTTTTTAATGGGAGCATTCAGCAGTGGATTTTTATTGATGGGTATTGCACTAATCTATGGTGTAACAGCTTCGCTTAACCTTGGCGAGATTGCAGAATATATGAATCAGTCGAATGGTAGTGTTCCCGTATATTTTATAGTAGGTGTGTTATTGATTCTTGCTGCATTATTGTTTAAAGTTGCAGCTGCACCTTTTCATTTCTGGACTCCGGATGTATATGATGGCGCACCTACATTAGTTACAGCATTGATGTCGAGTGTAGGTAAGCTATACAGCTTTGGTGCTTTTGTTTTATTATTTACTACTTGCTTCACACCACTTGTTAAACAGTGGGAAGCAGTGTTGTGGATAGTGGCACTGATGAGCATGAGCATAGGAAACATCACCGCTCTTTACCAGAAAAGCGTGAAAAGAATGTTGGCATACTCCAGTATAGCTCATGCCGGGTATATGTTATTGGCATTGGTTGGCATGAATTCATTTACTATTTCATCGGTTTTGTTTTACGCCATTGCCTATTCATTAGCTTCTGTTGCTTCATTTGTGGTTTTATATATCGTTCGTGAGAAAAAAGGTTCATACGAACTCTCATCGTTCAATGGATTGGCAAGTGAGAACAGATCGCTGGCATTGATATTTACGATAGCGATGCTGTCCTTAAGCGGAATACCGCTCACAGCAGGATTCTTTGGTAAGTTTTACATTTTCAGTTCAGCCATTCAATCAGGTTATATCTGGTTAATAGCGTTTGCGGTAATTAATTCGTTTATTGGTGCCTACTATTACATGAAGCCGATAATTGCAATGTTTGCCTCAAAATCGGAGGAACAAATGAATGTTCCCGCTTTAAGCAATAGTCTATTGATACTACTGAGTGTATTAACCATTCTTGCGGGATTATTGCCCGGATTCCTGACCGGATTGCTCTAAATTTTATCGACAAACATTATCGTCTGTTTGTTTAAAATTCCGATTTATAGGATATATTTGTTTCTATAGCAGCATCAAAGCATTCATATGTTATGATTATAGACGCAATAGTACAGGCCAAAGAAAAGCAAGCGAGGAAAAAAGCGAGCACAGCTAAGTTTGTTAGAAAGAAAGACGGGCTTTCACGCAGCATCATTAAATCTATCAGTTGGCGCGTTGTTGGAACCATAGATACTATTATTATATCCTGGTTTATTACCGGAAAACCGACATTAGCTCTTTCAATTGGTGCTGTGGAACTGATAACTAAAATGGTTCTTTACACAGCACACGAGCGCGTATGGGAAAATATCAGCTATGGTAGGAAGGCCATTTATGTAGACATCAGCGAAGAGGATAAGGTAAAAAATCAGAACTAATTCCATTCAAAATCTTAAGCGAATCTTAACTCACATAAACTTTGAAATAGTGATATTAGCACTTCGTTAATTTATCGTGAGTTTCAAATCCTTTTTGGCAAAGCCATATGCCGGTTACATTGTAAAAGACATTCATAAGTGGACTAACGATGCCTTACGTGCCCAGGAGTTTTTGTTTCATAAACTTTTGCTGAAAGCCAGAAAAACAAAATTTGGTGAAGAACACGGGTTCAAAGACATTACTTCACATAAGCAGTATTGTAACCAAGCGCCACTGCGTGATTACGAGCAACTGTCGCCATACATTAAACTTATAAAACAGGGAGAGCAAAATATATTGTGGCCGGGTAAGCCTGTTTATTTTGCCAAATCAAGCGGCACTACCTCAGGTGTCAAGTATATACCTATAACAAAAGAATCCATCCCCAATCATATCAACTCTGCTCGCAATGCGCTGTTGCTATACATTACCAATAAAGGAAATAGTGATTTTGTAAGCGGCAATATGATATTTCTTTCCGGTAGTCCGGATATGGAACAAGTAAATGGAATACATACGGGTCGTTTGTCTGGTATTGTGAACCATCACGTTCCTACTTATTTACGGGGCAATCAACTTCCTTCATACAAAACTAACTGTATCGAGGATTGGGAAACAAAAGTTGATGCCATAGTTGAAGAAACCTATAAGCGTAATTTGACCTTGGTGAGCGGCATTCCACCTTGGGTGCAAATGTATTTTGACAGATTGCTTAAAAAGACCGGAAAGAAAACCATTAAGGAAGTGTTCCCGAATCTGCAGTTGCTCGTATACGGAGGTGTCAACTTTCAACCCTATAAAAAACATTTGTTTGATACCATTGGTGAACAGATAGATAGCATAGAAACTTATCCTGCCTCAGAAGGATTTATTGCCTATCAGGATACCATTCAGAATGAGGGACTGCTTTTAAATGTTGATTCAGGAATATTTTTTGAGTTTGTACCGGTAAATGAAATACACAGCAACAACCCAACTAGATTAACTCTACGTGATGTGGAATTGGATAAACAATATGCAATTGTGCTCAGTAGTTATGCGGGCTTGTGGAGCTACGTGATTGGTGATACAGTGAAGTTTGTTAGTTTAAAACCTTTCCGTATAGTGGTTACAGGTCGAATCAAACATTATATATCAGCTTTTGGCGAGCACGTAATTTCAGAAGAAGTGGATGCCGCGTTGGCTGAATCCTGTGAAAAATATGATGCGAAAGTGGTGGAATATACTGTGGCTCCGCGAGTACAAAATGATCATGGGTTGCCACATCACGAGTGGTTTATTGAATTTGAAAAGCAGCCTGCCGATATGGATTCATTCCGATTGTACCTCGATGAACGTATGCGCGAGAAGAATATTTATTATGCTGATTTAATAGAAGGAAAGATTTTAGAGCCTTTGAAAATTGTATCTATAAGAAATAATGCATTCATAGATTTTATGAAGTCGAAAGGTAAATTAGGAGGACAAAATAAATTGCCCCGCTTAAAGAATGACCGCGAGATAGCCGACGAATTATTATTGATGCAATAGTTTTTCTCAAACTATACCATTTGCATGATGCTTTGTATTTTAGTAGCGCTTTAGGGGTGCCTTGCTGGCTGAGATAATACCCTGAATACTTGATGCGGGTAATGCCGTCGAAGGGAAAAGTGACAGTATCTTGTTACGCACACATCTGAAGCGGTATTTATTCTTCAACATGCAGATTACATTTAACAATCAACCTACCGAAGTGGACAGCAACTGTACATTGTTGCAATTATTGGTTCGACAAAACCTGAGCGATAAACAGGGTATAGCCGTAGCTGTGAACAATCAGGTTGTACCACGTTCACAATGGCCTCACTGTCAGTTGCAGTATAATCAGGTTGTAGTTGTATTTACCGCTGCACAAGGCGGATGAAAAAAATTATAAAATATGAAAAACGCAAACAAAACACCCGACAATCAAATCATTTCAAGAGGGCCTTTTCCTAAATCGAAAAAGATTTATGTAGATGGAAAACTTCACAAGATCAAAGTTGCCATGCGCGAAATTGAAACTGAAGACAAATACATTCATCAAAACGGCAAAGCAGAAGAGCGTTGTTACAAAGCATTTGTATATGACACCAGCGGGCCCTATACAGACCCGAACTGTTCCATTGATGTATATAAAGGCTTGTCTAAGCTTCGCCAGATCTGGATACAGGAGCGAAATGATGTGCAAGAAGTTCAACAACCCGGATCAGCATACACACGTGAGCGAGCTGCCGATGAAAAGCTCAACAACATTCAGTTTAGAGGCGAGCGGAAAGTGTATAAAGCAAAGTCTGGTTCAAATGTTTCGCAGATGCATTATGCACGTAAAGGCATCATCACTCCGGAGATGGAATATATAGCCATTCGCGAAAACCAATTGATTGAGTCGTTGAGTGCCAAGGAGCGTGAACTGTTGGTTCAACATAGTGGTAATTCATTTGGCGCATCCATTCCTAAAATGATTACACCGGAATTTGTTCGTGATGAAATTGCAATGGGTAGAGCCATAATACCTAATAATATCAATCATCCTGAAAGTGAACCGATGATAATAGGCCGTAACTTTTTAGTTAAGATCAATGCCAATATTGGCAACAGTGCCATAACATCAAGTATAGAAGAAGAAGTTGAAAAAATGGTGTGGGCTACACGATGGGGTGCAGATACCATTATGGATTTGAGTACCGGAAAAAATATTCACGAAACGCGCGAGTGGATTATTCGCAACTCTCCTGTTCCCGTTGGAACTGTACCCATCTATCAGGCATTGGAAAAAGTGGGAGGTGTTGCAGAGGATTTAACCTGGGAAATTTATAGAGATACACTCATAGAACAGGCAGAGCAAGGTGTGGACTACTTCACCATACACGCGGGAGTGTTGTTGCGATACATCCCGTTAACTGCAAAACGTGTAACTGGTATCGTTTCTCGTGGTGGTAGCATTTTGGCTAAGTGGTGTTTATCACATCATAAGGAAAATTTCCTGTACACACACTTTGAAGAAATATGTGAAATCATGAAAGCATATGATGTTGCTTTCTCCTTAGGAGATGGCTTGCGTCCCGGCTCTATTGCCGATGCTAATGATGCCGCGCAGTTTGCAGAGTTGGAAACACTGGGAGAGTTAACTAAGATTGCCTGGAAGCACGATGTGCAAGTGATGATTGAAGGGCCTGGACATGTTCCTATGCAGTTAATCAAAGAAAATATGGACAAGCAATTGAGAATCTGCCACGAAGCACCGTTTTATACTCTTGGACCATTAACTACAGATATAGCACCCGGTTACGACCATATCACTTCAGCTATTGGCGCTGCTATGATTGGCTGGTATGGTACGGCGATGTTGTGTTATGTTACTCCAAAAGAACATCTTGGTTTACCCAACAAGAAAGATGTTAAAGACGGTGTGATTACTTATAAGATTGCCGCGCACGCTGCCGATTTGGCAAAAGGTCATCCAGGAGCGCAATGGCGTGATAACTTATTAAGCAAGGCACGCTTTGAGTTTCGCTGGCAGGATCAGTTCAACCTTTCTCTTGATCCCGATACAGCTCGCGAGTTCCATGATGAAACACTGCCTTCTGAAAATGCCAAGGTGGCGCATTTCTGTTCTATGTGCGGCCCCAAATTTTGTTCAATGAAAATTACTCAGGAAGTGCGCGAATACGCTGCCAAGCATCAGGTTAGCGGTGAAGATGCAGTTGTTATGGGTATGAACGAGATGTCGGAAGAGTTTAAAGAACATGGAAATCAACTATATATCAAACAATAATCACCCCAAATTATATATCAATGTTGCCTGCAGATAAACCATTAAGAGTCATTTTGGTCAGCCCTGAAAAAGATTACCCTGAAGAACATGGGCTGGTTATGGAAATGTTTAGGTTAGGTTTAAGTCAATATCATGTTCGTAAGCCAAAATATTCCACTGAAAAACTGAGAAGCTATCTCAACAAGTTCGATCCAAAATATATGGACCGAATTATCATTCACACACACCACGAACTTGCTGCGCAGTTTAAAATAAAAGGAATACACCTCACCGAACGTCACAGGAAGAATAATAAGTTCTATACCTGGTTTATGCTAAAGTATTTGCAATATCGAAGACCGGATTTACAGATAAGCACTTCATTTCATGTCATACACAGTTTGAAGCACTTTCACCCGCGTTATCGCTATGTTTTTTTAAATCCCATTTTTGAAAGCATTTCTAAGCTTGGACACAAGAGCACCTTCAACGAAACCTCTCTGCGTGCAGCTTTACAAAAAACCAAATATAAAGTTATTGCGCTTGGAGGTGTTACTGCCGACAAAGTTGCTGAAGTAAAAGACTATGGCTTTGCCGGTTTTGGATTGCTGGGTATTATCTGGCAAGGAAACGACCCGATTGCTGAATTCAAAAAAGTATTGGACAAATGCAAGGATTTGAATCTGGCTGTTTGTTGATTGGGGGTTTTGACCCAACAGGTGGTGCAGGCATTTTAGCCGACTACGAAACCTGCCTGAATATGGGTGTATCGCCTCATACAGTCCTTAGTGCCGACACTATTCAGAACAACCGGCACTTTTATGCTGTGAACTGGATGAATGCGGAGTGGATGAAAGAACAGCTAAGACTAATCTTGAAAGATTATAAAATTGACTTTGTGAAAATTGGATTGATTGAAAATCCAGCAGTGTTATTTGCATTGACAGAACTGCTTTTCCAGGCAAACCACGAAGTCAAGATTATCTGGGATACTGTTGGAAGCAGCAGCAGTGGTTTTTCATTTTATAAATGGAGACTCCGCGATGTAGAATCTTTTTTTCAAAGATTTTATCTCATTACCCCCAATAAAAAAGAATTTGAAATTCTTTGCAATGGGCTGTCAGACAAATCAGCAATTGATTTCATAACAGCTAATACCAATCTTTTACTAAAGGCCATTGTGCAAAATGAAACCGCTGTTACAGACCATATGTTCTTTGATGGTCATCAACATATTCATAATAGCCCTCTTAAAGCAGAGCATCATAACATTAGAGGAACGGGTTGCCGGTTGGCTTCGGGCATTATGGCAGGCATGGCAAAAGGAAAAGATTTGCAAGAGGCGTATAAAATTTCAAAAAAGGCATTAGAGAATTATATAGAAAACGTGTTACACCATTTGCATCACCCTTCAACTACATAAAGTATACTGCACATGTTTCCCATTCAATTTTTAACAGCCGACATTGCAGAGTACCCGCACACACAGCAAGTGAAAGACGCATGCAAAGCGGGTTTCAGATGGATTCAATACCGTACTAAGAATACCGAACTTAAAGAATGGATAGATACAGCCAGAGAAATAAGAGAGATTACGACGAAATACAAAACGACTTTTATTGTTAACGACAACCTTGAAGTAGCTACAAAATCCAATGCAGACGGAGTTCATGTTGGAAAAGAGGATGCTGCACTTTTTTTGTGTCGCCGATTGCTGCCCGAGAAGATTGTTGGTTATTCGTGCAACACTATTCAAGACATCATCTTTGCTCAAAATAACTTTGCGGACTATGCCGGCATCGGACCATATAAATTCACAAGCACGCGAGAAAAACTAAATCCGGTTTTAGGAACCGAAGGTTTAAAGAAAATTATCGAACAATACAGACATTTCAGTTTAACGATTCCTCTGGTAGCCATAGGCGGAATCGATTTTGATGATTTAGAAACACTAAAAAAATTAGGATTATACAACATAGCTGTATCATCTGCCATTACTAAAGCATTAGCGAAGGGGAACACAGCACCACTCGTAAAAATGATTTATCAATTTACAAAATCACCAACAGCATGAAAATTACAGGTAACAATAGCTTAAAAATAGCAGAATTTACATTTCAGTCTCGATTGTTTTTGGGCACCGGAAAATTTGCATCCAATCAATTGATGTGCACAAGCATCGCAGCATCGGAAACAGAAATGGTAACCATTGCATTGAAACGTGTAGATCAATTACATGCCGATGAGGACATACTACATGCTGTAAAAAAGCTGGGTGTGAAATTATTACCTAACACCAGTGGAGCGCGTAATGCAGAAGAAGCAATTCTATGTGCCGAATTGTGTCGTGAAGCATTTGAAACCAATTGGCTGAAGTTAGAGATTCATCCCGATCCTAAATATTTATTACCCGACCCAATCGAGACACTGAAGGCAACAGAGGAATTAGCTAAACGCGGCTTCATTATTTTACCTTACATACACGCTGACCCTGTATTATGTAAACGACTTGAAGATGCAGGTACATCTGCTGTTATGCCGCTTGGTGCGCCAATAGGATCTAACAGAGGTTTGGAAACAAAAGCTATGTTGAAGATTATTATTTCGCAAAGTAATGTTCCTGTTATTGTTGATGCCGGTATTGGAAAACCTTCGCAGGCGGCAGAAGCAATGGAACTTGGTGCTGATGCGGTACTGGTTAATACTGCTATTGCTGTTGCATCAGAGCCTGTTCGTGTTGCACATGCTTTCAGGCTGGCAGTTGAAGCTGGTCGTACAGCTTTTGAAACAGATGGTGTTTTTGTTTCTGAAACAGCGCACGCTTCAAGTCCATTCACAGAGTTTATCAGTAGTCTGTAATTAATATGTTTGAAGAACTTTTTCATAAATACAAATGGGAACAGATTGAATTGAAACTACAATCTGTCACCGATTCGGACATACAGCGTTCATTAAACAGAGCAGGGCAGGGTACACCGGAAGATTTTTTAGCACTTGTATCAGAACGTGCAGCCAGATTTCTTCCCCAAATGGCTCAGTTGAGTTATCAGCTTACCAGAAAACGTTTTGGGAATACATTACAGATGTACATTCCAATGTATCTATCTAACGAATGTCAGAACATATGCACCTACTGTGGTTTCAGATACGACAACCAGTTGCCTCGTATACGATTAAGCGATGAACAAATATTGCGTGAAGTTGAAATTGTAAAGGCCATGGGTTTTGACCATCTATTACTCGTTACAGGTGAGGCCAATAAAACTGTTGGTATAGATTATCTCGAACACGCAGTTCAATTGGTCAAACCTCATTTTAATAATATATCTATTGAAGTACAGCCTCTCGATGCGGATGAATATGAAAGGCTCATTAGAGCCGGTGTTTATTCCGTGTTGGTTTACCAGGAAACCTATCATGAGGCTAACTATAAAAAATATCATCCTAAAGGCAAGAAGTCTAACTTCATTTATCGTCTTCAAACACCGGAAAGGCTTGGTGAAAAAAACATTCACAAAATTGGGCTGGGAGTTTTGCTCGGTTTAGAAAACTGGCGCGTGGATTCTTTCTTTACAGCGCTGCATCAGCACTACCTTCAAAAGAAATATTGGAAAACCAAATTCAGCATTTCTTTCCCTCGCCTGAGACCTGCAATTGGTATGGAACCACCTAAGTTTGAAATGTCCAATAAGGAATTGTTGCAGTTAATATGTGCTTACAGAATTTTCAATGAAGATTTGGAATTGTCATTATCAACTCGCGAAGAATCATCATTTCGTGATCAACTATTTTCCTTAGGCATTACATCTGTCAGTGCGGGTTCCAAAACAAATCCCGGCGGATATGCCGTATCTCAGGAGGAACTGGAGCAGTTTGAAATAGACGATGCCAGAAGTCCAGCACTCGTTGCAGAAGCTATAAAATCTAAAGGATTGCAGCCCGTGTGGAAGGATTGGGAAAATGTGTTTAGTTTGTCTTAAGGTTATATGAGTTTAAGTGAGCAGGAAATACAGTATTACAACAGACAATTGTTGTTGAATAACTTCGGAGCGGAAGCACAACTTCAATTGAAGAATTCTTCAATAGTCATAGTTGGTGCAGGAGGTTTGGGTTGTCCGGCTGCTATGTATTTGGCTTCTGCCGGTGTTGGTAGACTGGCATTAATAGATCACGATCAAGTTGAAATCAGCAACCTGCAGCGGCAGGTATTATACAATATGCAGGACGTAGGTAAGTCTAAAGCTATGCTGGCAAAACTCAAACTTGAAATCAGAAATACATATATACAAGTTGAAGCTATAGAAAAGAAACTCACTGCCGACAATGCTTTTGATATGCTGATGCCGTATGATATCATTATGGATTGCAGTGATAATTTCAGCACTCGATATTTAATTAATGACATCTGTGTTAAAACAGATAAGACATTTATCTCCGGTTCCATCTTTCAGTATCAGGGTCAACTTGCTGTGTTCAATGCACCGATTAACGAAAAGGAGCGCAGTGGTACTTATCGTTGTTTGTTTCCATTGCCACCTTCTAGTTTCGATTCTCCTTCCTGCGATCAGATTGGTGTTTTGGGTGCTGTAGCTGGGTTCATTGGAACATTAATGGCTTTGGAAACAATTAAAATCATTACAGGTATTGGTAGTGCACTGATTAATCAGTATGCAGTTTATAACTTGTTGAATCATCAACAACAAGTATTTGGTTACTCGCGCAGTGAACAGGACGTAACCAAATTAAAAAATGCACCTCTCGAAGATGATATATACTATGAAAATTTCTGTCATGTAAACTCTGCTGATGCCCAGAGTATTCGTGAAATGTCACCTGCTGAACTTAAAGAACTTACTCGATCCAATGAACCTTTCCTGCTGGTAGATGTCAGAGAAGTTTTCGAACATGAACTTTTAAATATTGGTGGTCTGTCAATTCCTTTGAACGATTTACGCGCACGTTTTTTTGAAATACCGCGCGACAAAAAAGTAATCGTCTATTGTCAGGTGGGGCAGCGCAGTGCTGATGCATTAAACTATCTTCAGCTGCATAAGGGTTATACCAATGTGTATCAGTTGAAAGGCGGTTTACGTGCTTATATGAATACATAAAAAAAGGCCGCATTGCTGCAGCCTTTCCTAACGCAATTGTAGTTGTTACATCATGGTTGTAGAACTATTTGTTTAGTGAAAGAATTATTGTTTTGATCTGAAATTATCATCATATAAACACCCGGTGTCTGGTCGTTTAGATTGAACTGAATATTATTTCCATCATTATAAGTGAGTTGCTTAATAAATTGACCGCCGATGTCATAGACCTTAATTATCACCGGCGATTGGGTTAACTGAACATTGGAAACATTTACAATTCCTGTTGTAGGATTAGGGTAAACCGAAAGGTTAGCAAGTGGATTGTTGTTGTTCACTGATTGACTAAGTGAAATTTGTTTAACAGGGCCATAGGTATATGTACCATCGAAGTCAACTTGTTTTAAACGATAATAGTTTATACCGCTCACTGGAAACTTATCTATATACTGGTAACTGGTCGGAACCGTACTTGTTCCAGCTCCTTCCTGTTCGTTTATCATTTCATAATCAGTTCCGTTTACACTGCGCTCTAAGCTGAAGTAAGCATTGTTTAATTCTGCAGCAGTAGTCCATGTAATTTTCACTTTATCGGTTTCGTGTTGCTTAACTTCAAAAGAACTTAAGGATATAGGCAAGTTATAGCCACTACCAAAGCCAACACCAAAGTCAGAAAAACTGGTCAAGGAAGAGCGTTTAACAGTTACAACACCGGCATCAATGGATTGTGTGAGGTTACTATGAGTACCAATTGATTGCCATGCACTGGATGAATTGTTCCGCTTGATAATACAGTAACCCATAGGATTGGAGTATCCGTTGGTATAGCCTTGTGATTTTACAGTGATGTCGTAGTTGCCTCCTGTGGGCTGAACGTTAGGTTCAATTGTCCATATACCGTTATCAAGCAAAGTGGTAATACCGCTTGCACCAATTTTACAAGTAGATGGTACAGGAGCCGCACCTGTTATATTTGGTGAAAAACTGGCAACAATACTTGATGTAGTCAATAAGGCTTTAGCCGTAATAGTTGTTAATTGCAGTTTGTCATCAAATCCAACCGGAAAATCATAGTTTACATTACCTGCATTAACAATGTTGCGGCGCAAGAATCCTTCTACAAAACTGTTTGAAGTAAAAGAAACAGAGTTCGCAGTTGTAGGTATCACTCTTACCTCATAACTGCCGCTAACTATTTTGCCATTAGTCAATGTGAGTGTTCCGTTAACTACAGCGTGTTTGTTTAATGTAACTGCGCCATTGTTAGGCACATCAATAGTTAGATTGTTTAATCGTGTGCTTGAAGAAATCAACTCAACTCCTGATGTGCAATCAACAGTATATCTGAGATTATAACGGTTTGCAGCATTCCATGCTTCATATATATCCAGAGTGCCATTCGACATAGAACCTCCGTCTCTGGTAATAAGCGATCCATTGACCATTTGAATGGTTTTGCTATTCATATTGAGGTTACCTGAAGTTAAGAATAGCGTATTGTTAATTATTTGGTTATCGTATAATAATACACCGGCGGCATTATCAACCTGTAAATTTTCAAAGAAGAAGTTACCGGTAATACTTTGCTGTGATGAGCCGTTTATTATTATCTTACTATTTGTATTACAGATAACTGTTGCAGTATTGTTATTGTAAGTTAGATTTCCTTTTATGGTACAATCCCCATTGAAACAAAAACTGCGGTTACTATTGCCCGGTGATGTGTTTTGAATGTTTAGATTACCATTTATTGTTCTATTAACAGGAAATTGAAATTTAAATTGCTGTGAAGAGCAATTCCATACTAGATGATGAAAGTTTTGATCAAATCCGGAAACAGAATATGCCTTTAAGCCTGTAATTAAGCAAGTAGAACCTGATTCCCAATTAGCTTGAAGGATAGGAGTTGTTTCGTTCCATTGTGTTTCGCGGCTGTATTCATAGGTGCTACCATTTTTCATATTGATGCTTACATTACTACCACTAATTATTGTTCCCGTGCTGTTAATGTAACCGAATATGTTTCCTTGTGCATTATTTTCAAAAGTTAAAATTCTGTTATTACTAATATTTAAAGTGCATGTAGAAGCAATGCATAAGCCATCTAAACTGATATTAGAAGATAACGACTGTGACAAATTAGTTCCATTGATGACATAGAGTCTGATAGGAGTTGACGAATAGTTGTATGCACGATCTCGAGTATAGATTAAATAGGTGTAAGTATTATAAGAACCCGGGTTATTATTAATAGATGTAACTGTACTACCATTATAAACTACATTAAATCCTGAAACTGAGGTTGGCCCGATTGATGAGTTACTCGGATGATATGTAAGCTGATTTGTTAAAGCTGCTGAAGCACTTGTCAATCCGGTGGTACGTAGCACCATAACACCACCTATGCCGCTTTGAGCATCTGTACCATTAGTCCAGTTCATATTAATCTGAGTGCCCGAAGTTGTAGCGTTAAATGATTGTCCTTTTACCGGATTAGTAATGTCTGCTGTTGTTGCTGTTGATGTGTAAATGATAACATCATCATAGTAAATATTAGCACTACCGCTGCTTGTTTGAGCACAGAGCACAGGTACGTACGTATGTCCGTTTGTAGCTAACAGATTAAAAGTTAATTGTGTGTAACCACTTGTTGTAAGTGATGTTGTACTTGCAGCAAGCGATTCGGTAGATGAATTGGTATTAAACACTCCTAAGCGTGCACGTCCAGTTATTGCACTCGCTTTGGCATATGCAATAACGGTTATATAGTTTGTGCCGGATGAAGGTATGGTAATTGTTGAATTATTATTTCTAAGTATTGCTTCGGTGCTATTTGCAGAACAGAGCACAGCTCTTGTTCCTCCTCGTTTGTCGGCAGATGTTGAGTTCCATGTACCATTTATAGTGGTCCATTCTGTTAAATAATTTTCAAAGCCCATGTTATTTCCCAATGCAGCATAGGCATCTTTTTGATTTCCTGTATTTAAATAAACTAATATCGCTCCGGAAATTATTATTAACAACAGTGTGGAAAGAATAACTATACGCTGTCGTTGCTTTACTGCTGTTGTTACACGATTAAATGGTGATAATTTTCTCATGGTGATGTTTTTACCGAGGCGTTTTTACCTCATTAATTATAAAATGTTTCATGGTGTAATTAGGAGAATACAATAAAAAAAGCGGGACATTACCCCGCTTTTTTGTTATCTGTTAACGATGATCTGTTTCGTAATTGTTTTTTGATTGGTGTCTGTTATCTGCACCATATAAGTTCCAGGTGGTCTATCACTGATATCCATTTTGACTGGGTCACCGTCATTAAATTCAGTTTGTGTTACTATACTTCCCTTAATATCCATCACCACCACTCTTATTTTCTCTGAACTACCCGTTGGTTTTATTCCTGATATTGAAAATTGTCCATTATTGGGGTTAGGAAAGATTGTCAGCTCATTTGTGCTTTGTATTTCACTTCCACGTTGTGCGAGTGTTACTTGTTTTATTGGGCCATATGTAAATTGTCCGTCAAAGTCAACCTGTTTCAGTCTGTAATAGTTTGTACTCATGAGAGGATTCTCGTCAAGGAATTCATACTCATGTGAAATGGTACTGGTTCCTGCACCTTCTTGTTCATTGATCATTTCAAAGTCAATACCATTGTTACTGCGCTCTAAACTAAAATAGGCATTGTTTAATTCTGCTGATGTAACCCAGCGAATCATTACTTTATCGTTCTCATATTTTTCTGCCGAGAAATCGCTCAGTGTTATAGGTAATATTCCTCCACCGAAACCTACTCCAAAATCAGAAAATGATATTAGACCACTTCGTGTAACTGATGCTACTCCATTCGAGAGTGATTGAGTGGAGTTTACGTGAGTACCTATGCTGGACCAGTTATCACTGCTGTTATTTCTTTTAACAATACCGTAGTATAATGGGCTGGCTGCACCGTTAGTAAACCCGCCGGCTTTCAGAGTTATTTCATAATTACCGGATGTGGGTTGTTGATTTGGTTCTACTGTCCAGAATCCGTTATTTAATAGAGAAGTTACCGGTGTACCATTTATCTTACAGGTATTAGGATTGGGTGGTGCACCTGTAAATGTTGAATTAAAACTGGCAGTCAGATATGTAATTCCTGTTAAGCTATATGATTTAACAATTACTTCCTGTTTAGAAGAGGAGCTACCTATAGGAAAACTATAGCTTATCGTTCCGCTGCTTGAAATATTTCTTCGCAATGAACCTTGTATGTAACTGCTGCTTGCTGCGCTTACGCTTTCAGCAGTTGTTGGTTTAACCCATAATAATTTTCCGTTTGTTATGAGTTTACCTCCGTTAATGTTTAAGGCAGTGTTAACCTGTACATCCTTATCCAGAGTTATTGCTTGTCCGGGACAGTTTATGTTTAATCTGCCCAAGTATGTTGTCGATGTAGTTAACTCTAATGAAGTAGTACCACCGCTGTGATATGTTAAGTCATAAGTTGGATTGGTCTCATAAGGCCATGGTTCTATTGCAACACCAATAATTCCCCCCATAAACTGAACCGAACCACCACTTTCCGTCATAAATTTCTTTCCACTAGCCATGGTCACAGTTCCGGATTTAAGTTCTACAAGAGAATCCATCCAGATATCTGTAGTAAAGTGTACGCCTGCAGGATTATTAAACTCTACATTTTGAAACCATACATTATAGCTTATGGTTTGCTGTGATGTGCCGTTTAATTTAACATTACTGCCATAGTTGGTACAAACATCTGCGTTAGATGTGCAACTGATGTTTCCTTTAAACTGATTGGTACCATTCAACCAACAGGTTCTTACACTATTTCCTGGACCGGAGTCAATAAAAGAAATATTACCATTAACATTGAAACTGTTAGGTAACGAAACCGCCGATGTTTGTTCATTACAATTCCAAGTAAAGTGATGGAAAGTTTGGTTCAAACCCTGTGGTGCGGTAAATTTAACTCCACTAATCAAGCATGTTGAACCTGTTTCCCAAACTGCATTTAAAACAGGAAAGCCGGATACAGACCCATCTCTATTGTAATTATAAACACTTGCATTTTTCATATTTACAGTTCCACCTTGATTGTTTAACAGATTACCGGCATTTATTATCGTGCCATAAACATTAATATTAGAACCCGATAAAATTGTAGGACTTGCTGCCGAGCTGACACTTAATGTGCAAGTTGCTGGCAAGTATAATCCGCTTAGTTGTGTGGTTGCAGTTAATGACGCCGTTAGATTTGTGCCGTTTACAACAATTATTCTTGCCGGAGTTGTTGTATAGTTATAGGCTTTATCTCGCATATATACAAGATAGGTGTAAGTGCCGGTTGCTCCCGGATTATTCATAGTAGACGTAGCAACAGGCCCATTATATACGACAGTAAAACTTCCAACAGCTGTTGGACCTACTGTAGAAGATGAAGCATGATACATCGTTTGATTATTTACTGCTTGGTTAGTCACATTCACTCCCGAAGCACGGAGTATCAGTACACCATCCATTCCGCTTTGGTTATCTGTACCATTAGCCCAGCCTAAGGTTATCTCATTGCCTGAAGCACTTGCATTAAGTGTTTGGCCTGAAGTAGGAGCAGTGGCATCTACAGATGATATGGTGGAAGTATAGATCATCACATCATCGAAAAAGACATTACCGGTACTTGTAGATGTTGATGCCTGAAGTTGAGGAATATAAGTATGCCCGTTAGTTGCTAAAACGGTATAGGTTATTTGAATAAACGAGGATGTGTTTAATGTTGTTAGAGTGGAAGGCATGCTTTCTGTACTATTATTTGTATTAAATACACCTACCATAGCTCTGCCGTTAACTGTGCTTGCTTTTGACCAGGCAATAACGGTGATATAGTTGGTGCCTGAAGAGGGTATGGTAATAGTAGAATTGGTGTTTCTATATTTTGCAGCGGTAGTTGTAGCAGAGCACCTGATTGATTTTGTACCGCTTCTGCAGTCACTCACTGTTGAATTTACAGCCCAGGTTCCGGCAATAGATGTCCATTCCGTAGTATTATTTTCAAAACCCATATTGGATCCCAATGCTGCGTATGATTCTGTATTGTTGCCAAAGTTGCCATACATAAATACCCCAATACCTAACATCAAAGCAAGAGCAAATCCTGTACTTGCAATGATTAAACGTTGGCGGTTAAATACCTTAACCGTCGTTTTGGGTGTTAATTGCAATCTCGATTTCATTTTGTGTTTTTTTAGTAATTCGAGCGCTTTTACTTAGTCAATTTTAGAATGTTACACTTAGTATTATCATCAAGCAGTAATAATATTAAATTGAAACCTTCATTAAATTGACACGTTGAGGGGTATAAAAACACACCATGTTTAAATACACTTTAGCTCTCTTACTCAGTTTAATAAGTATTTCTGTATTTGCACAGTCTAATACTAATGCTACAACATCGAATTATGTTGCCCTTACCAACCAAATGAAGACACAACTCAATCTTACATCTGTTCAAGTTCAGCAGGTTCAGCAGATTATTCAAACACGGGAGGTAAAACTCGATGAGGCTATGAATAACCGTAATTCCAACAAAGTTGAGACGAACAATGCCCTTAACACCATCAGATCTAATTACCTGAATCAGTTACAGGGTGTACTCACACAGGAACAATGGAACATTTATAACAACTCACAACTGAACGGCAATAAATAAATTATACCAGAGGCAACAATAAAAGTCTTACTGCGCAAGTGGTGGGCTTTTTTTGTTTTTGTTCCGTTCAGGAATTCGGAACTTCACAGCGTTATGTCAATGCGTGATTCATTTTTACAACCGGAAGATTCCGGAATGAACAGTACAGAAAGAGAAATAGAGAAAGTATTACGTCCTCAGTTGTTTGATGAGTTCTCCGGTCAGTCGGGAATAGTTGAGAATCTTAAAATTTTTATTCAGGCAGCTAAACAGCGCCAGGAACCTTTAGATCATCTATTGTTGCATGGACCACCCGGTTTGGGCAAAACAACTTTATCACATATTGTTGCTCACGAGCTGGGAGTGAATATGAAAATGACGTCGGGCCCTGTTCTCGAAAAACCAGGAGACCTCGCCGGTTTACTTACAGGCTTAGATGAAGGTGATGTTTTGTTTATAGATGAAATACATCGCTTAGGAACAGTCATTGAGGAATATCTCTATTCCGCTATGGAAGATTTCAAGATTGACATCATCCTTGACAATGGCCCTAATGCCCGAAGCATTCAACTTAAACTCAATCGTTTTACACTCGTAGGTGCAACAACTCGCAGTGGTTTATTATCCTCTCCTTTACGTTCTCGTTTTGGCATTGTATCCAGAGTGGACTACTACGATGCGGAGACTTTGAAAAAGATAATTAAACGCTCAGCATACATCTTGAATGCTCCAATTTCTGACGATGCTGCGCATGAAATAGCTCGCCGCAGCAGAGGTACACCTCGCATTGCTAATGCTTTGCTTCGTCGTGTACGCGATTTTGCTCAGGTAAAAGCTGATGGTAAAATTTCTATTAACATCTCACGCGTGGCATTGAAAGCACTGAACGTGGATGAACATGGTCTTGATGAAATGGATAATCGCTACCTGAGTACCATCATTGATAAGTTTGATGGAGGCCCTGTTGGAATTACAACTATTGCTACATCAGTAGGAGAGGAACCGGGTACTTTAGAAGAGGTGTATGAACCTTTTTTAATTCAGGAAGGATATATCAAACGCACACCACGTGGACGTGAAGCCACTGCCAAAGCATATCAACATCTTGGAAAAACAAATAACAAACCAAACTCGGGTTCACTATTCGACTAAGACTGCGCTGCTCGTATTCGCGGATCAATGATTCCGTATACAATATCGGTTAATAGATTCACCACTACAAATACAGTAGAGGCTAAGAGCACCGCTCCCATAACCACAGGAAAGTCATTTTTATTCAATGCATCAACAGTCATCTTTCCTAGTCCATTCCAGCTAAACACTAACTCAATGAAGAATGCACCAGCCAACATTTCGGCAAACCAGCCTGATATGGCTGTAACAACCGGATTCAGAGCATTACGTAAGGCATGCTTCCAAACAATTTTCCATTTAGGCAATCCTTTAGCCCGTGCAGTGCGTATAAAATCCATACTTAATACATCGAGCATTGCACTTCGTGTGAGTTGAGTAAAAACAGCAAGTGGTCTTATGCCTAATGTAAATACTGGCAGCAAACAGTTTGTTAATTTCAAATGGGCCACACCGTCTAAATCATATTCATAGAGGCTTCCGGTCATTGGCAGATGAGTGAGTGAGGCTAAAACATAAGCAAATAACCATTGAAACAAAATGGCTGAGAAAAACGAAGGAAAAGAAATTCCGGAAACACTGATAATTACTAACACCCGGTCTATGATGGTGTTTTGATTCAGAGCTGCAAATGTGCCCAGGATAATGCCAATAAGAGAAGCAAAAAGAATGGCCAGCAAAGCAAGTATGATGGTGTTAGGTAATGCCTGCATCAACATATCGGCAACAGGCTTTTGCAATTGATAAGAATACCTCAGATAAGGGTTTTTAAAAACAACAACGTGTGATGTGCCTGAAATCAATTCAATGAACTGAAATTTGTTTTTGTTGTAAGTACTGTTTTCGTGTATGCTGATGGGTGAAACATCATTGACGTAGTATAACAACTGTTTCCATTTGGGTTTATCTAATCCCAGTTCACGATTAACATTTTCAAGTGTAGCTGCATCGGTGCGTTGCCCCATAGTGAGACGGGCTGGATCGCCTGGTAAGCCCTGAAATAAAATAAACACGGTAACCACCACACCGGCTAGTACGCTTAGTGCATAAAGTAACTGTTTGCTGATATACCGGAACACGTTTCGTTTATGTGAAACGAAAATGCACAGAGCACTGCAGATTATTTCAGATATTTCTTCACCTCTTCTGCGGTGGGTGTATCATTATAATGCCACATAGCCAGCACCTTGGAGCCGTTCAATAATACAATGCCGGGGTTAGCGCGTACAATTGTTTTAAGAACAGTACCATCGGCATAGTAAAAAGGATATGCGGAATTGGTACTGTGTCGAAGGTCTTCAATCTCAGTGTAAGATGAAGCTGACAATCCTAATACCTTAGCACCTGCCTGTTCGTATGCTGCAGTCTGTTGGGCAATTAGTTCAATGCCTTTAATGTCGGTCTTAGAGATATCGTAAGCCACAATCCATATTTGATATTTATTGGAATCAAGTAATAGGGATGTTAAGTCGTTGTTGTCTTCATCCCAAACTTTAAAATCTTTAATTTTAGGTTGATAGCCTTCACGAACTACCTGATTCTCCTGTTTCACAAATTCATTGTTAGACATCCATATACTATCAGCCCAAGGCAATTCATTCATCAGGAAGGCTTGCTCTTTTCCATTTCGTTTGTCCTTATAAATAAGTTTGGTAACCACACTGTCGCGTGGTGCTCCGGGAGGGATACTCATTTGCTCACGAATATCATTTCCTACTTTGTATGGCCTGAAATCAATGATAGGCAAGTGTTCCAGGCAATACCACTGCAAGCCGAGAAAGGTTATTATGGAACCATAGTAAATTATATTACTTAGCAATTTACCGAACAACGGTTCAATTCTGTTGCGCCACATAAAAATGGGAATGATCAAGCCGAGGAAGATGATATTCTTGTAGAAGGTAGCCCAGGTCGATAGTTTGATGGCATCACCAAAACAACCGCAGTCGGTAATCTTATTGGTAACAGCCGAGTAGCCGGTTAAGAATAAAAAAAATACAATGATGAGAACGAGCAGCCACGCGGTTTGCACCATTCTAACACCAAATATGGTAAACACACCAAGTACAATTTCTAAGGCATTCAAAAGAATGGAGAAGTATAGGGCATATGGAATAAAAAAGTCCATATGAAATACCTCGAAGTATTCTTCGAGTTTGTATTGCATACCTATAGGGTCAACTGCTTTCACATAACCGGAGAAAATAAACAACACACCAATTAAGATGCGACAAAACCAGATAAAGTATTTCATTTGTTTTCAGAGATTTTTATCAATGCAAAAATAGAGTAGTTGATGATGTCAAATAAGTTGGCATCTATGCCCTCGCTGACAATGGTGTTTCCCTCGTTGTCTTCGATTTGTCTGATGCGGAGGATGCGCATAAGAATTAAATCGGTAAAACTGCTTACACGCATGTCGCGCCAGGCTTCGCCATAATCATGATTCTTCAGTAGCATCAGTTGCATCGCTTCATTCCATTTTTTATCATAAAGCAGAATGGCCGTCGCGTAGTCAATTTCCTTGCCACTATCGTCGTTCAGTTCTATTTGAATAAGGGCAAGAATACTATAGTTCAATATTCCAATGAACTCACTTTCTATGTTATCCTCAATTTTTTGTTGCCCTTTCAAATCAATGGTGCGAATGCGCTGAGCTTTAATAAAAATCTGATCGGTGAGAGATGGCAAACGGAGAATGCGCCACGATGTGCCATAATCTTTTGTCTTTTTTTCAAATAAGTTGCGCGCTTTGGCAACTGCCTCTTGATATTGTTGAATAGTTTTGTCTGACAAGTGTTGAATTATTGATTGCAAAAATAATGAACGATAAAACTACTGTATTTCATCCCTTACAAACCCTGAATTGCCGGGGTAGGATATTAGATTTGAGAACACCTGTGGTTATGGGTATTCTCAACTGTACACCGGATTCTTTTTATGATGGTTCAAAGTCTTCCCCGGCGCATCTTGTTAACCAGGCGTCGGTGATAATAGAAAACGGTGCTACAATTATAGATATTGGTGGACAGTCGAGTCGTCCTGGGGCTGATCGTATTACTGCAGAGGAGGAGTGGGAGCGAATTAAAGATGTATTAGCAGAGTTGCGCAGAAATTTTCCCAGTGTTTTTATCTCATGCGATACTTTTTACTCAGTAGTAGCTGAACGTGCCTTGGAAATGGGTGTTGATATCATCAACGATATTTCATTCGGCAGTATGGACAATTATTTACTGAAGGTAGTAGCCAAAAACAAAGCCCCATATATTTTGATGCACATGCAAGGTGAACCGCATACTATGCAACAGCATCCCGAGTATGATGATGTAGTAAAAGAGGTTTACACCTTTTTATTGCAAGGCATTCACCACCTTCGAGAACAAGAAATAACAGATGTCATTATAGACCCGGGTTTCGGATTTGGAAAAACAGTATCGCATAATTATTCTTTGCTAAAACATCTTTCTCTTTTCACTACACTTGGAAAGCCAATGCTGGCTGGCCTCTCGCGAAAGAGTATGATAAACCGTTTATTAAACACTCATCCTGTTGATGCACTGAACGGTACTACTGCCTTAAATATGCTTGCTTTGCAACAGGGAGCAACCATACTTCGTGTGCACGATGTAAAAGAGGCTGTTCAGACTATTAAACTTTGGAATGCATTTAGTACTGCTATTTAAAATTTTCGGTTACAAGTTTGAGTGGATTGATGTGATAGACATTACATTGGTTCTCATTCTGGTATATCAATTCTATCGCAGGGTACGCGGCTCGCTGGGGCTTAATATCTTCCTCGGTATGATATTGATTTACCTGATTTATAAATTAGTGAAATGGCTGAATCTTGATATTCTGTCAGAAATATTGGGAGCTTTTGTAAGTGCCGGTGTTGTAGCAATGCTAGTAGTATTTCAACCTGAAATCAGAAAGTTTCTGTTATCACTTGGTGACATCAGTATTTCTGAAAAAATGAATTTACCTTTTAAACTGAATATCAGCAAGCGACAAAAAACTAGAGAAGAAGAACGGTTAGTAGGTGAAATGCTCGCCGCTTTAGACAATTTATCAAAATCAAAAACGGGAGCACTTTTAGTATTTAACAATCATTTCAAGCTTCATGATTTAACTAATCCCGGTGTGGCATTGCATGCTTTAGTCTCAGAAAAATTATTGGAAAGCATCTTTAATAAATATTCTCCATTGCACGATGGTGCTGCAATCATAGTTCACAACCGAATCATATTCGCAGGTTCCGTACTGCCAGTATCCGACAGCCCTGACTTACCGGCACGTTCCGGTTTAAGACACCGTTCAGCTGTTGGTATAACAGAGCACAGTGAGGCTGTTGCCATAGTTGTTTCAGAAGAAACAGGAAATATCAGTTATGCTAAGAATGGAAAAATCAGAACAAATCTTCCATTAGTAGAAGTCAAGCAACTGCTTACTGATATTGTTACAGACAGGGTTTAGTTTTTCTTGTCTTGAGTAGCCTCATTCAACTTTGCTTCAAATTCTTTAATTAGATCATCGGCGCTTTTTCCAAGATTTTGAAGTTCCAGTTGCACATCACGACTCATATTACTGTCTAAGTCTTTGTATTTACTTAAGTATTCGTTGTATTTCACCTTTGCGTTCTCGTAATCGTGCAGCACGTTATTATAGATAAATCCTTCTGTCAGCAGTGCTTTAGCTGCATATGATGTTTCAGAAAAATCCTTTTGAATGCTTTCTAAAACCTTGACAGCTTTTTCGGCTAAACGATGTGCTTCTAACTGCTGTGCTGATTGGAATAGCAATTTAGCGGCGAGTGTGTCTTTAGGATGTTTATTCACGTAGTTATTTACTTCTGCTACGGTCTTATTCAGGTATGTAGTGTCCACATAACCTTCTTTCAGTTTGATGCTAATGGTATCAAACATCTTTTGAATATCGGCGTAGTCTTTAGCTTTATTGGTACAGGATGAAATGGTGATGACCAAAAACATCAATGCAAATGGTATTAGACGCATATTTTTTATTAATTTTTTTGAAGTGGCGAAATAACTAAATGTTTAGAATTGCTTCACCGTTTTGTCGATGATGGCAATACAATCATAAAGTTGTTCTTCTGTAATGACAAGAGGTGGCGCAAAACGAATTTTATCGCCATGAGTAGGTTTAGCCAACAAGCCATTTTTCATTAACTCTATACAAAAATCCCATGCATCTTTTTCATTACGAGGTTTAACAATAATAGCGTTCAGTAAGCCTTTTCCACGAACATGCGTAATTAACTCATTGTCCATTTTGCATAATGCACGGCGAAGTATATCACCAAGGTGCAGTGCGTTTTCTGCTAGTTTTTCATCCTTAAGAACTTCCAGTGCTTTTAGAGCAACAGCACAAGCCAAAGGATTGCCACCATATGTAGAACCGTGTTCTCCGGGTTTTATGGTTAGCATGATTTCATCATCACAAAGCACAGCAGATACGGGTAGTATTCCACCGCTAAGCGCTTTGCCAAGAATGAGTATATCGGGTCGTACATCTTCATGATCACACGCCAGCATTTTGCCTGTACGTGCAAGGCCGGTTTGGATCTCATCGGCAATAAACAATACATTATGTTTTTCGCAGAGAGCTTTTGCTTTTTTCAAATAACCTTCATCGGGAACCACAACACCTGCTTCACCTTGGATTGGCTCAATAAGAAAACCTGCAATGTTCTTGTCTTCTTGTAGCGCAAGTTCCAAAGCCTTCAGGTCATTGTAGGGAATAATTACATACCCAGGCATAAATGGTCCGAAACCTTCGCGAGATAATGGGTCGGTTGAAAATGAGATGACACTGGTTGTGCGGCCATGGAAGTTTCCTTCGCAACAAATGATGCGCGCCGAATTACCCGGAACCTTCTTTACTTGATAAGCCCATTTGCGGCACAGTTTAATAGCAGTTTCGACAGCCTCAACACCGGTGTTCATGGGTAGTATCTTATCATACCCAAAATATGAGGTGATATAATGCTCGTATTCACCAAGTAAATTATTGTGAAAAGCACGTGATGTCAGTGTGAGTTTTGAAGCTTGCTGAACAAGTGTATCTACGATGGCAGGATGGCAATGTCCCTGATTAACCGCTGAATATGCGGATAGAAAATCATAATAGCGTTTGCCGTTGGTGTCCCATACATATACACCCTGACCGCGCTCTAATACCACCGGTAAGGGGTGATAGTTATGTGCGCCATACTTGTCTTCTAATTCAATGGGAGATAATTTCTGAGTAACGGCCATATTATTTGGTTATGGTACAAAGTTCAGTAGAATTTGTGCCCTAACCAAATACATTGCATTACATATAGTTAAGATCGTTATTCTTTTTGAGTTTGATTAACCCGAGTGCATTAAACAACAGGATGATAGGATAGATCGGATCAAACTCGTGCCAACGAAGACCGAAGTTTGCGCGACCACCAAACTTATGGTGGTTGTTATGATAAGACTCACCCAACATTAGAAAATCAAATGGTAATAAGTTCTTTGAGGTATCGTTCACTTTATTGGGAGCGTAACCAAATTTATGTGCATACCAATTGATGATAGCACCATGAACTGGAGCCATTAAATAAATAACGGGTAAAAACAAAAATTGCCACCACGCTGTGGCAAAGTATATTACAAATAGTGTATAAAGTACACCCCATGTAATACGCGAAAACCAACTGTCTGCAAAACGCTCCATAGCTGGCCAGAAGGGGATGTTCTTGGTGAATCTTTCTTCAGGCTGAATCTTACCATATACAATACTTGTGTATACATTTTTTGTCTTCCACATCATGTCAAACAGGTTCTTGGAATACTTGGGAGAATGTGGGTCTTTATCTGTATCGGCATAGGCGTGGTGCATACGGTGTAATATACCGTATGCATATGGGCTGAGATAGCTGGAACCTTGAAACATCCAGGCCAGAATATAAAAGACCTTCTCCATTAACGGAGACATAGTGAACATGCGGTGAGCAGAGTAACGGTGATGAAAGAAAGTTTGCACAAAGAGTGACAAATACCAAATGCTTATAAAGAAGATAACTACAATCATTAACTAAAATTTTTACAAAGTTAACCCTGCAGAAATTAACATTTCGTGACGCAGGTCATAATAGCAAAGACTTTATTTCAGATTATCGTGCGAGAAGAATAAGGGAAGTAGTGTTTTTGCTGATGGAATCCAATAAATATCACCGGTTTCACCCTGTAAAATCAACTCAATATTTTGTTGATGCAGCAACTCATACTCCAAAATTGTTTGACGACAAATACCACAGGGAGCTACAGGATTATCGGTTTTTCCACGCTTAGCTTTAGCAGAAATAGCAACGGCCTTCACTTTTACACCAGGGTGCTGAGCTGATGCTGCCGTGATGGCAACACGCTCTGCACAAACACCAACCGGATAGCTCGCATTCTCCTGATTACTTCCAATTACTACTGCACCATCGTTCAATAAAACTGCAGCTCCAACACTAAATCTGGAATAGGGGGCATATGCATGTTCTGTTGCTTTATGTGCTTCCTCAAGCAACTGTTGATATTCAGCCGGTAATTCTTTCGGCTGCTTACACACTTTAATGTGTTGTTCGAGAGTAATTTCTTTCATTGATGAATGCTTGTTTGTACCCGAACCTATTCGGGGGTGCAAAGTAACGGTTACCTTTGCAAATAGTTTAACACTTACCAAATACATTAATGTCCAAGAAGATTCTCGTTATTGGTGCCGGACGTTCGGCCACCGTGCTGATTAAATACCTGCTGAAACAATCTGAAACTCATCAAACTCAAGTTACCGTAGCAGATATTCAACTTGAACTTGCTGAATCTAAAATTAATCAACACCCTAATGCCACTGCCATTCGCTTTTCAATTGACGATGAACATGCGGCTGACATTATATCACAACACGACATTATTATCTCATTATTGCCTCCCGCACTTCACAGTAAGGCAGCACAATTATGTATTGCACATAAGAAACACTTGCTTACCGCTTCTTACCTTACTCCCGAACTGCGAGTAATGAACGAGATTGTGAAGAAGAATGGTCTCCTTTTTATGGGTGAAATGGGCCTAGACCCCGGTATTGATCATATGAGTGCTATGGAAATAATTCATCGCTTGAAAGATGAGCGTGCGGATATTATTTCATTCAAAAGCAGTACCGGAGGCTTAGTTGCACCGGAAAGTGACGACAATCCCTGGAACTATAAGATTACCTGGAACCCTCGCAATGTGGTACTGGCTGGGCAAGGCACAGCACAGTTCGTTCAGGAGGGGCATGTAAAGTATCTGCCCTATCACAGACTGTTTACTCAAATAGAAAAAATTAAACTCCCCGGATTCGGTCGCTTTGAATCTTATGCCAATCGCGATTCGTTAGCTTACGAGTCCTTGTATGGTTTAGAAGGTGTTGATACTTTAATTCGCGCCACACTACGACGCGAAGGTTACTGCGAAGCCTGGAATGTGTTACTGCAACTTGGATTAACAGACGACAGCATAGTAATTCAAAATACTTCTTCACTTACCTATAGTGATTGGCTCACTTCATACCTACCAACATCCAATGAAAAAAAGATTGAAAACAGAATAGCAAAACTATTTAAGTTGAAGCCTAAAAGCCATGTAATTGAAAAGATGCGTTGGATGGGATTGTTTAGCAACGAAAAGATAAAACTACAGGAAGCAACAGCTGCACAAATTCTTCAACAACTGATGGAACAAAAGTGGGTGATGAAGAAACGAGATAAAGACATGATTGTGATGGTGCATGATTTTGTTTTTAAAAAGAATAAAACAAAATATGCTTTACGTTCATCATTGGTTGTAATAGGGAATAATACTCTCGAAACGGCTATGGCCAAGACTGTAGGGCTACCTCTTGGTATCCTGGCAATGATACTGGTACGCAATGAATGCAAATTGACAGGAGTTCATCTACCGGTAATTAAAGAAGTTTACGAACCTGTGTTGCAGGAACTTCAACAGTATGGTATTCGCTTCACAGAAAGCATCTCTAAAGTATAGGAGTATATCCACTTCATGAACATCAAAAAAAGTCTGAAAAAAAATTTTGGTTTATTTGCGCACTTCAATAGCAAAAATTTTACACCAATATTTCAATGGCTAAAAAGAAAGAATCTGAAGTTGCCGGAAAAGATTTATTAATCGTGGAAAGTCCTGCCAAGGCTAAAACCATTGAGAAATTTCTTGACAACAAATTTGTAGTTCGCTCGAGTTACGGGCATATTCGCGATCTGCCTAAGTCCGATAAAGCCATAGACATAAACAACAATTTTAAACCGGTCTATGAAATAACTGAAGACAAGCAAGATGTTGTTAAGGAATTGAAAAAAATGATGAAAGATGCCAACGAAGTATGGCTGGCAACGGATGAGGATCGCGAAGGTGAAGCTATTGCCTGGCATCTGTGTGAAGCACTGGGGTTGAGTGCAGAAAAAACTAAACGAATTGTATTTCATGAAATCACAAAAGGCGCTATAAAAGATGCAGTAGCTAATCCACGAACTGTGAACAAAGCCTTAGTTGATGCACAGCAGGCACGCCGTGTACTCGATCGCTTAGTAGGCTTTAAATTATCTCCCATTCTTTGGCGCAAAATTTCCCGTGGCAGTCAGAATCTTTCTGCAGGTCGTGTACAGTCTGTTGCAGTGCGTATTATTGTTGATCGCGAGCGTGAAATCAATACTTTTAAATCGTCATCATCCTATAAGGTGGTGGCACTCTTCCATGGCACCGATGCCTTCAATAATAAAGTGACCATCAAAGCTGAACTGCCACAGAACAAATCAAATCAGGAAGCAGCAGAAAAATTCCTTAACGGATGTGTAGGTTCCGTGTTTACTGTAAAAGATGTGCAGAAAAAGCCCGGAAAAAAATCACCGACTGCCCCATTTACAACTTCTACATTACAGCAGGAAGCTGCTCGTAAATTCGGTTTCTCTGTATCGCGTACTATGGCTATTGCTCAGCGATTGTACGAAAGCGGTAAGATAACCTATATGCGTACCGACAGTACTAACTTATCGGAAACAGCATTGCGTTCTATCAGTAGCGAGATTATCAATACTTATGGTAATCAGTATTTACAAAACAGAACTTATTCAACTAAAACTGCCAATGCGCAGGAAGCCCACGAAGCTATTCGTCCTACATATATTGAAGACAAAGAAATTGATGGAGAAGCCGATGAGCAAAAATTATATTCACTCATCTGGAAGCGAACCATTGCTTCTCAAATGAGTGATGCACAATTAGAAAAGACTACTGTTCGTATCGGTATCTCTAAACTACCAAACGAAGAACTTGCTGCTAATGGCGAAGTGTTGTTGTTTGACGGTTTTCTGAAAGTATACATGGAAAGCACTGATGAAGAAAGTACTGAGGATACAACGGTAGGTTTATTACCCGACGTAAAGGCAGGTGATGTATTGTCGCTGAGCGATATTACAGCCACAGAGCGTTTCAGCCGTCCACCTGCACGATACAACGAAGCTTCGCTGGTAAAGAAATTGGAAGAGTTGGGTATTGGCCGTCCAAGTACTTATGCACCAACGATCAGCACGGTTCAAAAACGTGGTTATGTAGAAAAGAGTAGCCGCGATGGTGTGAAACGAGAATTTAACATTCTATATATAGATAATAACCAGGTGAAGCATCGTAAATCAGAAGAGAATACCGGAGTGGAGCGTAATAAATTATTTCCTACAGACATTGGAATGCTGGTAAATGATTTTTTGGTAGCCAACTTCAAATCGATTGTTGATTTCAACTTCACAGCAGAAATAGAAAAAGAGTTTGATGATATTTCCAATGGACAGATTTCCTGGGAGAAAATGATTGGCGATTTCTATGGGCCATTCAGTAAGAACGTAGAAGAAACTCTGGAAACTGCTGAACGCGTTACCGGTGAACGAGAACTTGGTGTCGATCCTGTTAGCGGTAAAAAAGTTATAGCTCGTATGGCGCGTTTTGGTCCCATAGTTCAGATTGGTGCTCAGGAAGATGATGCCAAGCCGCGCATGGCAGGACTCCGAACAGGTATGAGTCTGGAAACTATCACACTGGAAGACGCACTAAAGCTTTTTGATTTACCTCGTAAAATAGGTTCTTACGAAGAAAAAGAAATTACAGTAAACACTGGTCGCTTTGGCCCATATATTACTTTCGAAGGCAAGTTTATTTCGCTGAAAAAAGGAATGGATCCATATGAGATAAATCTTGAACAGGCAATAGAACTGATTGAAGAAAAGCGAAACAGCGTGATTAAAGAATGGAAAGAACAAGGTGTTAGTATCCTGGTAGGTCGTTGGGGTCCGTATATCAAGTCAGGAAGACTGAACGCTAAAGTGCCAAAAGACACCGAACCTGAAAAGTTGAGCCTTGAAGATTGCCTCGAACTGCTGGAAGCAGCTAAGAACGCACCACCACGTAAAGGTGGTTTTAGGTTTAAGAAAAAAGGATAATGCCTTGATTAAATCTTGTTTTTGTGCTAAGTAACATGATTGTTGCCCGATAATAATTTTACTTAAACATTAGCTTCACTTTAGTGTTGAAACAGCTTAACAACTAATTTCGCCGACTGTGTAATACCTGGCTGCTCTTATTAATGCAGTCATCAACTTTGCACCATCTTTTATACTTATGTACCGACTGCTAATACTACTATCATTTCTCTGTGTCACTTTTTCATCCTTTGCACAAAAAGTTACTGTTAGCGGATATATTAAAGATGCTGCCTCCGGCGAAAGCCTCATTGGCGCCGGTGTGGTGCTCTTGCCTTCCGGTACAGGTGTATATACAAACGAGTATGGTTTCTATTCACTTAGTGCAGAGAAAGGCGCGTTGCACCTTCAGGTTACCTATCTGGGATATAATAGAATTGATACTGTAATTACAGCCAACGAAAATCTTCGTTTCAACATTGAGATGAAAACTGCTGCCAAGCAGATAAAAGGTGTTACCATCACCGCCGATAAAGAAGACGCCAACATTCGTAACACTGATATGGGTAGGGTGGAGTTGACTATGGAAAAAATCAAGACATTGCCAGCCATTTTTGGTGAGGTGGATATACTTAAAACCATTCAACTGTTACCAGGAGTGCAAAGTGGCAATGAGGCCAGTGCGGGTTTTTATGTGCGGGGTGGTGGCCCCGATCAGAATTTAATTCTGCTCGACGAAGCAACAGTGTATAATAGTTCACATTTGTTCGGATTCTTTTCTGTGTTTAATCCGGATGCCATTCACAATGCAACGATATATAAGGGAGGTATTCCTGCAAGTTACGGCGGTCGTGTTTCTTCTGTGTTAGACATTCAAATGAAGGAAGGAAACAACAAAACGTATCATACATCCGGCGGTATTGGTTTGATCGCATCCCGTGCAACTGTGGAAGGACCATTGGTAAAAGACAAGTCATCTTTTATGCTTTCGGGCAGACGTACATATATTGATATTCTTGCAAAGCCATTTATCAAGAACCAGGAATTTTCGGGTACTGGTTATTACTTCTACGACTTCAATGCAAAAGCTAACTATACTTTCTCTGATAAAGACCGTCTTTTCATTAGCGGGTACTTTGGCCGTGACATTTTCAGTTTCAAAAATGATGAATTTAATATCAGCATTCCTTGGGGAAATGCAACCACCACAGTAAGATGGAATCACCTGTTCAACAGCAAACTGTTTATGAACACGACAGCTATTTACAATTCATACAACTTTAAAGTAACTGCCGACCAGAACAACTTTGCCATAACGCTTTACTCCGGAATTCGTGATTACAATATCAAGACAGATTTTGATTTTTATCCGAATGCTTTACACGAAATTCATTTCGGAGCCAACTACATTTTTCATCGCTTCACTCCAAGCACGTTTAGTGGACAAAGCGGAGATACAGAGTTTAACCCTAAGAATATAGGCCCACAGTTTGCTCACGAATTTGCAATATATGCATTAGATAAATACACTGTCACTGAAAAACTTGAAATTAATTATGGTCTTCGATATTCCATGTTTGGTCAGGTAGGTCCTTACACAAAGTACATCTATGACTTCCGTGGAATACCTACCGATTCTTTGATGTGGAAAAGTGGCGAACTGGTGAAATTTTATCATCGCCTCGAACCTAGAATCCTAGTGCGTTATAGCATTGACAAAGTATCCAGCGTAAAGGCATCATTCAACATTAACAACCAATACATACATTTGGTAGCCAACAATGGCACCACGCTTCCTACTGATATATGGGTGCCAAGTTCTGCTAATGTTAAGCCTCAGGTCGGATACCAATATGCATTAGGTTACTTCCGAAATTTCTTCAACAACAAATGGGAAACATCCGTGGAGGTTTATTATAAAAAGTTGCTTAACCAGATTGAATATAAAGAGGGCTATACACCATCGGCAAATGAAAAATTGGAAGAAAGTTTTGTGTTCGGCACCGGTGATTCAAAAGGACTTGAGTTGTTTCTAAATAAAAAAGCCGGCGACTTCACAGGCTGGGTCAGTTATACACTGTCATACACAAACCGCAAATTCCCCGACCTGAATGGTGGTCAAAAATTTCCATATCGTTTCGATAGAAGACATGTGTTGTCTATCGTTGGAAACTACCGCATCAATGAGCGATGGACCTTTGGTGCTGTTTTCGTATACAACACAGGCATTGCTTACACTTTACCTATGGCCAAATATTTCTTTGAAGGATCTGTAGTTACTGAGTATGGTGCTATTAATTCATTCCGACTGGCCTCATACCACCGAATGGACATTAGTGCTACATACGATGGCAAGAAAAGAAAACACGTTGATGATAGCTGGACATTCAGTGTATATAATGTTTACAATCGTTTAAATCCTTTTTTCATTTACGACGAAATCACCGGTGTATTTCTCCAAGATCCTGTCATCAACATTCAGGCTAAGCAAGTAACTATTTTTCCAATTCTTCCTTCCATTACATGGAACTTTAAATTTTAGTGCATCATGAATAAATTCATTCTCTATAGCTTATTGATTTCTGTTTCTTTGGTTGCCTGCGAAAAAGAAGTGTTATTTAAAGAACCCAATTTTGATGAAAAACTGGTCGTAGAAGGCAGAATAGAAACTGGACAACCCCCATTCATCATACTCACACGCAATTCCAGATACTATGGTAAAACGTCATTGAGCGACATTGGTAACACCTTTGTGAATAATGCCATTATTAAAGTAACAGATGGCATTGATACAGTTACACTCTCAGAACTCACCTTCGATACTGCAGGGGTATCTGTAGGTATTTACACCGACCCTGTATTTTTCATTGACCCCTCAGCAGCAAAGATTGTTGGACAGCCGAACAAAACATACCAACTATGGATTGAAGCAGGTAATCAAAAAGTTTCTGCGGTAACTACCATTCCACAATCTTATCCGATCGACTCGCTTTGGTATAAAGATAATATAGTACCTGATCGGCCTGATCTAGTGCGATTGATGTGTCGCTATACCGATCCACCTGAATTGGGGCAATACGTTAGATATTTTACCAGCCGCAACGGTGGTGATTTCTTACCAGGATACGGTTCAGTGTTTGACGATAATATTATCAATGGAACTACATTCGATTTCACTTTAGACCGTGGTGTTAATAGAAACGATACTGCTGTTTTTACTGACTATGGTTATTTCTATAAAGGAGATACCATTACAGTTAAGTGGTCTAACGTGGACTTTTCCACATTTAATTTCTTTCGTTCTCTGGAGTTTGAACTTAATAGCGTTGGTCCATTCAGTTCACCCATAATTGTTCAGGGAAATATCAATGGTGGGCTTGGTGTTTGGGCTGGATATAATGCCTCGTTCAAAAACCTTATTATACCTCAGTAATTGATTGTGTAAATTGCCCAAATGAAAATTAGAAAAGCCACCGAAGCAGATGCTTCAGCCTTGTTGCAATTATACCGGCGTGTGGCAGACGTTGAAGGTGGTATTTCGCGCAGTACCAATGAAATCAACGAAGCATTTATTGACGAGGTATTACATAAAGCATTAAGTGGTGGATTTATTTATGTTGCTGAAAATCCATTTCATAACGAAGTTATCATTGCGGAAATTCATACATATCCTACAGGCATACAATCGCTACAGCATACATTAGGTCATTTACAGATTATTGTTCATCCCGACTTTCAGGGTACCGGTATAGGTCGCAGAATTTTTTCAACACTACTTCAGGATATTACAGCCAATCATCAGAGTATTGCACGGGTTGAGTTAATCGTACGCGAATCGAACACACGTGCCATCACTTTTTACAAGACTCTTGGCTTTAAAGAAGAAGGTTTGTTCGAACGGCGCATATTATCCTCAAATGGTGAATTGGAAAATGATGTACCTATGGCTTGGTTCAATCCCAACTACATTTAAAGAATACTTCAATTATTCTGGATTACTTTTTACCACCTCCAAAAATTGAAAACTGCACATACCGTTTAGGATGCAGCCTAATATCTTCCATCAACAGGTCTAACTCCTTCGACGATTTTTCTAAATTCTTATACAGGTTATCATCTTTTAATAGAAGTCCCACATTGCCCTCACCACGGTTTATCTTTTCCAATATCAACTTCACCTGAGCAAGATTGTATGCTGCATCATTTATTACTTGTTTCACATTACCTTGTTGAAGGCTGTCGCTGATGCTGCTGATGTTGGTCAATAACTTATTAATGTTGGCTTCATTGTTTTTAAAATTACCAGTTATGCTTTCAATATTCTGAAAAATCCGATCCAAACGTTTCACATTATTCTCTAAAAGAGTGCTGAACTGATCTGTGCTCTCATTCAGGTTTTCTAAGGTAGCCTGAATATTATTAACGGATGAAATTAAACTCTTGCGCGTATCAGGATTCAACACCGATTTCACTATCAACAATACCGAATCAATTGAACTTATCAGATTCTCCGCTTTTTGTTTCACCGGCAAAATCTCTGCACGTACACTACTCGTTAAGCTCTCCTGAACTACTGACTGAAGTGTGTCCTTATTCTTGTGATTATTTGAGTTTGTTGAAAAATTCAAATCAATGGCTTTGGATCCAAGTATATCTGCACTAACAATTTTAGCTATTGTACCGAATGGAATTTCAATATCCTTTCGTACGTTAAATTTCACTACTACAGTTTCTTTGTCCTTATCCAGTTTCATCTCTGTTACTCGACCTACATTCATACCGTGCAGCTTTATAGGATTTGACAGCGCTAATCCATCTACATACTTATACTTTGCATAATATATATTTGAAGAGGTAAAAAAATCGCGGCCTTGCAGAAAATTATAACCAATTATTAATAACACTATGGCAATGCTTGCCAATACACCTACTTTAGTTTCGTTCGAAATTTTCACGCTTTAGAATACCGTTCGCTTCAAAAATACCCGAAACAAGACATTTTCTTTTACAAGGTCTTTTGATTAAGACTATGCTTTAATCTCTCACTGGCTTCTTGGGTCTTATTTTTTGTCATACCACTACTAATCACTACTTCCTGAAATTATTTGATGCTTTCAAAATTTCAAACTTCAGAGTTCATAAATAAGCCAGATGGAAATTCATAACTTCCGTTTCTTGCTTTACCTTGTCAGCAATACGTATTCATAAACTATACATTTTCCACACCCCCTTTCTTATTAGCCCCTTATGATGTTACCTTGTTTTACTGTTTGTAGTTTAGTTATTTTGCTGCTCCGAAAAAACGCGCATGACTAATCAATTAAGCAGTTATTTCCCCATTGCGATACAGTTATTACTGGCAGCAGGTTTTGTGGGCTTAACCATGTTTGTAACCCACTTTGTAGGTCCCAAACTTAAAACAGTAAAAAAGCTAAAGCCTTTCGAAAGTGGTATTAACCCCGAGGGTAACGCTCGCCAACCTTTTGCCATTAAATACTTTCTCACAGCCATTCTATTTGTGCTCTTCGATGTTGAGGTTATCTTCCTTTATCCCTGGGCTATCAACTTCAAAGAATTGGGTGTGTATGGTGTGGTTACCATGTTTGTGTTCATGGGATTGCTGCTCAGTGGATTTTTTTATATTATTCGCAAAGGTGCACTCGATTGGGACCAATAAACTAAAGTATTAATAAGTTGTTAATTGTAACAAATAAATAAATTATGTCAAGCATAGCAATTCCAAAGCCCACCATAGTAGATGCTCCTGAAGGTTTAGCCGGCCCCGGCTTTTTTGCCACCAATCTCGATAAAGCTGTTGGCTTCGCACGTCAGTATAGCATCTGGCCATTACCATTTGCTACTTCCTGTTGCGGTATTGAGTTTATGGCAACAATGGGTACAACATACGACCTTAGCCGTTTTGGTGCTGAGCGTATCAGTTTCTCTCCACGTCAGGCTGACCTGCTTATGGTGATGGGAACTATTGCTAAAAAAATGGGACCAGTTTTGAAACAGGTGTATGAGCAAATGAGTGAACCACGTTGGGTGATAGCGGTGGGTGCTTGTGCCTCAAGTGGTGGTATATTCGACACATACAGCGTACTTCAGGGTATTGATCAGATTATACCGGTAGATGTTTATGTGCCAGGCTGCCCTCCAAGACCTGAACAAATCATAGACGGATTTATGCGCATACAGGATTTGGTAAAAAACGAACCGCTGCGCCGCCGCAATTCTCCCGAGTATAAAAAGTTATTGGAATCTTACGGAATTAAAACAGACTAATGTCAAGCACACTAACCAACGAGCACGTATTTAACCGCATTAAAGAAAAATTCGGTAATGCCATTACAAAGGCATACGAACCATGGGGAATGCTCACTATCAGTATTGATCATTCCAAAAACGTCGAGCTGTTTTATTTCCTTCGCGATGACGAGGAGATGCAATTTATTTTCCTCACCGACCTCTGTGGTGTTCACTGGCCGGATGACAAAGAAAAATTTGAAGTTGTATATCATCTACACAGTCTGGTGCATAACTTCCGCTTACGTATTAAGGCGCGCATTCCGGGTGAAGTGCCACATATCAAGTCAGTCGTAAAGGTTTATCCCACTGCTAACTGGATGGAGCGTGAGACATACGATTTCTATGGTATTCATTTCGATGGTCACCCCGACCTGCGCCGTATTTTGAATGTTGATGAAATGAGCATCTATCCGCTGCGCAAAGAATACCCGCTTGAGGACAACACCAGAGTTGATAAGCAAGATGAAATGTTTGGCCGATAATATAAACAAGACAAGATGAGCTCAGAAAACAAACAAATACACACGGAGGATACCATAGAAAAAGGGACCATCACACTAAATATAGGTCCAACACACCCCGCCACACATGGCGTATTTCAAAACATTGTAGAGATAGACGGCGAGCGCATACTCAGCGGCGATTCCACCATAGGTTATATCCATCGTGCCTTTGAAAAAATTGCCGAGCACCGTCCTTTTTATCAGGTAACGCCACTGACCGATCGTTTGAACTATTGTTCTGCCCCGATCAACAATATGGGTTGGCATATGACAGTTGAAAAATTATTGGGAATACAGGTTCCAAAGCGTGCGCAATACCTACGCGTAATAGTCATGGAACTTGCACGTATTGCTGACCACCTTATTTGTAATTCTATTCTCGGAGTTGACACTGGTGCTTTTTCTGGCTTTCTATACATGATGCAGGAGCGCGAAAAGATTTATGAGATTTGGGAAGAAATATGCGGTGCGCGCTTAACTACAAATATAGGCAGAGTGGGAGGTATGGAGCGCGACTTCAATGACATTGCATTTAATAAGCTAGAAAAGTTTCTTGCAGAATTCCCTAAGGCGTTTAAAGAATTTGAAAACCTATTGGTTAACAACCGCATCTTCATAGACCGCACGCGCGGAGCATTACCGGTTACACCGGAGTTTGCATTAAGCTATGGTTTTTCGGGACCCAATCTTCGTGCAACAGGTGTGGACTACGATGTCCGCGTAATGAATCCCTATTCTTCTTATGAAGATTTTGACTTCATCATTCCTGTGGGAACCACCGGCGATACATACGACCGCTTTATGGTTCGCAACGAAGAGATTCGTCAAAGTTTGAGTATCATCAAGCAGGCTTTGGATAATTTACCCGAAGGACCCTATCATGCCGATGCTCCGGAATACTACCTGCCTCCAAAAGTGGAAGTATATCAAAATATGGAAGCCTTGATTTATCATTTCAAAATAGTAATGGGTGAAATAGATGCCCCTCAGGGTGAAATATATCATTCAGTAGAAGGAGCAAATGGTGAACTTGGTTTCTACCTTATTAGTGATGGTGGTCGTGCGGCATATCGCTTGCATTTCCGTCGTCCCTGCTTCATCTATTATCAGGCATTTACTGAGATGGCTAAGGGGGCTTACATCTCCGATGCCATTGTGGGTTTAAGTAGTTTAAATGTAATTGCCGGTGAACTGGATGCTTAATAAAAAATTGAACGAAAATTATGTTAGCAGTTAAAACAAATAAACCGGTACAGTTCTCTGAAGCCGCTTTAGCCAAGGCTAAAGAAATTATGGAGCGCTATCCTGCCGGAAAACATAAAAGCGCTGTGATACCTCTATTGCATATAGCTCAGGAAGAGAACGACAACTGGCTGAGTGTGGATACCATGGATTACGTTGCACATTTAATGAAGATTACACCGGTGGAAGTTTACGAAGTGGCTTCCTTTTATAGTATGTTTAACCTGAACCCTGTTGGCAGATTTTTACTGGAAGTATGTCATACCGGACCTTGTGCTGTGCGTGGTGCCGAATGGTTGATTGATTATTTGTGCAGCAAACTGAGCATTAAACCTGGCGGTACTTCTTCCGACAACATGTTTACCGTTAAAGGTGTAGAATGTCTGGGTGCTTGTGGCTATGCACCAATGATGCAGGTGGGCAAATACTATTATGAACATTTGAATACTCCTGAAAAAGTAGATGCACTTTTAGAGCAACTCCGCAACAGGGTAGATTACAAACACGAAAACTGGGTGGTTTAATATATGGGAAAGAAGATACTAACGGAACACATCAATGTTCCAGGCATTAACACCTTCGATGTATACAAACAACACGGTGGTTATGCCTCGGTGGAAAAAGCGCTGAAACAAATGACTCCTGTCGAAGTGGTGGAAGAAGTTAAAAAGTCCGGCTTGCGTGGCCGTGGAGGTGCAGGTTTTCCTACGGGTATGAAGTGGAGTTTTATCGATAAAAAATCCGGTAAACCACGCTACCTTGTTGTAAATGCCGATGAATCGGAACCGGGTACTTTCAAAGACCGTTATCTGATGGAAAAGATTCCTCACTTGCTAATAGAAGGAATTATCACATCAAGTTACGCACTGGAAGCCAACCTCAGTTTTATATACATACGCGGAGAGTATAAATGGATTTATGAAATATTATGGAAAGCTGTTAGCGAAGCGAAGGCAAACGGATACTTAGGTCATAACATTCTTGGTACAGGTTATCATCTTGATATAGTAGTTCATTGCGGTGCAGGAGCATACATATGCGGCGAAGAGACAGCATTGATTGAATCACTGGAAGGTAAACGAGGTAACCCTCGCATTAAACCACCATTTCCTGCTATTCAGGGTTTATACGGAAATCCAACGGTGGTGAATAATGTGGAATCTATTACAGCCGTGCCATGGATACTTAACAATGGTGGCGATGCATATGCCAAGTTTGGTGTTGGACGAAGTACAGGAACTAAATTGATTTCAGCTTGCGGCAACATCAACAAGCCGGGAGTTTATGAAATAGACCTTTCTCTTCCGGTAAAAGACTTTTTATACTCTGATGAATACTGCGGTGGCATAGCCAATGGTAAACGCCTAAAAGCTGTGGTGGCAGGTGGCTCATCCGTACCCATACTTCCTGCTGAACTTTTCCTGCAAACAGCAGAAGGTAAAGACCGTTTGATGTCTTATGAATCATTGAATGAAGGCGGTTTTACCAGTGGTACCATGTTGGGCTCTGGTGGATTCATCGTTTATGATGAAGATGCCTGTATCGTTCGCAACACCTGGAACTTCACTCGTTTCTATCATCACGAAAGTTGCGGGCAATGCAGCCCCTGCCGTGAAGGAACCGGATGGATGGAAAAAGTATTGCACAACCTGGAGTATGGTCATGGTAAATCGAGCGACATTGATTTACTGTGGGACATACAACGTAAAATAGATGGGAACACAATTTGTCCTCTTGGCGATGCAGCAGCATGGCCGGTAGCCAGTGCTATACGCCACTTCCGCGAAGAGTTTGAATGGCACGTTTCAGAGCCCGAGCTTTCTCAGAAAAGAAATTACGGCTTATTAAGGAGCACCGAAGAAAAATTATATCAAACTGCAACAACAACCATATAAATATGGCATTGATTACAATTACAATTGACGGACACGACATTCAGGTAGAGCAAGGCACGACCATCATGAATGCTGCCCGAAAGGTTGGTGGAGACATTGTGCCACCTGCTATGTGCTATTACAGCACACTTAAGGGCAGCGGTGGCAAGTGTCGTGCATGTTTAGTAAAAGTGACCAAAGGCTCTGCTGCTGACCCTCGTCCTATGCCTAAACTGGTAGCTTCTTGCTGCACAGCAGCACAGGATGGTATGGTGGTTCAAAACATCACTTCACCAGAAGTGCTAGAAACCAGAAACGGTATTGTTGAATTTCTATTAATCAATCATCCTCTCGATTGCCCCATTTGCGATCAGGCCGGTGAGTGCGATCTGCAGGATTTTGCCTTTCAACACGGCAGACAGAATACACGCTATGAGTTTAAACGCCGTACTTATGAAATGATTGATATTGGTAAAGACATTAAGTTGCATATGAATCGTTGCATTCTATGCTACCGATGTACTATGGTTGCCGACCAACTGACCAACGAACGTGTGCACGGTATAATGTGGCGCGGAGATAAATCTGAAATTTCGACATACATACATAAAGCTATTGAAAACGATTTCTCTGGCAATATGATTGACGTGTGCCCTGTAGGAGCATTAACTGATAAGCACTTCCGTTTCCGTAACAGAGTTTGGTTTACCAAACCTGTTGATGCACACCGAGAATGCAGCAAGTGCTGCGGCAAAGCCGTGCTGTGGATGCGTGGCGATGATGTCTACCGTGTAACAGCACGCAAGGATGAATATGGTGAGGTGAAAGAGTTTATCTGCAATGATTGCCGCTTTAACCATAAGAATGCTTACGAGTGGGTTGTAGACGGACCACGCGAAATAAAACGACAGTCTGTAATAAGTGCCAATCACTATGAGAAAGACACCAAAGCATTACCTGAAGTGCTTTACACTAAATTAGATAACAGTAAATGGAATAGCTTCACGATATGATGGACTTGACACCTTACATACCGAGTATGGTTTTAATTTTGGCTTTGTTTGCCATCACTATGCTCATAGCATTATATACCACATTCGCTGAGCGCAAAGTAGCGGCGTTTATGCAAGACCGCTTAGGACCTAATCGCTTCGGCCCAGGTGGTATGTTACAGCCTTTGGCAGATGGTGTAAAAATGTTTTTGAAAGAAGAAATTATTCCGGTTGCATCCAACAAATTTCTCTTCATCCTGGGGCCATCTATTGCTATGGTGGCCGCATTAATGACAGGTGTTGTCATTCCCTGGGGTGATAAATTTACTTTATTTGGTGTTACTTTCCCATTACAAATCACTGACCTCAACTTTGGTTTACTATACATTTTCGCTGTGGTTAGTATTGGTGTTTATGGAATAATGATTGGCGGTTGGGCTTCCAACAATAAGTTCTCACTGTTAGGTGCCATTCGTGCTTCGTCCCAAGTGATTAGTTACGAAATAGGTATGGGGCTCAGCATCATTGCTTTGTTATTGGTAACAGGAACATTAAGCCTTAAGGAAATCGTTGACCAACAACATGGTTTCAACTGGAACATCTGGTATCAGCCATTGGGCTTTTTAATATTTATCACTTGTGCTTTTGCTGAATGTAACCGTTTGCCATTCGATTTGCCCGAATGCGAAACAGAATTAATTGGTGGTTACCATACAGAATATAGTTCTATGAAACTGGGCTTCTTCCTTTTTGCGGAATACATCAATATGTTTATTTCAAGTGCGGTGATGGCAACATTATTCTTTGGTGGATATAACTTTCCTTTTATGGATCAGTTGCTCGACATAACTCAATCTCAAAATTTAGTAACCCTTGTAGGCACAGTTTTATTCTTTGCTAAAATTTTCTTCTTCATTTTCTTTTTTATGTGGATTCGCTGGACCCTGCCACGCTTCCGTTACGACCAATTGATGAATCTTGGTTGGAAAATGTTGATACCACTCGCACTACTTAACATTCTGCTTACAGGCATAGGAGTGGCACTTTTTAATTCACCCTCTTTCGGTAACCCATAAAAATTGTACTTCCGATGCAATCATTAACCAACAGAAAGAAAGTAATAGAACAAAAAGAAATGACTTTGGCTCAGCGCATTTATTTGCCTGCCATTCTTCAGGGAATGGGCATTACCATTCGTCATTTCTTCAAGAAAAAAAATACTATACAATATCCTGAACAGAAACGCGAACTGCCCGAAGTATATCGTGGCTTACACGTATTACGTCGCGATGAAAATGGGGCTGAGCGTTGCACGGCTTGCGGCTTATGCGCTTTAGCTTGTCCGGCTGAGGCCATTACTATGGAATCAGCAGAGCGTAAGCCTGGTGAAGAGCATTTGTACCGCGAAGAGAAATATGCAAGCAAATACGAAATCAATATGTTACGGTGCATTTTTTGTGGCTACTGTGAAGATGCTTGTCCGAAGGCTGCCATCTTCCTCGAAAAAGAAATTGCTCCTGCCAGCTTCGACCGCATAGACTTCATCTACGGTAAAGACCGATTAGTAGAAGCTGTTGATAAAGGCTCAGCATTACCTATACCACCCAAAAACAATTAAGATGATACTATCTCTTTTTTTCTTTCTGTCCTTTACTGCTGTTTTCTGCGCTCTGATGGTTGTCATGTCTAAAAATCCTGTGCACAGCGTATTGTATCTGATACTCACGTTCTTCTGCATTGCAGGTCATTACCTCCTGTTGAATGCACAGTTCCTGGCCATTGTACACCTCATAGTATACTCTGGAGCTATTATGGTTTTGTTTCTGTTTGTGATTATGCTTTTAAATCTGAATCAGAAATCTGTTGCCAAGTCATCTTACATCTTGCCTGCTGCAGGGGTATTGAGTGGAGGCTCTCTGATGCTAGTATTAGTATCTGCTCTGAAACGTTCAGACACACTCATTCAACAATCATCGGCTGATGCATCTTTGGGTATATTAAAAACACTCGGCAAGGTATTATACACCGATTATGTGTTACCGTTTGAAATAGCCTCAGTGTTATTTTTAATTGCTATGGTTGGCTCCGTAATTCTCAGCAAAAAAGATCCACTCCAAGAACCCGAAATCGTTTAACATATGAATTCAATTTTCCAACATATACCCATTGAGTACTATATTACTTTCTCATCCATACTCTTCTGTATAGGTGTTATTGGTGTATTAACCCGTCGCAATGCAATCATTCTTTTTATGAGTGTGGAGTTGATGTTGAACTCAGTAAACCTATTGCTGGTAGCTTTCTCAATGTTTCATGCCAATGCCGCCGGGCAAATTTTAGTTTTCTTTATTATGGCTGTTGCTGCTGCGGAAGTTGCTATTGGATTAGCCATTATCGTAATGATTTATCGTAACCTGAAAACGGTGGATATTGCAGAGTTAAGTAAACTCAAGTATTAAATTTTCTATACTGCGAAGAATTCTTCTTCAAGAAAAGAACTCAGATTCCGTAAGGCTTTGAGAATATCCCAATTTGATTTATCTCGCTCTCCTACATAGTTGGATACTGCACGAATTTGCAAACATGGCAGATTCAACTGACGGCATACATACAGGAAGGCAGCACCTTCCATTGATTCTGTTTCGGCATAGACATTACTATCAAAACGATTCAAATTCTTTACCCGAATGGTATTTACGGTAAATCCGTCTACAGATTTTAAGTGTTGGATATTTTTTTTTGCCACTGGAATAGAATCATATATCCAACCGTGCTCAAAGGGAAACGACTTGTCATCTTCCAATCTCATTTCAAAAACATCTTTGAATACTTTGTTTTCTTCAACTCCCCAGTCTGCAAGCCGGTCTCGTTGAATACGTAAAACATCACCAATATTGAGCAGACGTTCAAAAGCGCCACAGATGCCAATGTTTACGACCAGATCATACCTTTTGCTGATGAGGTGTTCAGTTAAATGAAAAGATGTTTTCAATATACCGGATCCTGTAATTACTTGATGTATTTCATAGGCTTCTTTCATAAACAAATGACCTTGTTTATACTTTTTTAGAGATGCAGTGCCTAAGGTCATTTCTTGTTCGGTGGCGGCTACAAGTAATACTTTCATGATGAATGAAATGATTCCGGAAAGATACGATGAGGCAAATTAGCGAATTATATTTGCACGGCAATAATTGCACACAATGGTTTATTTAACAAGAAAAGAACACTTTAACGCAGCGCATATGGTGCGCAATAACTCGTGGAGTGAAGAAAAAAATGTAGAGGTATTTGGTAAATGCGCCAATAAAAACTGGCATGGTCATAATTATAATCTGTTTGTAACAGTAAAAGGCAATCCCAACCCAGATACCGGATTTATTATGAATGTAAAGCAGTTGAGTAAAATAATTCAACAGGAAGTATTGGATAAACTTGACCATAAGAATCTGAATATGGATGTTCCGTTTCTGAAAGACATCATGCCATCTACAGAAAACCTGGCAATTGCCATATGGAAACAATTAGAACCTCATATCATAGAGTGCAAACTTCATTGTATTAAACTGTATGAAACTGAAAACATTTATGCCGAATATTACGGCGAAGAATAAATTCATTTATTAAATCTAAACTATGAAAGCATACATTTTTCCCGGACAAGGATCTCAAACCCCCGGTATGGGCAAGGAACTTTATGAAACCAATCCTTTAGCCAAAGAATATTTTGAAAAAGCCAATGACATTCTAGGTTTCCGATTAACAGACATTATGTTTAATGGTAGCGAAGATGATTTGAAACAAACTAGGGTTACTCAACCTGCTATCTTTGTGCATTCAGTTATCAAAGCCATAGTTTCCGGCGATTCTTTTAAACCTGATATGGTTGCAGGGCATTCTCTCGGCGAGTTTTCTGCATTGGTTGCTAATAAAACATTAACATTTGATGATGCTTTGGTACTCGTAAGTAAAAGAGCATTGGCCATGCAAAAAGCCTGTGAGTTGCAGCCTTCAACAATGGCTGCCATACTAGGATTAGATGATGCTAAGGTGGAAGAAATATGTGCTCAGACAAATGGTGTTGTGGTTCCCGCAAATTATAATTGTCCCGGTCAGTTGGTGATCAGCGGTTCATTGGAAAGTGTTAACAAAGCCTGCGAGGCAATGAAGGCAGCCGGAGCCAAACGAGCGCTTGTCTTAAATGTTGGCGGAGCATTCCATTCACCGTTAATGGAGCCTGCACGTATTGAGTTGCAACAAGCCATTGAGTCTACAGATTTTTCAAAACCTGTTTGCCCGGTGTATCAAAATGTAAATGCCGAACCGGTTAGGAATGAAAACATCATCAAACAAAATTTAATAGCTCAGTTAACTGCCCCTGTCAGATGGACACAAAGTGTTCAGCATATGTTCAATGATGGCGCGCGTTCATTTATTGAATGTGGGCAGGGAAATGTGTTACAGGGTTTGGTGAAAAAAATCGTTCGCGAAGCAGAAACTTCTGCATTGTGAGAAGAAAAAGTTGTTTTTTTAATCTGATTCAATACTTTTGTCACATTACTAATTAAAACCTCAAACAAATATCTATGAAAATCAAATCTCTTTTACTTGCTTTTGTAGCAAGCTCCTGCGTTATCTTTAGTGCATCAGCAGGAAATGCATCATTGTTCCAATTGAACAAAAACAAAGTGAATGCCGAAATGAATCAGTTATCTCAAGTAGAAAACTATGTAGCTTCTCATGAGGGTGTTACATTGGATCAGTTGCAAACTGAAAACAACGACATTATCAATGGCGTTAACTTAACTGAATCAACATCAACTTTATCTGCATTAACAGAAGGTGCTTTAGGCATTCCTTCATTCATCTGGGGTTGTGTACTTGGATGGATTGGTATCCTGATTACTTATTTAGTTACTCAAGATTCTGATGAAACCAAAAAAGCCCTTTATGGTTGCTTAGTTGGATGGGTTGGCGGCTTCTTGCTGTATATCATCTTCGTAGTGTTGATCTTCGGTGGTTCAGCTTTCTGGGCTTCCAGCGTAGATTAGTAGATTTTAGTCAAAGCATATTAAATGTCCGGCCACAGTGCCGGACATTTTTTTTGCACCATATTTGCAAGCCCGTGCAAAAAAGCACCTATGTTTAAGAACCTCACTGCAATACTTATTTTATTATGCATTTTCTCCGTAACTAATGCACAGCAACACTATCGTATAAAAACCGGGTTTAGCATCAAAGAAAACTTACCGGATGGTACATCCAACCTGACTATGGGTACTGTTTATTTTGATAAGAACACCAAGAAGTTGGTTTACAATATTTCTTTTCCAAAGAAACTGTTTCAGGTATTATCTGATTCATTTTTCTATGAAATAAAAGACAACAAACTTTCAGAAAAGAAAAAAGCCGTTAACCTGTTGCAGTTCTCAATCTTCAATCTTGCATTGTCGAGTAATCTTTCCAATTACGGTTTAAACTCCAATGGAATTTTTATACTCACAGATGTATCTAAAGAGGACAGCCTGGTAATATCCACGTGGGAGCCTTCTACAACCAAACTGAAAGAACTTACCGGCAAAATACTTATCTCGCAAAAGAAAAGAATGCTCCATGGATTAATTTTCTTCGATAATAAGGACAACATTTTATCGAAGCAGTTTTTTACAGATTATATAACGGTCAACGGACTGAATTTTCCTACACAGATTACTCAGATAAACTACATCAACGGAAAAGAATATTACAAGGTAACTACCTATAAGAACATTGTAGTGAACGCCACCAACGAAAATGAAATTTATAATTATAACACCAGCGCTTATTAGTCTTTCCTGCTTTTCTCAGGCTCAGGATGTTGATCGACTTATGCATGCTGCTGACACGCACAAGCATCATCATCATTTTAGTTTAAGGAACGCTACTAATGAAGTTACAGTTACATTAACTACATTATTTATTCTTTACAAAAGTGTTATCTCTTCGCAAGATGGCTCCAGTTGCACCTTTACGCCATCCTGCTCAGAGTATGCCTTGCAGGCCATCAATAAGAAAGGTGTCGTTTTAGGTTCGCTGATGACCTTCGACAGATTAACACGTTGCAATGGATTAAATCCTGATAAATATCCTTACGATTATAAACGACAATTATTTATTGACCCTGTGGAATGAAATACGGCGCGTTATTCATACTTACTTTCATCTCTTTATTTTCTCACGCACAACAAACTGATTTGTTCGATGAAAATCATACTATGCAGTTTGCCCGTTATTTGTATTTCTCCGGTCAATATGTAGCCGCAATAGATGAATTTGAACGAGCCATATTCCTTAACAAACAAAATGATACAGCCAAGTACTTTTTACTGAGTTCCTGTCTGCGTGCTTCTAAATATGATGAAGGCATAGCCGCTTCCAATCGTTTGTTTGATCAAGACAAATTCTCCAACCAAACCGCCGCTATGTTGCATTCAAAACTATTGGTTGGGAAGAAGAGTGAAACACTCGGTTTGTTTGCTTCACAAATCTCTAACGATACCTTAAAACGATTGATGAATTTACAATATGCCTTTCAGAAATCTGACTGGAAAGAAGTTCAACGGATTTATTCAGATTCACATTCAATGAATACACTGTTGTTTGAACCATTCGATAAGTTAGTGGAACAAAGCAGGCAAGTCAAGCATCGTTCAGGGTTTGTTGCCGGTGCAATGTCTGCAATTATACCCGGCAGCGGAAAAGTTTATACAGGAAACTGGAAAGACGGAGCTATTAGTTTGATTATGCTTTCTGCCACTTCATTTCAGGCATATAGAGGCTATAATCGTAATGGTTTTGAAAGTGCAAAGTTTTGGATTTTCGGCGGTCTCTCCACCGGATTTTACCTTGGAAATATTTATGGCTCTGCCAAATCAGCACAGAAATTTAACCGAACAAAAAATGATGAACTTATTAAAAAGAGCAGGCAGATTTATATCTCTCTCGGTTCTTATTAGCCTCACTGCTGCGGCGCAGGATGTTCGGCAAACGCTGGATTATGCTGATCATCTTTTCGCTCAGAGACAGTTTCAGCGTGCGGTGATTCATTATCAGCGAGTTTTACTATTTAGTCCCGGAGATGTAAATACTGCTTGCTTAATCAGAATTGGAGATTGCTTTAACGCTTTGGATAGCTTGCGAAAAGCAAATGCCTATTATGATATGGCATTTTTCACTACTGATAACGACAGTCTTAAAGACGCACTGCTGATGAAGCGTGCAGAAAACTTAATTATAAGTAAAGATTACATGCTGGCATTGCAGGATATATATGCTGTGAATAATGATACTGAAAAGGAAAAAAGACAAACTCAATTATATCAGGCCTGTATTTATTATGGGCTCAACGATTTTGAACAGGCAGAGCGGTTTTTCTCATCACTTTTTGATTCTGTAAGTTCTCCGGTGTTGTATGAGCGTTATAATAAGATATGGCGTGAACTCCAACACGTTAATAAATTGAACCCGAACACGGCGATGATACTATCTATGATTGTTCCGGGTACGGGTCAATTTTATGCAGGTGATATTAAAAATGGTTTGAACTCGCTCACCATAACTTCTCTATTCTTTTTTTTCACAGCCCGCAGCATAGTTACAGTAGGTGTACTCGAAGGATTTACAACCGTATTTCCCATTTATTTCAGGTATTACACCGGAGGCTTTAAACGTGCAAAGTCTATTGCTCAGGAAAGAAAAGACTTTCGCCAAGCAGTTATTTATACAAAACTGCTGACGTTGTATAAAGACTACGAGGTGTTGAAACACTAATTAAATACAATTCCGGATAGATGTGATACTTTTGTATTGTGTTGCGCAAAGCATTGGTCATATTAACCTTAATTGTTTTTACCCTTGCCACTAATGGTATAGCATTGTATCATTGTTGTTGCGGCATTTCAGTCATTGAAGAAACACATGCCTGCTGCGATTCCAAAAAGAAATGTGAAACACACATGTATTATTCAAAGCTGGATACAGTATTTCAGCTGACTCATCATTTTGTACAGTTTTTATCAGAGTTTATAATCCTCTCAACCGATTTGTTTTACCAAACGGTTCAATCCGTTGAATGTGTTGATTTTTGTTTTGCTTGTGACACTTCTCCGCCTGTTCTACATGGAGAAAACTATCTCATATACATTCAGGTGTTTAGGTTGTGATGAATTGATGCGTGATAATTATTCCGCTTTCATTTCATTCATTACTAAAAATCATTTCTGATGAAATTCATTTCAATTTTTACCACAATAATTACTTGGAGCATCGCATTTAGCTATGCTCAAACAACATACTCCGGTGTAGTGCAAGGCAGTAGTGGTCAGCAACTCAACAAACTGTATCTTGCATCAATCCATACCGCAGACAATAAATTTTTTACTTACAGCGACAGTACCGGATTTTATTCTATTCAACTGCCGGAGGAATACGACATCGTTATCTGTTCATATCCGGGATATAAAACTGATACCATATTTCTGGTACCCGATAACCTCAACATCACCTTACAGGATATCACACAACTCAGTGGTGTCATTATTACAGGTAAGCTCGACGAGTCTTACATATCAAGCATTCAAACTCTTAAGACTGAAGTGATTACTTCTGAAGGTTTAAAGAAAAACGCCTGTTGCAATCTGGCAGAGAGTTTTGAAAGTAATCCAACAATTGACGGCAGCAGTGCTGATGCGGTTACCGGTCAAAGACAAATTCAAATGCTTGGTCTTTCAGGTATTTATGTTCAAATGCTTACGGATATGATTCCTGATTTAAGAGGATTGAATATTATTACTGGATTAACTGCAATGCCCGGTCCATTTATTCACAACATATACATACGCAAAGGTCCCGGCTCGGTAGCAAACAGCTACGAAGGCATTACCGGTCAGATTGATGTGGAACTTATCAAACCATACGATGCCGATAAGTTTATGTTGAATCTTTATGCCAATTCACAGCAGCGCTTAGAACTAAATACTTATTTCAGGAATAATTTTAAAAAATGGAAAGCACTGACCATGCTGCATGGCAGTTCGGCACAATTACAAATGGATTTTAACAAAGATAGTTTTCTGGATAATCCGGTTTACAATGTATTCACCGGAATTCATCGCTGGCAGCACATCAGCAATCATGGTAAGGAAACGAATATTGGTTTCAAATTTCACTATGATGATGCACAGTCATTTAATACTTTGAAGCACGTACATCATTTGCCGGACGGTGCTGTTTTTCAGAAGTATCTGTTTCGTACACGATACCATCGTGAAGAAGTTTTTGCCAAAACATGCATGGAGTTATTCCACAATGAGAATAATGAGTTAGGCTTGCAGATTAACCTGGCAAATCATGAACAGCAAACTCAAATTGGTAATAGAATTTATAATGCCAATGAACAAACACTATATCTGAATTCAAACTTTCAGCTGTTACCACGCAATGAGAAAATTATCTATCGTTTCGGTGGTGGATTGATGTATAGCAGTTACACACAAAACATTGACAGCATCAATCTTTCACGAACCGATGTTATTCCCGGATTATTTGCAGAATGGACATACGATAATGGCGATAAATTTTCAATCATTGCCGGCTTGCGTGCTGACTATTACAATAACAATCAAAGAATATATGCCGCACCACGTATACATCTGAGATACAAACTCGGCAAGGAAGCTTTTATTCGTGCATCAGCAGGATACGGCTGGCGTGTTGCCAACATTATTCAGGAAAATCTGAATTATCTGGTGTCCTCACGCGAGATAATTATTGATGGAATTTTGCAACCGGAATATGCACTCAACTACGGCATCAACTACACTCAGAACTTTGATGTCAATGAACGTGAATTACAGGTTTCGGTTGATGCATACAGGACGCAGTTCCTGAATCAGATTGTAGTGGATATTGATAAATCATATTCTCAACTGTGGTTCTATAATTTATCAGGAGTTTCTTATGCCAACAGTATACAGGCTCAGGTTCAATACGAGCCCGTTAAGAATCTGAATTTACTTAGCGCAATAAAATGGAATCAGGTTCAGGTTACCTATCATAATGAATTGTTACAACGTCCATTCACACCTCAATGGCGCGGAATGTTCAATGCTGCGTATTCTTTGTTTAAGAAAAAGCTGAAGATTGATGCCACAGTGCAGTGGGTAGGAGAGCAACGCATAGCATCTAATTTGAATTATACCGGAGAGAATTACAGGCAATACTCACCATCATACTTCAGGGTACTTTCGCAGGTAACATATCAGTTGAAAAACCTGGAATGGTATGTGGGTGGCGAAAATCTGAATGCCTTTACACAAAATAACCCCATCATCAATCCTTATGCTCCATTCGATAACGGCTTTGACGCAGCCATGATCTGGGGTCCAATAATGGGCAGAATAGTTTACACCGGAATTCGATACTCTTTTAAATAACTTTAACCAATCAATAAAAAATCATGAAAACAAAAAATCTATTACTCGCTCTTCTTGTCATTTTTACAATAGGAGAGCATGCATTTGCCCAAAAGAAAAAAGAAACCATCATCATTATAACTTCTGCACAATGCGACATGTGTAAGAAACGTATTGAAGATGCTGTGCTGGCTATAGCAGGTGTTAAGTCTGCTGTCTTGGATGTAAAAACAGCCGAAATAACAGTTGTTTTTAACAATACTAAGTCAAGTGCCGATGCCATCAGCCAGACAATTTCAAAATTGGGTTATGATGCTGATAATATTAAAGCTGATCATGACGCGTATCATAAATTACCTGCTTGTTGCCAGAAGCAGGGTCATCATCATTAGCGGTTTATAAAAGTCGTGCAAGTCTAAAAAGTTTCATGCTAATATTACTGCTTAATAAAGAACAATGGCAGTAGATGTATTGATTGGTTTGCAATGGGGAGATGAAGGAAAAGGTAAGATAGTTGATTACCTCGCTCCACGTTATTCTATGATTGCACGTTTTCAGGGTGGACCCAATGCAGGTCATACTTTGAAAATAAACGGACAGAAATTTGTATTGCACACAGTGCCTTCAGGAATATTTAATGAGGGCATGCTAAACCTTATAGGCAACGGAGTGGTGATAGACCCAATCACCTTATCAGTGGAAATGACTAAGCTGGAATCTCTGGGAAACCAACTGAAGAAGAGTTTATTTATTGCTCGTAAAGCACACCTCATTCTACCAACACACAGAATGCTGGATGCAGCATCTGAAGCGTCAAAGGGTGCCGATAAAATTGGTTCTACTTTAAAAGGAATTGGTCCTGCTTATATGGATAAGACAGGACGTAACGGATTGAGGGTAGGTGATATTGAAAGCGCTGAGTTTATGAAAAAATACTCTGCACTTAAAGAAAAGCACCTCAGGTTACTCGAGCAATATCATTTTTCGTTCAACCTCGAAGAATTGGAACAGCAATGGTTTGCAGGTATTGAACATCTGCGTACTCAAAATCTGGTTAATGGCGAGTATTATGTAAATGAATTGCTTCGCAAAGGAGAACATGTATTAGCGGAAGGAGCCCAAGGCTCTATGCTCGATATCGATTTTGGTACTTATCCTTTTGTTACATCTTCCAATACTATGGCTGCTGCAGCTTGCACAGGTCTTGGCATTGCACCCACTCACATCCGAGATGTGTTTGGTATATCCAAAGCATATTGTACAAGGGTAGGTAGTGGGCCTTTTCCAACAGAGTTACACGACGAAACAGGGGAGCTGATCAGAAAAGAAGGTGCAGAGTTTGGCGCAACCACAGGTCGTCCGCGCCGTTGCGGCTGGTTAGACCTTCCGGTATTATACTATACCATTATGTTGAGCGGCACCACCAAATTGATTATTACAAAAGCAGATGTTCTTTCAATTTTTAAACAAATTGAAGTATGCACTCAATACAAGATTGATGGTTTCAAAACTAACGAAGTGCCATATGATTTGTGCAACACACCGGTAGAACCACTCTATGAGAGGGTTGAAGGGTGGGCTGGAAAAGAACTTAATACCACACACATGCCTGATGCTTTGCTCAAATACTTAAAATATATTGAGGCTAAAACCAATGTTAAGGTAGCTTTACTTTCTATAGGACCAGAGCGTGAACAATTGATTGACATGGAAAATCTGAAAATTTTTTCTTAAGAAATATTGATATTGTAAAAGTTCCTGAGAAAATTTACTCCCGCATCGAAACACATCTACATGAAAACCAATAAACCCGGCAAGAAAGCCGCCGCAAAAGCGGCCAAAAAGGCTGCTCCGCAAAAAGCAAGTCCTAAAAAATCATCTCGCAAGAAAGGAGACGACGATGATGATTCATTAATTGACGAAGACTTTGAAGAATTTAACTTCGACAACGACTTTAAGTTAGATGCCATAAAAGGCTATAACGATGACGACGATGATGATTATTAATCAGGTCAATTCTATCAACCACTTATACAATTGAAACATCGCGGTGTTTTTGCTCCGCTCGAAGTTGACAGGCTTCGATATCATTTTTATTCCCTCTATAGTAGTAACCCATACCTGATCATTCTTGATTCTAACAATTATTTGAATGATGAATTCTCGTCGTTTGAAATCTTGCTAGCTACAGGTGCTGAGTGCATTCCTTTCTCAGACGGCTCATGTTGGAATCAATTGAAATCTTTGTTCAATAAGAAAAATTGGCTGCTGGGGTATATTGGTTATGATGTGAAGAATGAAACTATAAATATTCAATCGGGCAATGAAGAACATACTTCATTCCCGGAAATCTTCTTCTTTAATCCCATAATACTTATTCGTCAGTCACGCAATGAATTGATCATTGAATCCGATGCTGAATTTCCCGAAGTTATTTATTCCCAATTGAATTTAGCTTCAGATTACTCAAGGAAATATTCTGTTTCTCTGACCAACATTTCAAACAGAACACCAAAAGAGAAATACCTTAACAGTGTTAATCAAATCAAACAAGATATAGTGGACGGTAATTATTATGAGTTGAATTATTGCCAGGAATTCTATGCAGAAGATTTTATAGCAGATCCATTTACACTTTATCAAAAAATGAATAAAGTCTCGATGATGCCTTTTGGATCGTTTTTAAAAGTAGTTGATTGTTACGTGGTATGCTGTAGTCCTGAGAGATTTTTAAAGAAGGCCGGAAACACATTAATCTCTCAACCCATCAAAGGCACAGCAGCAAGAGATTTAGTCAATTCTTCTCAAGACGAAGAGAATAAACTAAAATTACAGATCAATGAAAAAGAGCGTGCCGAGAATGTAATGATTGTTGACCTGGTTCGCAATGATCTGACTCGTTCATCTGAAACAGGTAGTGTGAGTGTCAGAGAACTATGTCAGGTTTATTCATATTCGAACGTTCATCAAATGATTTCGACCATTACATCTGAACTCAGACAGGATGTGCATCCCATAGATGCACTTAGACTTACTTTTCCAATGGGTTCTATGACAGGTGCACCTAAGATAGAAGTGATGAAACGCATTGAACAATTGGAAGACACCAAACGAAATGTGTATTCGGGCTGCCTCGGTTATATCAATCCTGATGGAGATTTTGATTTTAATGTAATCATAAGAACATTGCTTTATAATGCTCAAACACGCTACGCATCCTATCATACAGGCAGCGCTATTACCTACGATTCGATTCCAGAAATGGAGTATGAAGAATGTCTACTTAAAGCACAAACATTTTTTTCATTGCTTTCCCGATAATACTGAAGTCTTTGCTTTTATTTTGCTGAAGCGATATCATCTATGAGCGATAAGAAATCTGCCAACTTTACCAAACCCTTAATTTTTTTATCGGTTCTGCATGTTGTTGGTTTGATTTGTTTGAGATACAGCGGTCTGCAAGACATATTTCAGAGACTGGCTCCTTTTCATTTATTAATCGTGTTTGGCACTATGCTTTTCTATCAAAAGCATTGGAACTTTCGAATAATTGCATTCCTGTCCGGTATCTATGTTGTCTCATTTGTTGTTGAGGCTGTTGGTGTTAACACCGGACAAATCTTTGGTGAATACAAATATGGCAGAGCCCTGGGTTTGAAAGCATTTAACACTCCATTAGTCATTGGTATTAACTGGTTGATATTGGTTTATAGCACAACTTCGCTGGTCAAGAATTTAAAATTTGGAGCCTTTGGTAATGCCTTGCTTGCTGCTATAATGCTGGTAGCACTTGATGTTTTAATTGAACCGGTTGCTATCAGAACAGGAATGTGGTCATGGGCTGATAATAAAGTGCCGCTAAAAAATTATGCAGTATGGTTTGGCTTGTCCTACATTTTTGTCCTATCTCTTTTAGCATCAAAATCTAAGCTGCGTAACGATTTCGCACCATATATATTTGTAATACAGTTGGCCTTCTTTATACTGGCCAATTTGATTTAGATGCGTTCAAAAATATTTTAGTATATTTTAAACATTATGCTTTCTTTGGTGTTAGAGCCACTTGTATGAGTACGTACAGTATCAAAGATTTAGAGCATCTCTCCGGCATTAAAGCCCACACGCTTCGTATATGGGAGCAGCGCTATGGGTTGATAAACCCAAAGCGCAGCGAAGGGAATATTCGCGAATACAGTGATAATGAATTGCGGTTGATACTGAATGTATCATTACTCAATAAGTCGGGGTACAAAATCTCTAATATCGCTGAAATGTCTCAATCTGAAATAGAACATGCAGTTTCAGAATTACTCAATCAAAATACCGGCAGAGATACACTGATTGATGCTCTCATACTCTCTATGAACGAGTTGAATGAGTCGCGCTTTGATAAAACTTTTTCTAACGCCATCCTTCATCACGGCTTTGAAAAGGCTATGATACAAATAGTTCTACCATTTCTTCGTCGTATAGGTATTATGTGGCAAGTTGGTACCATCACACCTGCTCAGGAACATTTTATTTCAAATCTTATCCGTCAGAAGATGATTGTCGCCATAGACGGATTGATGCCTTCTAATTCAGGTACATCTCTTAAAGCAGTCCTTTATTTACCAGAAAATGAGCTGCACGAAATACCTTTATTGTTTTTGTACTATTCCCTTAAGTCAAGAGGATATCAGGTTATATACTTAGGACAATCGGTTCCTCTCAACGACTTACTAAGTATAGTTGAATATTATAAACCAGATCAACTTTACAGTGTATTCACTGCAACACCGGATGACGAGAGTATATATGCACATATCGAAATACTTCAAACCAAGTTGAATAATGTACAGTGTTGTTTGTCCGGTTACCAGATTTCAAAGAATAATATCAAGTCTTCAAATAATATTGTCACTTTCAATGAACTATCAGAAATAGTCAGTTCAATAGACCTAAAGATGAGTCAGAACTGATTTTCCTTGTTCTGTTTAATAGAATAAAGATTATTTTCAACAAAATTTAATGCCCCCTAATGGCCCTAAATAGCCGTTTCTGTTGACTTTTATAGTTCTATTCCGAATTTATTATTCTTTTGCTGAAAAAAATGTTTAATAAAAACTTGTTTTGTTTAAACAAATTATTACTTTTGTTGAACGAAAACAAAAAACTGTTAAACAAAATGTCTGCTACACTCCCTATCAAATTCGAAGAAGAAGTTGTTAATCACAGCGAAACTCTTTATCCGTTTGCCTATAACCTTACTAAAAATTCAGACGATGCACGTGACCTGATTCAGGAAACGGTTTACCGTTCATTACTATACAAAGACAAATTCTCAGAAGGGACCAATCTCAAAGCATGGTTGTTTACTATTATGAGAAACATTTTTATCAACAACTATCGTCGTGCCTCTAAAAGGGTAGTAGTTGCAGACAACACAGAGGGGCAACAATTATTGGTGTCTTACTCACCGGTTTTAAAAAATTCAGGTGAGAGCAACATGGTGATGCAGGAAATTGAACGCGCTATGGACTCAATCAGTAAAGATTTCAGCGTTCCTTTTATGATGCATTATAAAGGATTCAAGTATCAGGAGATAGCCGACGAATTAGACCTGCCACTAGGAACAGTAAAAAGCCGAATATTTTTTGCACGCAAAGAGTTGCAAAAAAGAATTGTTCGTTATTAATCAAAATTACATCCAGCATCATAAAAACCCGGTACTTATCCGGGTTTTTTTATTTTCACCGAATATGTTACAATATCTGATACTTGCTGCTATCACATTAGGGCCTGCAGTTGTCATATGTTTATACATCTATGTGAAGGATGCCTATCGTGGTGAGCCACGCTCTGTACTTTTTTACAGCTTCCTGTTGGGTGCATGTACTGTCTTTCCAGCTGCTTTTATTGAGAATATGCTGGACGTTTCAATTTTAGGGATCAATAATCTTTATTTAAGAACGGCTATTGAATCTTTTTTAATTATAGGTTTTATAGAAGAGTTTGTAAAGTATTTTGTTCTTGATAGATATTCTACGCGGCAAAAGTCATTCGATGAGCCATTTGATGGAATTGTATACAGTGTTTTTATTTCTATGGGTTTTGCTACTCTTGAAAACATTTTCTATGTTATGCAGGGAGGATTAAATGTGGCTATTATGCGCATGTTTACTGCTATTCCAGCTCATGCAACTTTCGCAGTACTGATGGGGCATTTTTATGGTTTAGCTGCAATGCGTAGTTATCCTAAATCGTATAAGTTGATAGGATTAGCTGCGGCAATATTTTTTCATGGTTCATATGATTACTTTTTAATGATTAGCAACAATACGCTTATCTTATTTGGTGCATTTGCTTCTTTGCTTGTTGGCATTAGATATTCATTCCGTGCAATTCAGATTCACAAACAATTAGTCACCAATCAAGAAAACCATTTTCAATAAATTGCACCGAACAATCAGCATGCTTATATGTTAAACTTTATTATTTATGCAGGGTAAACACGTTACAATTGTTGGTGCCGGTCTTGGCGGATTAGCAACAGCTCTTCGACTAACTTCTAAAGGTTACAAAGTAACTATCATAGATAAACATCATCAGGCTGGCGGCAGACTCAATCGATTGGTTAAAGATGGTTTCAGTTTCGACATAGGTCCGTCATTTTTTAGTATGAGTTATGAGTTTGAAGAATTATTCAATTACTGCGGAATTAAGAACCCACTCCATTTTAACGAGCTAAACCCGGTATATTCTGTTTATTTCTCCAATCGTTCAAAACCCTATTTCATACATAAAGACTTAAATAAACTGGCTAAAGAGTTTCAGGAAATTGAACCTGATTTTGAACGCAAGGCCACTAAATATTTGAAACGTGCAGCAAGCATTTTTCACGATACAGAACATAAAGTGATTAAGCGCAACTTTAATACTATGCTTCACTATTTTATGTCCTTATCTACGGTACCATTAAAGCATGCGCCATTTATGTTTCGCTCTATGTGGAATGAACTGGACAAGCACTTCGAATCCGAAGATGTAAAAATCATTTTTTCTCTGGTTGCATTTTTTTTGGGTGCCACACCATTTAACACTCCTGCAGTATACAGCTTACTAAACTATACCGAACTACAACACGATGGTTATTGGAATGTGAAAGGTGGTATGTATGACATTGTTACCAAGATAACTGACATACTAAAGAATCGTGGGGTTGAGTTCGTATTTAACACCGAAATAGTTTCCTATAAACAAACAGTAGGAAACAAGGCAGAGTTAATTGACAAGACCGGTCGTGTCTGGAAATCGGACAAGTTTGTAATTAACAGCGATGCTGCAGCTTTTAGAGGTTCAGTGTTAAAACGTAAAAAGTATTCGGAGGATAAACTCGATACGCTGCATTGGACTTTAGCTCCATTTACTATATACCTTGGTGTACAAGGAAAGCTAGATAATATTCATCATCACAATTATTTCCTTGGCGATAACTTTAAACAATACGCCGATAAAATATTCACAACATCAATAAGTCCTGATAAGCCCTATTATTATGTGAATGTGAGTTCAAAGTCTAATCCTGAGTGTGCACCCGAAGGATGTGAAAATATCTTTATACTGTGCCCGGTTCCCGATTTACGTTATAAAAGTGATTGGAGTGATAAAGAACAGTTAACCGACAATATCATCAAAGATTTATCGAATCGAATAGGTTATGACATCCATGCAAACACTATAACAAAAACCATTTACACCCCGGTTGATTGGCGTGATAAGTTTAACCTTTATAAAGGAAGTGGATTAGGCTTAGCGCACGATATGAAACAGATTGGCGCTTTCAGACCATCTAACAAAGATGAAGAATTCAGTAACTTATATTATGTAGGAGCTAGTACAACTCCTGGTACCGGCTTGCCAATAGTCGTTATCAGTTCAAACTTAGTAACCGAACGTATTTTACAAGATGATGGAGTTATTTGATAAATCAGCATTAAAGAGCAGTAAGGTCATTACGAACCTTTACAGTACTTCGTTCTCGCTTGGCATCAGAACCTTGGCCAAAGAATATCGCGATTCTGTCTATGGAGTATATGGCTTTGTTCGTTATGCAGATGAGATTGTTGACACCTTTTATCATACCAATCAATATGAGTTATTCGAGCGTTTTAAAAATGAAACATACAGGGCTTTAGAAGAAAAGATAAGTTTAAATCCGGTTTTGCATTCCTATCAACTTGTTGCAAATCGTTTTGGATTTGAAAAGGAACTGACAGATGCTTTCCTGTATAGTATGGAACTTGATCTACAAAAAAATCATTACGATTCAAGTGGTTATCATGAATACATATATGGCTCGGCGGAAGTAGTAGGTTTAATGTGCCTGCATATTTTTACCGAAGGCAATGTAGAAGAGTATGAACGGCTCAAACCATATGCACGGAGGCTTGGTGCTGCCTTTCAAAAAGTCAATTTTCTACGCGACTTAAAAAGCGATTATATAGTTCGTGGTCGCGTTTATTTTCCAAATGTCAACTTCAAAGAGTTTTCAGAGCATGATAAACTTGAAATTGAAAAAGACATTCAGGCAGATTTTGATGAGGCATTGAAGGGAATAAGAATGTTACCTGTTGGCTCACGCCTTGGTGTTTATCTTGCTTATGTTTATTATAAAAAACTTTTTCAGAAAATTAAGCAACAATCTGCGTCGGCTGTACAACAAATCCGATTCAGAGTTACAGATTCACAAAAGGCATGGCTGCTTGCACAATGCTATGTAGTAAATAAGCTGAACAAAATATGATGCCTTTCATCCTGTGTCTGATTATTATTCAGGATTCATTTTCATTACTTAATCTGAGAAACAATTATTCTGACATTGTCAATGATGAAAAACAATGTATGGCTTATTTGAAGTTTTTAAAAGAAACACGGAATCCTTCACCTACAACCACAGCATTCATTGCTGCATTGACAGCGTCAACAGCTCAGTTTCAGATAAATCCCTATTCCAAAATTAAAACAGTTTCACAGGCAGGAGATGTTTTTGAAAAAGTGATTCAAGAAGACTCAAAAAATCCGGAGTTTCGTTATTTGCGACTCACTGTGGAACAGTACACGCCTTCAATCCTAGGTATGAGCCATCACATAAAAGAGGATAAGCAAGTGCTTATATCTCATTTTAATAACTATGTAGCCATAGCCGGAAGAACATCGGCAAAGAATGTCATTGCATTTTTAAAGTATCATAAACTATGCTCTAATGCTGAGTTGAACCAGTTGGAACAATGGATACACTAAAGCCATATACATATTTACTCATCAACTTACTAACGGTACTAGGGCCGCTTGCTCTGAGTTTTGACAAAAAGGTAGCCTATCACAGATATTGGTTACACTTAGCACCTGGTGTTTTTTTAATTGCGACATTCTTTATTATTTGGGACATTCTATTCACACAATCAGGTGTATGGTCATTTAATTATCAATATCTTATCGGAATTAATATCTATAATTTGCCCTTAGAGGAATGCCTTTTCTTTCTCACTATTCCCTTTAGTTGCCTTTTTATCTATATCATTTTCAGAACACGCTGGCCAATGGATAACAGCTCCGGCACAGCAGGGAAGTTTTTTCTTTTTCTTACCATACTCTTTGCTTGTATAGCCATCATTAGTTTTTCTAAACTCTACACTTTTGTAACTGCAGTTTTCTCTGCAATTATTAGTATCATCTACTATTTCATTTTCAAAGGTCGGTTTGTAAAAGTAATCTCAGTAACTTATCTCATTCATCTCATTCCATTTCTTGTAGTAAATGGAATTCTAACAGCAATGCCGGTTGTGCTTTATAATGACAATGAAAACTGCGGATTCAGAATACACACTATACCGGTTGAAGATACAATGTATTCTTTCGTACTTTTAATGATGAATATTACCATCTTCGAATGGTCAGAAAAACGCCGAGTTCAGGCGTAATTCAAATAAAATACCTACAAATAGGTAGCCATTAATAACAATTCAAAATAACTTTCGTAATGAGAGCCGATTATCTAAACATCAAAATCGTCTTTCACTATGAAAATTCATTACAATTTGTTGATTATCTGTATGTTAATTACGGTATCATCCTATGCACAAGAAGCCTCAGGTCTCCTGATTGCTACTGACACAACTGTGTTTAAGGAAAAACCTCATTGGAAATACAGCACAGAACAAACCCTTACGAACAGTTATGTCTGGAAAGGGATTGAATTTTACTCCGGTGTGGTAACCCGTCCTAGTTTGTTGGCTCAATACGGAGATTTAAAGATTCAAAGTTGGAGTCACATGCCTCTAATGGTTAATAACGGCAGCAAATACAATCCGGACATAAACTTATTTGTAAGCTATGAAAAAAGATTAACGCAACAGTTATCTGTAGTTCCTCAGCTGACATCATTTTTCTATCCTTCTAACTTTAAAAACATCTTCACCACCTTACTCAGCACTGCAGTAAAATATGAACTAGAGCCGGTAGGTGTTATGATTAATCCAATGGTTGATGTGTGTGGAAATTTTGGAGCATTTCAAGTTGAGTATGGTTTTTATAAGGAAGCTCGTGTAAATCATCGCTTAAGTATAGATACCCGGGTTTTAATGGGTTGGGGAAATGCTGCTTTCACTGAATTTTTTGTTCCGGTTCAACCTAAATCAGAATTTATTATCAAATCTAAGAACAACGCACCTCAAACATTGCGTAATTCAAGGGTTGAGTTGTTTGCAACCTATGAAGTTTCTGATCGGATAACCTTTAAACCACAGTTCAGTCTGTTTAGTAATTTTATGCGTTCATATTCTAACCAGCGTAAAGGTGTATTAGCTAACGGTGGATTAACGGTAGCATACAGTTTTTCAAAAAAGTAATTTCATACCTAATCAAACCTAAAACACCTGGTTATTTAGCCCCTATATGAAGATTCAGTTTCGTATTATATTAATAACAACACTATTTTTTGTTCTCTTCCTAGCCGGATTTGGGCTAAATAAATACTTTGAATCACAATCATTCAATGAATTAATTGAACTGAAAATACGTGAGAATAGCGTGAACATGTCAAAGATCATTGAACTGAAAAGTGAAGATCTTCGTATTGTAACAAACGAGTTTTCGTTATCGGATTTATTGTTCAATTATGTGAACATCATATCCGACACCATTACAAAAAAGGAGAATGCTAAAGAGGTAAATTTTATAGAGAGAAACACTATCAACTCCTTAATCAATGAATATGGTTACTCAACAGTTTGGGTGCTGGATACATCTTTTAATACGGTTTACTCTGCGTATGACAGTTACAAAAATATGAGTGATGCATTGTATTTGAACCCTGTTGAAATCAAAAAATTATTTGCATCCAACAACACTATTACATCCAATGTATATCCGCAGTTTTTTGTTAAACACAACAACTCAGTTATTGAAATGCGTGGTGCTCCCATACACAAGCGCAACGACCGTGAACGCAAAAGTACTAGAGGCGGATATTTGTTTGTAGCAAGACTTTGGGATGAACTATACCTGAACGAATTAGGCCTGTTAACAAACGGAACTATCAAACTATGCTTTGGCAAAGACGAAAACGAATGTCTTGGGTCATTAAACAACCTAAAGGATAAAAATTCTTTTACATCGTTGCGTCCCTTAGCAGATATAGACGGAAATACACTTGCTTATGTTTCCATAGAAGTTCCTGCATTGATGTATCTGCAGTTTATGGATTCATCGAACAGAAACTTTTATTATAACCTGATCTTTTGTATTGCCATTTTGTTGCTTTTATTGGTAATGATTTACAACTGGATTACTTCGCCATTAGCCAGTATTACCAAATCATTAGCCACAGAAAATCCTATTGAGATCAGAGGTTTGTCTGAAGAAAACAATGAGTTTGGCGCGTTAGCGCGCTCTTTATTAAAGTCTTTCTCACAAAAAGAAGAACTCAAAGATGAGATTAGCAATCGTAAGAAGACTGAAATTGCATTAAGCATCAGTGATCAACGTTTTCGTGATGTTACCGATGCAGCTGGTGAGTTTATTTGGGAAACCAATCAGAAACTTGAACTTACCTATTTATCAGAGCGCGTTTTCACTGCAATCCGATATATGCCAGGTGAGTTGTATGGTAAAACATTTTACGATTTGCTCGCATCCAGCAAATTGAATGATATGTCTTTGATGAAGAAAATATTTTCGGAAGGACATCCATTTAAAAACATAGAAATTCAGATTTATACCAAACGTCGTGAGGAGATTTATCTTTCAATGAGTGGCACACCTTACTACGATATTCAAGGTAATATTATTGGTTATCGTGGCACGGCAAGTGATGTTACACCTGCTAAGAATGCCGAGATACAATTATTGCGGGCTAAGGATGCTGCTGAAAGTGCGAACAGAGCAAAAAGTGAGTTCCTCGCTAATATGAGTCACGAAATCAGAACACCAATGAACGGTATTCTGGGTATGACTGATTTGGCTTTAGCAACAAAGCTCAGTGATGAACAACGTGGTTACGTTGATTTAGTAAAAACTTCAGCCGAAAACCTGCTAATAGTTATAAACGACATACTCGACTTTTCCAAAATTGAAGCAGGTAAACTGGATTTGGAATTTATTGAATTCGACCCTCGCGAAGTTATAAGTGAAACTTTACGTCTGTTATTAATTAAGGCTAAAGAAAAAGGTATTGAACTTATACTTGAAATCAATGATGACCTACCGGAAGTTCTTATTGGAGACCCGGGTCGTTTCCGTCAGATATTAGTAAACCTTGTTGGTAATGCATTAAAGTTTACTTCAGTAGGAGAGGTATCTGTTCGTGTTGTAGTTGAAAATAAAAACGACCAACAAGCTACACTACATGTATATGTTTCTGACACAGGAATTGGTATTCCTGAAGACAAAATCAAAAACATTTTTGAACCATTCCAGCAAGCCGATGGGTCAACTACACGAAAGTATGGCGGAACAGGTTTGGGATTAACCATCACTCGTAAATTGGTTAATATGATGGAGGGTCAAATGTTTGTGAACAGTACATTGGGCAAGGGTAGTGTTTTTCATTTCACAGTAAATTTTGGTATAGGTATAGCAGTTCAGGATGCGTTGCCGGTTAACATAGATTTCTTAAAATCAATGACTGTGATGGTGGTTGATGATAATGCAACAAACAGACGAATCCTCGACGGTCAGTTGTCCAAGCTGGTAGGAGTGTTAAGTATTGCAGAAGATGGTCCTGATTGTATTCAAAAATTGAATGAAGCTGCGGCAAAATCAAATTTATATGATCTTTTGATTCTTGATATGCAAATGCCGGAGATGGATGGATTGATGCTAACGGATTATATTAGACAAAATGAAGCCATATATGGCTTCCCAAAAATTGTCATTCTATCAAGCTTGAATCTTTCATTAGATGAACAGGGAATGGCTGAACATCAGTTAGACGGATTTCTAACCAAGCCGGTATTGACCAAGGAACTTCTGGTTGAAATCAACAAAATGTTCCGTCAAAAATCTAACCGAAGTGTTATTCGCGAAAAACAGGTTATTGCTCCCATTCATAAACAGGTAAGACCTTTAAAAATTCTGTATGCTGAGGATGATGTAATTAATCAGAAACTAGGTCGTGCAGTATTCGGTAATCAGGGGCACGATATTACCATAGCCCATAATGGATTAGAAGCAGTTAACTTATTTAAGATCAATAAGTATGATGTGATACTGATGGATGTCCAAATGCCTGAAATGGACGGTTATGAAGCCACACGTAGCATACGTGAGATAGAAAAGGAGCGTGGAGACCACATCCCTATTATAGCAATGACCGCACATGCTATTAAAATGTTCAAAGACCTATGTATAGAAGCCGGTATGGATCATTACATTTCAAAACCTATCAAAACAGAACAAGTATTTGACTTGTTGGCGTCTATATTTGGAACTATAGACGCACCAATTGATAATACTATTCAGGCAGTATCAAAGAAAGAATTGCAACTTAAAAATGGATATTGTTTTGATATCTACAAGTTCAAGGAGCAGTGTATGAACGATCTTGGTTTGATGAAAGATATTTCCGGATTGTTGCTTAAGTCAGCCGACAAACAAATCAACTCATTGGAAATGGCTGTTAACGGACGCGATATGAAAGAGGTGAACGAAATATCACATAAGATGCGCGGTACTATTTCTGCATTTAATTATGCTGTATTGACCGAGAATATGCGTAAAATGGAAGCCTCTGCCAAAGCAGCTAATCATATTGAAGTTGAACAATTCTGGCCGGGAATCAAGACCGATTTCACTAAGCTTGTTGCCGATGTGCAGCGCTTTGTGAACGAGAATTAATTTCTAAAATAATTATTAAACAATGCACAAGGTTAAATGTTACAATGTGCGATGTTGTCCTTACAGGTTACTATCGATCAGCAATCGGGGTTTTGTTTCGGTGTTGTATACGCCATACAAATGGCTGAAGATATTTTACGAGAAGATGGCTTACTTTACTGTCTTGGCGACATAGTACACAACGACGAGGAAATATTCCGCCTCCGAAAAATGGGACTGGTCATTATTAATCATGAAAAACTCAAGGAACTCAGAGATGTTAAGGTGTTAATTCGTGCACACGGCGAACCACCTTCCACCTATGAACTTGCCATCAACAACAACATTCAACTTATTGATGCCTCCTGTCCGGTAGTGCTTAAGTTACAACAGCGGGTTAAAGCCGCACACGATAAAGGTGAAACCATTTACCTACTGGGCAAGCACGGGCATGCTGAAGTTGCAGGTTTATTGGGTCAAACAAATGGTAAAGCAGTAGTCTTTGAAAAGTTTGAAGAACTTATGTTAGATACTCTGCCTAAAAGGTTTAGCCTGTATAGTCAAACAACAAAAAGCACACAACTGCTTTTTGATGTTGATGCCAGATTAAAAGAGAATGGCTTTGAAGTGACCACCAATGACACAATATGCCGTCAGGTGAGCAATCGCGATGAGCAACTTAAGCGCTTCGTTACAAGATACGATAAAGTTATTTTCATTGCTGGTGTAAAATCTTCAAATGGTAAAGTGTTGTTCAATACCTGCAAGGCAACAAATCCAAATACTCATTTTATCTCATCGATATCCGAAATTAAGCCTGAATGGTTTGAAACCGGCGATAGCGTTGGTATCTGTGGTGCGACTTCTACGCCAATGTGGTTGATGGAAGCGGTTCGCGATCACCTGATGAGTTATTAACTTTGCATCTAGTATGACACCCTTTTATTTGATCATTATTATTGCTACTTTCTTCTTTATGGAGTTTATGGCCTGGTTCACTCACAAGTTTGTGATGCACGGTTTTATGTGGTACTTTCATGAAGATCATCATCAGGTGCGGCCAGGCTTTTTCGAAAAAAACGATTTCTTCTTTCTGATATATGCTGTTCCTTCTTCGTTGCTTATATTCTTTGGAGCCGAAGCAGGTTTCGATTTTCGGTTCTATATTGGATTGGGTATTCTTTTTTATGGAATCTGTTATTTTTTGGTACACGATGTATTAATTCATCAGCGCTTCTCCTGGTTTTCACGCACCGATAATCTATACTTCCGTGCCATTCGCAAAGCACATAAGGTGCATCATAAACATTTGGGAAAGGAAGAAGGGGAGTGTTTTGGAATGTTGATGGTGCCTTTGAAATATTTCAGAGAAGCTGCACAGTATAGAAAAGCGATAAATAGTAAATAGAAAATATTCTGCTTAGATAAAAGTTCATGCTTTTTTATATTGATTAAGAATATATATCGGAAGCGATTAATCATGAAATTCTCAGTCTACTATTCCTCAGATAGATGTTTTATTTATCCTGTTATCAATTCAAAATTTGAGCTAATGAGAAATCAGCATTCTGAGAGAAGTAGTGTTTGATGGCTCAGGTTGATGAAGGAGTTATGTGTATTGATGATTGATTTTTGGAACAATAATTTTCTTCCTTACCCAGCAATTACTTCCATTGCCAATCAGCATCCTTACTGTAAGGAATGTGTAATTGCGCTGCTATTTCAAGAAGCGTATTTCTGAGCTCATCGAATGGTTGAATTTTATTTTGAGGTAAAATGAAGTAGTGACCATTTTTGATTTTGATAAAGATAAAGGAGGGTATCTCAAATATTGCTTCTACTTCGGTAATCTGTATTTTACTTTCGCTCGCTTCATCTCGAGCAATAATGAGGTCATTATGAATTTCTAATCTGCCGGTTTTACCTACACGGCCTTGATAATTTTCTCTGATATAATTTCTATAATGTTGCTTGTAAATCCACCGCGTCCATAAAGGGTACATGACATACCACAACATACCAAATCCTGTAAATGTAAATGCTAGAACCATTTGAGTTCGCAGGTAGAAGTATAAGCCGGCAGCTATATACGCAACAGCAAAAATTAACCTACTTCTTTGTCTTTTAGTTATGATTCGTCGCGAGCGTGAAGCAACGAATAGCTGATACATCAGGAAATCATTCTCATCAAGCTGATAAGTGATATACATTATATAAAAGTAAAAAATATTGTTTTACGAACTTCCTCTAATTGAAAAACATCAGGAATTATTTCTGTTTCACAGCATTGATATTAAACCCAAGACCGGCACTGATACGAACCTCACCAAGGTTCACGGGTCTTTCATATAAATGTTGCCCGTAACAGTAACGTAACTGCGAAAAGAAATGGAAGTACTTAAAGAATACATAATTGTAGCCGGTACTGAAACTCACCATTGGGTTAAACGCATAAGAACTTTCAACGGGAAGATTGTAGATGTTCAGTTGTGTTACCGAAAAGCCAGGTTGAAAGCCAAAGTATAAATCGCTCCTCCCATTGCTGAAATGTTTAGCTAATCCAAAGAAACTGCTTTGGTTCATTTTTATCAAGCCGGTATCGGAAGTTTGATTTCCCAGAAATACATACGAGTCGCCACTCAGCGAAAGACGGTCTTCTATAAAAGCTTCAAGATTACCATGAAAATAGAAGTAGGTGTTCTTATCGGCAAAGAAATAACCCGGGCTTATGGTTAACTGCGAGCGAATCAATCCGGAGCGTACAAAGTTGTTTTGTTGCGCAAATGTTTGTTGTATGTATACTGCAACCATCAATAAACTGATACTGATTATTTTCTTCCCCATAACCTGAAAATTTTATAGTTGATACCTGCTGTAGTGAGTAAGTGTCCTTCCAGAATAGAATGTTCGTGCTTGAGTATTTCATAAGCACCATTCACTTGTTCCACTTCAAAACCTCCGGTCAGATGAATCATATATTGGGTCATAATAGAAATGTCGAAACGAGGACTCAGATTGATGTGTGTGCCTATACCGGCTTGCACCGCCGAGCCCCAGCGGTCTTTATAGACATTATTATTTGAAATCAATGTCTTCTTGTTATAGTCGAAGCAATGTCCGGCAAGAACATAAGGTTGAAATGTTATAGGATACCATCTGTTATCCATCACATAAAACAGCACCGACCAGCCAATGTGATAATACTCACTGCGCGAAACATTATCAGAGTTTATCATAATATAATCGGCAAACCAATCAGTGTTCACACGGTTACTCAGTTGAATTCTGAACTGACCACCTGTTCCAAGACCAACACCATCATGGTCGAAGGCAGAAACAGTAGAGCGAGTACCTAAAGAAATACGACCCGGTGTGCCAAAGTATTTTGGCGCATCCTGAGCTAAAATACCTACTGTAAGCAGTAAGCATTGCATAAAGATAATTAGTGCGCGAAGCATAAGGACAAAAAAATTAAGTGTAAAAAATGTTTTTTCGTTTTTTCAGGCTTTAATACCATCAACGTAAATTCTTCAATAATATGTTGTCAGTACTTTCATAATCTTAATTGAATTACTACTATTTGCGAATTGACTGTTCCTGTCATTCATTTTGCTTTACACTAAACATTTAAATATATGAAACACATTTTATTTATAAGATAATTGTGAAGCTCTAATTATCAGATAAATAAAAAAAAGGCTACCCATGATGGACAGCCTTTCTCGTTCAAAGAAGAAAATTAAGTTTATTCCTTTATCAGTTTAGTATAACCAGTGCTTCCATTAACTTTCACTTCTATCATGTAAACACCTGCACTAAGTTGTAGATTGTTTAGTGGTAAATCAAAGCGGTTTAATAATATATTGTTTGATGCTATTAGTATTCTGCCATCGATGCACATCAAGCGAACACTTTCAATTTTGTAACTGCTTTGAACGGTAACAAATTCATTAGCAGGATTAGGATAAACAGAAACAGAGGTTTCAAATTCATCAATTCCGGAACAGTCAATTACCGAAACATTGGTAGTGTTGTCATTGGTACAGCCATTAGCATCAGTAACTAAAACAGTGTAGGTTCCTGCATTTTGTGTGCCTGCGCCAGAAATCTGCGGGTCTTGTTGGTTTGAGGTATATCCGTTTGGACCGGTCCACGAATAATTCACACCTCCACTCGAAGAGAGAAGGATAGTTGCTCCTTTACAAACCGGAGTATTACTAACTGCAGAAACAACAGGTTTAGGATTTACAGTAACTATTATATCCTGAGACTCTGAACATCCGTTGGCATCAGTTACTACAACAGTATAAGATCCATTTGAAGCAGCCGGTGCATTGTTGATAGTTGGAGTTGCAGACGAACTATTGAAACTATTAGGTCCAGTCCAACTATAAATGTTACCACCACTTGCTGATAAAGAAAGATTTTGTCCTTCGCAAATAGGACCATTACTACTTGTAGTAATAACAGGTAAATCAAATAACGCAACGGTGGTAGTTAATGAATCACTGCAACCACTTGCTGTTGTAATAACTACGCTGTAGTCGCCGGCATTGTCTTCGTTTACACTATTAATAACCGGATTAGGATCGTTGGAGAAAAACCCTTGCGGACCTGACCAGGTATAGTTTAAACCACCGCTGGCGTTCAGTTGTAGTTCAGAAGCAAAGCAAACAGGACCATTCGATGAAACCTGATATGCTGCATTGTCGCAGTTAATAAATTTCACTAAAAATGCATCCCATGTAGTGCCGCCGGAGAAAGAAGATTGTACACTGCTTGGGCTTGCAATTGCATTATTTGAGGTAGTTGCGCCACATACCAACAAATCTCCGTCGTTGTATGCACTCGAAGATACGATTGCATCATCACTACTACCACCAAAATAACTACCCCATTGTTGCCCGCCTAAAGTATTAAATTTCGTAATGTAACCGTCTAAAGTGCCGCCACCGAACAAGATCTGATATGGGTCGATATCAGCAATATTCTGTAATGACTGAGTCCAGCCACTCACATAAACGTTGTTAGCTAAATCGATAGAGATAATTCCACCACCATCTGCACCTGTGCCTCCGTAATATGTGCCATATAAGCGTTGTCCATTAGCATTAAACTTGGTAAAAATTGCGTCACCACCGCCAAGAAGAACGTTACCGCCTGCATAAATTGTCTGATGTGCATTATTTGTTGCGATTCCATTTGTTGATTGCGTTTCTCCACCAGCCCATATATTACCGTCACTATCTAATTTTATTGAATTGAAACGGTCCAAATTGTCGCCACCACAGTAGGTGTTCCAGATCAGATTGCCATCATTGTCAAACTTGGCGATGTAACCATCAGAAGTACCACCACCATAAATTTCCTGATGTACTCCTGTACTTGCAAATGAAAGAGAAGATGTTGATCCTGCCAAATAGATGTTCCCGATATTATCTAGAACACTGTTATATCCGTAATCATCTCCGGTAGAACCAAAGTATGTTCCCCATTGACGAACACCATCAGAATTAAATTTAGCAATGTATGCGTCATAAACTCCGCCTCCGAAATTTGGCTGATAAGAACTTGGTGTTGCAATGGCGTTGGTTGATTTTGTAATACCAGATAAATAAATATTTCCATTGGCGTCAATCGGGCAGGCGTATGATTCATTGGAGTTAGAACCGCCATAGTAAGTAGCCCACTGACGAATACCGTCTGCATTAAACTTAACTAAGAAACCATCAAGGAAATTTGCTGATGCACCTTTAGTCTCCTGATGCGCGCCGGGAGTAGAAATGCCATTTGTTGATCGAGTAATGCCACACAGATAAATGGTACCACTGGCATCGGTAGAGCAGGAAACACCGCGATCGTTGTGTGTGCCACCATAATAAGTGGCCCAAATTAAATTACCGAACGCATCCAGTTTACTAATGAAGGCATCTGAATCCAGACCACCATAACTCACCTGATGAGCACCGGCGGTTGCTATATTTTGAAGTGTAGCCGTGTAGCCAACCAGATAAGCACGGTTAGCATTATCAATGTGAGCATACGAACCCACATCTTCAGGAGTACCGCCATAATATGTCCCCCATAAACGAACAGGAGGGTCAATAGTCATTTCAGCTTCAACATCGTAATTGGGAATATCCAGTGTAAGAAAGTTGTCTTCTAATAACCAGTATGCATCTAAAACTCGACCACTCTGAAAAATTTTAGGTGCAGATTCTATGATAGTGCCATTTGGAGTTTTAACCAGAATATTACCGGCAGCATCTTTTGACAATTGAGCACCGCTTATTTGAAGTTTGATGTTCTTGTAATCAGAACCGGGTTTAACAATTAAGTCCCACTCCAATAACCCGTTTTTACCATGATAATGCAAATCAATACCCGGATAGATGTTGTTCACCCAAACACCTTTGTAACGTTGTACCCCGGTAATCACTTCTGCTTTATAGTAATTGTATATGCCTGAAATGGCTTCGTCAACTTTCATGTTTTGCTCAGTAGATGTATTAATCCACTTTAAATCCACTCTGTATATATCCATATCTTTTGGAGCGCGGCTGCTTTTATTCATCAGATGGTGAACATTTTCTTCACTCCAGCCAGTTACATGATACAATTGATAACTGATACCACTGTTATTGATATAATAGTTCATGCCATTATAAGAACCATAGTATTTCACATCATTGCGTGGTGCACGGTTTTGGTCAACTATCTGACCTTTGTTCTCAATAAAAAATACTTCATTGCCATTTGTTGCCCATCCTGATTTGGCAATAAACAAGAATGCAACAGAAATGAAACAAACAAGATTAAATCCTTTAAGTAGTGTTTTGCTCATAATAAGTGTTTATTAGGTATATGTAAAGGAAATGAAAAGAACGGAACAAAAAAATACTTTTCGTTTACCTATACACATTTTGAAATAATTGATACGATTTCAATGACTTGATATGGTATTAGATTAAAAAATGAGTTGTATTAGTTAGATAATGCATTTTTGTCCCAATAATTAATTTATAGTGGTAGAAGCAATCAATATCTCTAAAAGTTTTGGCGACTTAAAAGTATTAAATGATGTCACCATCAAGGTTCAACGCGCCGAGGTCATCTCAGTGGTTGGTGCTTCCGGTGCCGGAAAAACTACATTACTTCAGATTTTGGGTACACTGGATAGCGCTGATGAGGGTATTGTTAAGATTGGTGGTGTGGTGGTCAGCGAGCTTAGCGGCAATGCATTAGCCGATTTCAGAAATCAGAATATTGGATTTGTTTTTCAGTTTCATCATCTGTTGCCAGAATTTACTGCAATAGAGAATGTGGCTTTACCGGCACTGATTTCAGGTGTTGAAAAAGGTAAAGCCATGAAAGATGCGGCCGAGTTGCTGGATTACTTTGGAATGAATAACCGAATAAGTCACAAACCATCTGCTCTATCAGGTGGCGAACAACAGCGTATTGCGGTAGCGCGTGCTCTCATTAATCATCCCAAAGTTGTTTTTGCTGATGAACCGAGTGGCAACCTCGATTCGGATAATGCGCGTGAACTGCATGAACTATTTTTTAAACTGCGTAAAGAGTTCTATCAAACTTTTGTGATTGTAACGCACAACGAAGAGTTAGCCAATCTGGCAGACACTAAGTTTTTAATGAAAGATGGCAGTATACAGAATATAATTAAACTGCATTGATACATGATGCAACTTACTGATCAGTTGGGTAGGGTAGTTCAACTGAGTCAATATCCCTTGCGAATCATATCTGTTGTTCCTTCTCTTACTGAGTTATTGTTTGATCTGGGATTGAGAGAACAAATTGCAGGACGTACCAAGTTTTGTATTCATCCAGGAGACTTCCTAGCATCTGTTACAAAAATTGGAGGAACAAAAAACATCAACATCTCCAAAATACTGTCCTTGCAACCCGATTTGATTATTGCGAACAAAGAAGAAAATGTGGCAGAACAAATTGAAGAACTCAGTCATCATACTCAGGTGTATGTTTCCAATATCAACACGCTGGAAGATGCATTAGAAGCTATCAGGCATATATCCATTTTAACCCAAACAGAAAAAGTTGCTGATGAGATATGTTCATCCATATTGCATCAGTTTAAAAGTTTAGATCATTCACTTACTCAAGATCCATTGATTCCTGTTTGTTACCTGATATGGAAAGAACCTTTTATCACGATTGGCTCCAACACCTTTATTCACGATATGCTAAAAAGGGCTGGTTTCAGAAATGTTTTTGAGGCCTTGACCCGTTATCCGGCTGTTACATTAGAGCAAATCATAGAAGCCCAACCAAAATATCTTTTTCTCTCCTCCGAACCTTATCCTTTTTCAGTCAGGCATATTTCCGAACTTACCGGTGCTCTGCACAAAAACGATATTACTCCGATAGTAGTAGATGGCGAAATGTTCAGTTGGTACGGATCAAGGTTGAAAATGTCATCAACATACTTTAAAGACTTCAATAAAATTCTACTGTCAGGTGCACTTCCGCATGACAATGTATTCTTGCATACTTAATTATATTTGCCACCCTTAATCAAACACACATGTCACTCAGCAAAATCACAAAACTTTTAGAAGATAAATCTGACTACTTACTCAATCACGTAAGTGGAACAATTGATAAAAAGAGCATACACGCTCCCGGTCCTGATTTTATTGACCGCGTGTTTAGCTCAACCAACCGAACCCCTCAGGTACTGCGTAGTCTGCAATCAATTTATGGAACAGGTCGTCTGGCCAATACCGGTTACGTTTCAATACTCCCTGTAGATCAGGGAATTGAACATTCTGCCGGTGCTTCTTTTGCTCCTAACCCCGCTTATTTTGACCCTGAAAATATTGTGAAACTGGCTATTGAAGGTGGTTGCAACGCGGTAGCATCAACTTACGGTGTATTGGCTGCTGTATCACGTCAGTATGCACACAAAATTCCTTTCGTAGTTAAAATCAATCACAACGAATTCATTTCCTATCCTAATCGCTACGATCAAATTATGTTTGGAACTGTAAAGGAAGCCTGGAACCTTGGTGCCGTTGCCGTTGGTGCTACAATATATTTTGGTTCCGAAGAGTCAGCTCGTCAGATACAGGAAGTAGCTGACGCTTTTGAATATGCTCACGAGTTGGGTATGGCTACCATCCTCTGGTGTTACTTACGTAATCCCGGCTTTAAAAAAGATGGCGTTGATTACCACACCGCAGCCGATTTAACCGGACAGGCTAACCACCTTGGCGTTACCATTCAGGCAGATATCATCAAACAAAAGTTACCGACCAACAATGGTGGCTATGAAGCTATCAAATTTGGTAAAACTCATCCTAAGGTATACCGCGAACTGAGTTCAGAGCATCCTATTGATCTGTGCCGCTACCAGGTAGCAAACTGCTATATGGGTCGAATTGGTTTAATCAATTCAGGTGGTGAGTCGAAAGGCGCATCGGACATGGCTGAAGCAGTTTATACTGCCGTGGTTAATAAAAGAGCCGGCGGACAGGGACTGATTTCCGGTCGCAAAGCATTCCAAAAGCCAATGAATGATGGTGTGGAATTGTTGCAAACCATTCAGGATGTATATCTTGAAAAGAAAATTGACTTAGCCTAAACTACAAGCTATGAGTTGGTTTAAACGCAACGAGGAAGGCATTACCACGACCACCGAAGAAAAGCTGGAAGTACCTGATGGTATCTGGTGGAAATGTCCTTCATGCAAAAAGACAATACCTACAATCGATCTCCAGGAGAATAGTTATATCTGTTCGTCTTGTGAATATCATGCACGCGTTAACAGTGTTGAGTACTTTGGAATTATTTACGATGAAGGGAAAGCCGAATTGATGTTTGAAAACCTCAAACCCAAAGACTTTCTCGATTTCACTGATTTGAAACCATATAAGGATAGGTTAAAAGAAACCCTATCTAAGAGCAATGTAAGTGAAGCGATGACTGTAGGTTACGGATTGGTTCATGGCAAAGGGTTGGTTACTGCCTGTATGAATTTCAATTTCATTGGCGGTTCAATGGGTAGCATAGTGGGAGAGAAGATTTCCAGAGCTATTGATGTTTGTATCGAAAAGAGAGTACCCCTGCTTATTATCTCCAAGTCCGGCGGTGCCCGTATGATGGAATCTGCATTCTCTTTGATGCAAATGGCTAAAACATCTGCCAAATTGACTTTACTTGCCGAAGCACGCTTGCCATATTTTTCTTTACTTACCGACCCAACCACCGGGGGGGTTACGGCTTCGTACGCCATGCTCGGTGACATTAACATGGGTGAACCAGGCGCACTTATCGGTTTTGCCGGACCAAGAGTCATCAAAGAAACTATTAAGAAAGATTTGCCTAAGGGATTTCAGCGTTCCGAGTTCTTGCTTGAACATGGCTTCTTAGATTTTATTGTTAAGAGAAAAGAGCTAAAGCAAAAATTATCAGACCTTATTCAACTATTTGAAAATAAATAGCTTGTGATTATTTGAGGGTTTATTTAACGAATATTTATTCTAACATTCTTTGCGATGCCAAGGTAGGTTCATCGATGAGCAGTCGCATAGCTTTATGTCCCGAATATTAATTTTCAAAATACTGTTGTATTAGACGGCTGTCATGATTATATTTGCACCCCTAATAAAATTTTCAATTCAATATTAAATGATTACGAAAGAAAGAAAACAAGAATTAGTTAAGCAGTATGGTAGCAGCGTTAAAGACACCGGAAAGGCTGAAGTACAGATTGCCATATTAACCGAGAGAATCAACGACATTTCCAAACACCTCGAAGGACAGAATAAAGACTTCAACTCCGCTCGTGGTTTAATTAAACTGGTTGGACAGCGTAAACGCCTGTTACACCACTTACACGATACCGACATTGTTGCTTATCGTAAGATTCTGGAAAAGCTCGACCTCAGAAAATAAAATCATTGATAAACCTACAAAAGACGCGAGAATAGAAATTGTTCTCGCTTTTTTGTTTTATACACATTCATTAAATTATGGCAAAAACTGCAATAACAAAAACATTTGATGTTGGCGATGGCCGTCAGGTGACCATCGAAACAGGCAAATTAGCTACTCAAGCCGACGGCTCCGTGGTGGTACGTATGGGAGACTGTATGCTGCTGGCTACCGTAGTTTCTAATAAAGAAGCTAAAGAAGGACAAGACTTCTTTCCACTTTCGGTCGATTATCAGGAAAAGTTCGCCTCCGGCGGACGTATCCCCGGCACTTTCTTCCGTCGCGAAACCAAACTTTCAGACTACGAAGTACTCATCTCACGATTAGTTGACCGTGTGCTGCGTCCATTGTTTCCGGAAGACTACCTGTGCGATACCCAGGTGATGATATCTATGATTTCATCCGACAAGAATATAATCCCCGATACACTAGCCGCACTGGCTGCTTCGGCTGCTTTAACGGTATCTGACATTCCTTTTAAAGGACCAATATCTGAAGTGCGTGTGGCTAAAGTTGGCGATCAGTTTGTGATCAACCCATCTAAAGAAGTACTGGAAACAGCTACTCTGGACATTATTGTTGGCGCGTCTGCTACAAGTATTGTGATGGTGGAAGGTGAGGCTAAAGAATGCTCGGAGGCAGACATGGTACAGGCCATTAAAGTGGGTCACGATGCCGTGAAACTGCATTGTAAAGCACAGCTTGAACTTTGCGAATTGTTGGGTGGACGTAAAGCCACACGCGCATACAAGCCCGCTGCAAGCAGTGAAGAAATCAAAGCAAAAGTTATTGAGCTGTTTAAAGACAAGGTTTACAATGTCTGTAAATCAAACGCTCCCAAGTCTGAACGTAAACTGGCTTTTGGTGCATTGAAAGATGAATTGAAAGCTGCCTATGCCGAAGCTACCGATGAGGAAAAAGCACTGGCCAAGAAATACTATTCTGATTTGGAATACGACATTATGCGCAACATGATATTAGACGAAGGAGTTCGTTTAGATGGTCGCGTTACGAATCAGGTGCGTCCTATCTGGATGGAGCTGGATTACTTGCCTGCCACACACGGTTCAGCCATTTTTACCCGTGGCGAAACCCAATCATTAACCACTGTTACTCTGGGTTCAAAACTGGATGAGTTGATGCTCGACCGCGCAATTGAGACTACCTATACCAACTTCCTGTTGCATTATAACTTCCCTGCCTTCTCGACCGGTGAGGTGAAGCCTAACCGCGGCCCGGGTCGTCGTGAGGTGGGGCATGGAAATCTGGCGCTTCGTTCTTTAAAGAATATGTTGCCCGGAAATGATGTGTGTCCATACACCATTCGTATAGTATCCGATATTCTGGAGTCTAATGGTTCCAGTTCTATGGCTACGGTATGTGCCGGTTCATTGGCCTTGTTTGATGCAGGTGTTAAAATGAAGAGCCACGTGAGCGGTATTGCCATGGGTTTAATTACCCGTGCCGATGGTAAGTATGCCATACTCAGCGACATCCTCGGCGATGAAGATCATTTGGGAGATATGGACTTTAAGGTTACCGGTACTCGATATGGTATCTGTGGCTGTCAGATGGATATTAAGATAGAAGGCTTATCCTACGAGTTGCTGGAAAAGGCATTAATGCAGGCTAAAGAAGGTCGTATGCACATTATTGATTTAATGTACAACGAAATTGCCGAGCCACGTGCCGACTACAAACCACACGCTCCACGTATAGTGAAGTTGATTATCGACAAAGAATTTATTGGTGCGGTGATAGGTCCGGGTGGCAAGGTGATTCAGGAAATGCAGCGCGAAACCAACACCGTGATTGTGATTGAAGAAGTGAATGGTAAAGGAGAAGTAACCGTTTCGAGCGCCGATCTGGAAGGCTTGACTAAAGCCGTAAACAAAATCAAAGGAATTACTACTGTTCCGCAGGTGAATGAAGTGTATCAGGGAACTGTGCGCTCCATTCAGCCTTATGGTGCATTTGTAGAGTTCTTGCCCGGTCGCGATGGATTGCTTCATATCTCTGAAGTAGCTCACAAGCGTTTGGAAACTCTGGAAGGTGTGTTGAATGTTGGAGATGTGATTCAGGTGAAGTTGCTTGACATTGATCAGAAGTCGGGTAAGTTCAAACTCTCGCGCAAAGCATTACTGGAAAAGAATCCTGCAAGCCATTAATCTTTATTAAGACATTATTCGTTTCTGTCGTCAATTGTCCTTTGTTCGTTAGAATTCGGATAATCAATCCCGGTTTTATAACCGGGATTTTTATTTCATCACATTTACATCAACTCAATTACAGAGAAACTGTATTTTTCCGACCTTACTTACAATTATGGATTGGTTTATAATAGTTAGTCTTATTGCCATAGGTTGGGTATTACTCTTCATAGAAATATTCATTATACCCGGTATCACCGTTCTTGCTGTGATAGGTATTATAATGATGCTCAGCGGCATCTATTTTTCCTTCTATCATTTTGGCGATACCGTAGGATGGATTACTTCTATCATTACATTCTTGCTATCGGTGATTAGTTTGATAGCGGCAATGCGCAGCGGCTTCTGGAAAAAGCTGAGTTTACGCCAAACCAATACCGCACGGATGAACGAGGAAGAACTGCAAAAGGTGAAAGTGGGAGATGAAGCCATTGCTGTGTCGCGCATAGCACCCAGCGGCAAGGCGCAGGTTGGTGAAGATACCATTGAGGTGCATTCGCTCGAAGGTTATATCAGTGAAAACACAACACTTGAGATTGTAAAAATTTCGATGAACAAAATATTTGTAAAACCAAAAACACAATCATAAACTATGGAACCTATCTTTTTAATTTTGGTAACTGTCGGTGTCATTGTAGGACTTTTTCTGTTCTTCTACATTATACCACTGAACCTTTGGATAACCGCTGTATTCAGCGGCGTGAACATTAGCATTGCGCAGCTCATTTTTATGCGCATACGTAAGGTGCCACCTTCTCTGGTTGTTAATGCTATGATTAACTCTACCAAAGCCGGACTGAAAGTAACATCGAACGAAATAGAGACGCACTATCTGGCCGGTGGTAATGTAAACGCCGTTATACGAGCCATGATTTCTGCCGACAAAGCCAACATACCGCTCGACTGGAAGATGAGTACGGCGATTAATCTGGCAGGTCGCGATGTGTTTGAAGCGGTGCAGATGAGTGTGAACCCTAAGGTGATTGATACACCGCCGGTTTCTGCTGTGGCAAAGGACGGTATTCAGTTGGTGTGCCGTGCGCGTGTTACGGTGCGTACGAACATTACCAAGTTAGTGGGTGGTGCAGGTGAAGAAACCGTTCTGGCTCGTGTGGGTGAGGGTATAGTGAGTTCCATAGGTTCGGCGGTGTCGCATAAAGATGTATTGGAAAACCCCGATTCCATATCGAAGGTGGTGTTGCAAAAAGGTTTGGATGCCGGAACAGCATTTGAGATATTGTCTATTGATATTGCAGATATAGATGTAGGCAAAAATATTGGTGCTCAGTTGCAGATGGATCAGGCGAATGCAGATAAAAACATTGCACAGGCCAAGGCTGAGGAGCGCCGTGCTATGGCGGTGGCGCAGGAGCAGGAGATGAAAGCAAAAGCACAGGAGGCGCGCGCCAAGGTGATAGAAGCGGAAGCACAGATTCCGTTGGCTATGGCGGAGTCGTTTCGTAGTGGTAACCTGGGTATTATGGATTACTACCGTATGAAGAACATACAATCTGACACGGCTATGCGTGAGTCTTTAGGTGGCAATGCCAATGCGCCGAAGAAGGATTAATCATAACTTTACTGAATATAAAGCCCCATCAATTGCGATGGGGCTTTTTTTATATAAGCATCATTGAATACTTATGTATATGTCATAAATACCGACGCCGCGCTTCTATCCCGAAACGCGGCGCCGGCGCACCGTTTAAGGCACCTTGTTTACAGTACCGGTACTTCTACCGTTTCACTGAATGCTCCCAGAACGTTTTGAACGCCAAGGCCTCTCAGTTTAAACTGCCACATAGTGCCCGATTGCAAGTTGTTAATTAACGAACCGCGGCTGTTGGTGAGCGTGGTGATTTTTTGCATAGCCTCACCCACCGGTGCCGCCCATAGCTCGTAAGTCAGCGCACCCGCAACCTTTTTGAAGCGAACAGTCACACGACCGGGAACCGTTTCGGTAAACACCGCAAACTCCTCCGGCGCAGGTAATACCGGATGTTTTACCGGAGTGCTGCGTAAAGAAAAGCCGCTGGTCTGGAACCGGGTGGCGTCGCCGTTTGCTTCAACAATGCAATCGTTACAGATTTCGCGCAAGAGGTTCGACAATATTTGCCGCTCCTCGTTCTTGATAGCTGCCGAACCCGCAGGACCGTGTTTCACGTTGTCCAGCGCAGTTTCGTAGCGGTCGGCTTGAGCCACCAAACCGGCTACCTTAGGCTGAACACCGGGAAAGTTGGTATTCCCATCGAGCGAGTTGGCTATCGTGTGCGCATAAATCAGTAACTCGCTGTCGCGCTTTCGTTGCAACTTTAACGATGCTACTAAAATTAACATCACGTTAAGCATGACTTTTTAGCTTGATTTGTATGCAAGACGATGCTGCCGTTTGCTTTCCCCAAAAGTGCGCACATCATCTATCTTGCAGATGTGAACATGGATGGAAGCAGACCTCTGGTCGCTGCTTCTTCGGCCTCTGCCGTTGAGGACAGTACCTGTTTAGACACCGGCGGCAGAATTAAAATGCATTTTGTTGTATTACTGATAATCGTAAACCAAAGTTTCATATTGTTTTAGTATTGTATTTAAATTACATTTCCATGACAATTCCATAATCACAGAACACATACAGAGCAAATGTCCATGGAAATAATACATAGTATTATATGCTCTTTAAAAGATAATAATGACATGGATAGTTGATAAAAGTTCTTGATGCGATGTTTTGTCTGCCGACAGAGGCTCTCTGTCTGCTTGAATCAATGCTGTGTCTGCCGACAGAGGCTCTCTGTCTTCTTAAATCAATGCTGTGTCTGCCGACAGAGCATCGCTGTCTGCTTGAATCGTTGCTGTGTTTGTCGACAGAGACTCTCTGTCTGTTTGAATCAATGCTTTGTCTATAGACAGAGGCTCTCTGTCTGCTTTAATCGGTGCTGTGTTTGCTGACAGAGGCTCTCTGTCTGCTTGAATCGATGTTGTGTTTGCCGACAGAGCTTCTCTGTCTGCTTTAATCGGTGCTGTGTCTGCCGACAGAGGTTCTCTGTGTGCCGACAGACCTTCAAACTATGCAGACAAAACGGCTCTGAATGTATTATTAATGATGATTCAAGCAGTTTGAGAAGTGGTCAAGCCTGTTTAGGGTTGGTTAAATACATTCAGCTTTTCGAAGCACAGTGTTATAAAACCGGAGTGTGGTGTTTAAGCGTTGAACTACAATTATTCCACTTCATAATATGTTATTATACCCGTGATGATTGGCACGTTGAGTAGTTATTTTTCTTGGATAAAAGTTTTGCACTTGGAGTGTAAAAAATTAATTCTACAATAACTTGGATTGGAATAATTAAACATTACATTCGTACAACAGAAACTCCGCCGATGCGATGGTGGGTTTTAGGTTTGCGGTCGGCGGGGTTTCTTTTTATAGCAGTAACTAAAACCATTATATATGTGAAAACAACTACTACCCTTACGCTTCAAGCTCAACGATTAGTTATAATTTCTTTAACGACAATGCTATACGTTATGAGCAGTGTTGGAGAAGTTAAAGCTCAAATTTATACTATTTGCGCATCGCATACGGGGACTGGTAATCAAAACCTCACAGAGCTTAACAATATATTTTTATGCAATTCTGCTGATACAATAAAACTAAATATTAGTGGAGCAGATATCAATGCAGATTCTATGACCATCGGGCTGGATTTAACATACTTCTCTTTAATAGGGTCATCACTTATTAATTGCACGCTAAGTAGTACAACAAATCAAATAACTATTACTCCTCAATCAATTGGTACTTGTTCAGCAAGTTTATTCTTTTTGCTTAGTAATTGTACTCTTTTAAACTCAACTTCTATTACTAACATAAGCTTGTCTGTTAGCGCTTCAAATAATGCTCAAGTTACTAATTGTAACAATGCTTTAATAACTTCGATTAGTGTAGGGTTCAATAAACCGGGCTTGCAATTCGTTAAGTTTAGCAATGCCCCTTTAAGCAGTTTTGAAGATGCACATTTTTTAAAGTTTGATACACTATATAGGTATTATGCGCTTCGCATTTCATCAGGTGGTATCAATTCTCTAAAAATGCTCGTAAAGGCGGAAGAAGAAATAGATATTCTATCCATCAATATATCTAATAATATCAATTTATTTAACAACACTAATTACCTCACCAATGCTATTTTAAGCACAAATTCCGACACTTTAATTTTAAATAGCAACGATATCAATACAATATTTAACAAACCCTCATTGACAGTAGGTGATACTATATTTATTAGAGAACGATTTGCTATGCGAATGAATTGCTCTGCTGTATCTGCTGTAAATGCTAAATCTAACTATACTGTTTACTACCAATGCCCAAATACAGCAGGTGTTTACCAGAACTGCTCTGCGGCATTTACGTCTGAGTTAAATGTGATACAACCTAAATATTTACCCTCTTTGGTAATAAGCAACATTAATTTATCTGATTCTTTACTGGTTTGTGGTTCAAATAGTGCCAAGTACACCATAAATATATTACCAACGCTTGACATAAACTTAGATACTGTCGATAATCCACAAGCCTTAACAATGAGAATAGATAATATTACCTTGCCTATTAACCTTATCTATTTTGAATTTGATAGCATTACACAAGATAACAATCTAAACGCTATCAGTTATAATTTATCTTTCAATACGGATTCCTCTCGTGCCGTGATTTCAATCAATTCTTCTCAACTGGTGAATCCTATGAAGCCTCACGGCATGGACACTACCTTTTCAAGTTTTTATCATAGTAACTTATGGCAGTACTTAAGTTATGACGATACACTACAGTTACACATACACGGCTTAAGATTTAAGTGTGCCCAAAAATTACAAACCTGTAACACTTACACGCACCAATTAAACTTAACAACAGTTTTGTCGAATTCTAATAACCAAATTAGATTTCAACGTATGTGCCAGTTGGGTACTACAGATATTGTAACAGCATCTGACAATAATTTTGCATCAAAATGGAAAGCCGAAAATAATACAACGGCTAATGTATTATCGAGTAGCACTTATACCGATATAGGTCCCGGTACTCCCGCGGGCAATAGTGTTCATTTTCAGTTTACACAATCAGGTGGCGCACAACCTTGGAAAATAAAAGATGTTTTTAATAATAATCTGATTCAATGTACCACTTCATATTACTATGCATATTTGAAAAAGAAACCATATTATACCATATCAGATGTAACCGTAACTCTCAATGGTGCTACCGAAGTGCTGCCTTTAGGACATATACAATCGCTTTCCGATACTGCCCTCTTGATTAATTATTACCTATTGATCGGTTACAATACGCATGGGGTACAAATTAAATTCAAGGCTACCATAGATTGCGGCGAAGCCACTGCACTAACAGGCATTGCCTGGGGTTTGGATTTTTTCAATTTAGAGTTCCGAAATACTTGCGATACAACTTGCGTTAACTGCTATCGGAATTTAGGTTGTAGCACATTGAGCCTCTACAGGCACTGTCCGGGACAGTGTGAGAGTGCCATTAGTATTGATTCGGTCATTATTCAACGTGCTAATTATGGTTGGGTTAATTATTTGGATTATCAAGCCAACTCAAATACTCCAAACCTGAGTAGCGCAGATTTAAGCGATGAAAGTCTTCGCAGGGTTTACCCTTGCGATACAGTTAGTATTTACGCTCAAGGCATAGTTTACAATATACCCGATAATGCGTTGTTACAATTTGAATTACTATATCAACCACCTATAGACACTAATCATGCAATACTTACTTTTGAAGAAGGTGTTTTTAACCTGATTGATTCTCTCGGCAACACTATTTATACAGCAACGGCATCCAATCCCGTTACTTTTGTTAACCCCGACACGACTGACTTCCCTAATTCAATTCTTTATAGAGTTAGTGTGCCTGATACTGATATAAATTTTTATCAGTTGGTAAATGATACTTTTAGTTATAATATTACCTTTACGGGGAAATATTCCATTACCGGTTTCGGAGTAGATGAACTTCCGGTTGGAGTTTATCCGATACCTCAAATCAGAGCGCAGTTTATTGCCGGCAATGATTCAACTCCTAATATGGCAGCACAAAGCTGCGATCCTTATGGGGATGATTTAATATTTATTAAAATTAAAACCGATGTACAAGGCGGCTATGTAATGACCGGGACGGCACAAAATATCGGTTTTAACAACATTATGAATGTAAGCGAGTGTAATATCAGATACGTGATAAGAGCGCATACATATGGAGGCTATGCCGGTGATGATTTCCCTGAAGAATACAGGCCCGTTTTCTTTTGGGGTGATACGGCACATTTTTCATTTCAATTGTCTGCAAATTATACCTTTGATCAACTCCGGCAATCTATTCAATCCACACCAAATACAGCCCTCGGCTGGACGACAAACCCTGCAACCATTCAATATGATGCCAATGGATTTGGTATTTCTTATACGGCAATTCCAACTGATAAAGACACCGATAATCTTTATAATACCCTTGAGTTCAGATTGAATCAGGTTTGCAGTAATCTGGCTGATACCTTATACCTGGATACTTTAAATCTTAGAACCTTTTGTGGTGTTCCCTCAATACAAGAGGTTTATCCAATAACACAGTACAACTACAATGGACAACCAAATTTGGTTTTGAGTACTCAGACTACATTAGATACCATACCGGTAAGTAGCAACTCTTCATCCATTCCAATGATGTATTACCATAAAGATTTCGGTAATAAAATTTACAATGCCTGGGTATCATTTTTAAGTGCATCTGAGGTGAGTGCTCAAGGAACAGGTCTCGACTCTATCGGCAACGGAATATACTCTGTGGATACTTTATATAACACCCCTGCAAACGCAGTCTTATTTAATTTAAATGTAGCATTAAATTGCCTGAACGATTCCTTGCCATACGACCCTATTCCTATTTATATGTATTATGGTTATAATTGCGCTGTGGCACCTCAGTCCGGTTTTACTATAGATAGCCTATTGAACTATTCTTGTAATTACTACATAGATACGCTTTGGATTCAACCATTAAGCCCTAATTTAAATCTGAACATTAGCGCCGACACCGTTCAAACAGATAGTTGCATTTATGTTTACTACATTGTTGAATTTGATGCGCAAAGCCTGAATAATTCACAGGCACAAAACACTTGGTTATATCTTACACCTATACCCGGTTTCTCTTATGTACCCTCTGCCAGCTATGTTACCTTTAACAGTGGCTCCGATTATCAATATTATTATAATGGCACACAGGCTCCCGGATTGCCTATGACTTATACTAACATCCTGAATATGGGCTACACCGCTGCCTGGAATTTAGATAGTGTGTTGTTAGATGATGTGTTCAGTGCCGATTCTATACAGCACATACTCTATCATTTTGCTTTTATTCCTTCCTGTAATACCCCTGCCGGTATTTACGATATGTCGGGTTTGTTAAGCGCTGCAAATGCCTGCAACGATACTATTTATTCGCAGGTAGCTAATGGCAACTGGAATTTTACACCCAGCGATAGTGTGTGCTGTAATAACAGCTTTAAATTGGAAGTAAGTGTTACACCGGCTTGCGACAGTACATGTAATGGCACTGCCACTTTTGAATGGAGTGGAGGCATACCACCCTACAATATAAGTTTCAATGGAACCGATTATACAAACGTTGGAAGCACTATGAGTAGCGTGCTTGATAGCCTCTGTGGAGGTGATACAGTATGTATTTATATTATGGATGCCAACTTTGCGAGTATTTTTACATGCGTGCCTATACCAGTTTCAGTTCCTGTAGTGTATATAACATTGCCACAATACAAACCTTGCAAAGGCGACACGATAATGCTTGCCGGTGCTGAAACTGTAAATTATATCTGGAAAACAGGCCTTGATACCATTGCTAATACCGATACTATTTATGTATCGCCACAGGTGCCTACCTGGTACTATCTTACCGGTATTGACAGCTTTGGCTGTGTGAATTATGATACCGCATTAGTAGATGTTGACACTTTTATGATTTATGTGAATATTACTGACACTAATTTTTGTGATAACGACAGTGGGTTTATTAAATTAGAGGTGCAAACTAACATGAATGACTCTGTTACATATCAATGGGAGCCTGCAAGTGGCCTCAATACCACAACCGGTGCAGTTGTATATGCAAGCCCAACAGTTACCACTACTTATACTGTATATGGCCATCATAATACCTGTACAGTTAGAGATACCATAGTGGTGCGTGTAGATTGTTGTGTACCCATACAACCCAAGCGTGTAAAAACCACCGGCGAAAACTCTTCACAAAACCAGTGGCTTTCTTCGGGCAACCTATCTCATTCACGCCTCGACATTCAAGGCCACCTCACCATCAACACCAACCTCACCTTACAATACGATACCATAAGCATTTACAGCAACAAACAAATAATAGTGCAAAGTGGCTATACGCTTACTATAAAAAACAGCATACTCTACGCCTGCAAGGATATGTGGAGCGGCATACGCTTGGAACCGGGAGCGCAGTTGATTATCAATAACAGTTTAATACTGGATGCCGACACCGCCATACTGAGCCGTAGCAATGCCGATAACACCGATGCCTACGGTTACTATCAATTAAACTATGTTACCTTTAACAAAAACCGCTACGGAATAGTACAAATGCCTCACCCTGACATCAGCAACACACATATCAACATCAGAGGTTGTACTTTCGATTGCCAAAGTAACATACAGTGGTCGGCAGGTGATAACCTGAAAGCACCTTACAGCAGCCAAAAGAGCCACACCGCCATAGTTATGGATATGAGTATAGATGAGCCGGTGCTGACTATTGGCGATGCAAGCAGCGGGGCATATCGTAATTACATATATCGGCATCAATATGGATTAATCGACAAAGGGGGCAGCCTGCGTATAGAAAACCTGATGGTGCAATACTTATATAGCACAGCCGGTTGTACGGCTATAGACGGAGCGGGGGTATGGCAGCATGGGGGCAATCTAACGATGGAGGCATCGGCCAACCTAACCAATATATTTGACCATTGCCGTGTGGGAGTATTGTATGAAAGTGGCGTAAGCCAAACGGTACGAATAAACGGCAATCAGTTTAGTAACATAGGGCTGGGCTTGGAGTGCCTGCTGGGCCAGGTAAAGGCTGTAGGTGTAGTATGGGTGCGTCAGAGCAAGGGTATGCAAATAGATGTGAATGACAACGAAGTGCTATATAGCGAGCGCGGCATACGGGTGGTGCTGTGTTCGGAATGCGAGATTACGGCAAAATATAATTCGATGAGAAATAACAGTTTTAATATTAATATTACAGAAACTCACAAAAGCACAATTACGGTATATGAAAACCGCATTAACGAAGATATGAATAACAGCACATGGAGTATGGAAGGCGTTAACATAAGCCAGGTATTGAGCACGCCCCTATCGGCGAGCGTAAGCAGTAATACCATAAAGAAATCGCGTGTAGGGGTAAAAGGCAGCTATTGTAATTTCCTTAGCATTAGGGATAATACTATTGAGTTCCCGTCTAATACAAACGGTGCGGTGAAATACAGCATACGCATAGAGGGATGCGAAAAGGCGTTGGTAACGGGCAATATAATAGTGCGGTATGGCGGCGCGGCACAGAGCGGGCAGCAGAACCAGTTGTTCGGCATCTCTTCCGAGCTGAGCGTAGCGGCCCATATCAGAAACAACATCATAGCGCGTTGCGGCACAGCCATACGCATACTGGGCGACAACAGCGGCGGGCTTAATGTAGAGTCGTTTATTTACTGTAACCGTATGATAGATTACTACTACGGGCTGCGCCTTGATGCTGCAGGTATAGGTACGCAGGGCAGCGAAGACGAGCCAAGCGATAACAGGTGGGAGATTAGCAGTGGCAATACGACAATAGGAATTTATGACTACTACACGATAGGAAATGCTTCCAGTGAATGGTGGGTGAGAGATGATGCAGGACGGCCATGGTGGTTGCAAATTGCTAATCCGTTATTTCCACAATACTTTATTGTCAATAATCCATACACTGAGTTTGTATGTACTTATGACTCGACATCACAATACCGCCGCGAAGAATACGGCGATATCATACGTAATATGGGCCGCTACAGCCTTGACAGCATAAACGCCGCCAACGATTATATGTTCAAATGGCAGGTGTTTAATTACATAGTTTACGACAGTAGCTATTTTAGCCTTGGCGACAGCCTCGATGCGCACTTTATTTCTTTTGCCGATACGTTCAAATACACCGTAGCGGGTATCATAGGCAACATAAACGAATACCTGCGGCGCGGCGATACCCTGCAGGCGCAGCAATATTTGTCGATGCTTATGCCCGGCGACAGCGCGGAATACGTTTACAAACAGGTATTGCGCATTTACGAGCGCACCTGGGTTAGAGGCATCGAACACATAGACAGCGCATTCATATATGATTTACATAAGATTGCCCTGCGCCACCCGCAGATTAGCGGCATGGGTGTTTATATGGCGCGGGCTATGGCGCAGGAAGATTATGACGATTTTCTTACAGAGCCGGAAAGCAGCCGCCGTAGCGAAGCGGAAAAAGACAGTACGGCAATGGAACGGTTTATACTTTACCCCAACCCAAGCGACGGCTTTGTACGGTACGAATGGGGGCTTGAAGAAGAAACGGTAAAAGAAATGGTAATCAGCGATATGCAGGGCCGGCAGCTTATTCATCAATCCTTGCCTCAGAAGCAAGGTATGGTTCTGGTAAACCTCGTTGATTACCCTTCGGGCATTTACCTGTTGCAATTATTTTGCAACGGCTCAAGATGTAATACTCAAAGAATTATTAAACAATAAGCGATGCGCGGTTTGCTGATAGTCTTGCTGCTGCTTGCCGGTGTATGTGTTAATGCACAACAAAACCTTGTGCCCAATGGCGATTTTGAGGAGAATACAGGATGTCCGGGGTTTAATTCCTTTTCAAAACTAAAGGATTGGTACCCATGCGGAACACCAGATTATTTTCATGTTTGTGCAATAAACAATGCATACCTTATTCCGACCAATTATTATGGGTATCAACCCACATATAATGGTAATGCCTATGTTGGGATAATTACATATTGGGAAAAAGATATAAGGGAGTATATAGCGGTAAAGTTGACCAATAAATTGTCATCTGATAGCTTATACATTTATACTATGTACATAAATGTAGCGAATTATTGTAAATACTTTACCCCTTGCGTTGGTGTTGACTTTAGATATAGTATTAACGAGTGTGTATTTAATGACCCTAAGCTAATATCGGTTTCTCCATCAATTGACTTTACAAACAAACCAGTGATTTATGACACATTAAATTGGATTAAGTATGAAGGAATATATAAGCCAAACGGAGGAGAGGAGTGGCTAATTATTGGGAATTTTAAACCTGATGTCTTATCAAGCAAAATGAATGTAAGCGGTACTCTTGAATTTGCTTATATATACATAGACAATGTTTCTTTAACCGTGATTAGGGATACAACGGCTTATAAGAATAGTATAATATCCCCATCTTCTATAACTGTCAACTCTGACGGACTCAATGATAAGTTTAAAATATTAAACTCGATAATACTCAATAAAATAAAACTAAATATATATAACAGGTGGGGTCAAACAATATACAGCACTACGAACACTAACTTTGAATGGGATGGAACATTTAACGGTACTCGCGTTCCACTCGGATTGTATGTATGGCAGGCGGAGTACACCACAATTTATGATAACAGGGTTCAATATGCTACGGGCAATGTAACGGTGTTGTATTAAATTTACTTTATGCGTAAGGCAGTAATTGTGATAACCTTTTTATTAGCTTGTAATGTTGCAAAAGCTCAGCAGCCCTTTCGCCGTTCGTTTTTATTTACCGAAAAAGACAGCACTATGCATTATAGCAGCACAGAGTTTTATACAGGAAAAATAAATAACAAAACGCTGCGCCTACAGCAGCACCTCACCATCAACACCAACCTCACTTTACAATACGATACCATCAGTGTGTACAGCAACAAACAGATTGTGGTGCAAAGCGGCGTAACGCTTACTATACAAAACTGCATACTTTATGCCTGCAAGTATATGTGGAGCGGCATACGCTTAGAGCCGGGAGCACAGTTGATTATACAAAACACTTTAATACTGGATGCCGACACCGCCATACTAAGCCGCAGCAATACAGCAATGAGCAATGGCTACGGCTACTACGAGCTAAGCCATACTATATTTAACAAAAACCGCTACGGAGTGGTGCAGCAGGCACACGCCGACATCAGCAACACCCATATCAATATTAAGGGTTGTACTTTCGATTGCCAGAGTAATGCCTTGTGGTCAGCAGGCAATAACCTGAAAGCACCTTACAGCAGCCAAAAGAGCCACACCGCCATAGTTATGGATATGAGTATAGATGAGCCTGTGCTGACTATTGGTGATGCAAGCAGCTTTGTTTACAGAAACGAAATCAAACAACACCAGTATGGCATACGCAGCTTTGGCGGTCGCCTGAGCCTTGTGAATAGCTATATACATCATTTATATTCTGTTGGTGGCTGTACAGCAATCACCGGTGTGGGTTTGTGGCACAAGGGAGGCAACCTGTATGTTACCTCGGTGGGTAATTCTTACGACAATGTGATGGACAACTGCCGTGTGGGGGTGCTGTACGAAGGAGGCAGCCAAAATGTGGTGAGCATAGTAGGCAACAGTTTCAGCAACATAGGTAATAACATCAATTGCAGCATTGGTCAGGTGCCGGCTACCGGTGCGGTATGGGTGCGCCAAACCTCAGGTACCGATATAGGAATTAACAGTAATCAAATAAACGTATGCAGCAGAGGCATACGGGTAGTTTATTGTCCGTACAGCAACATCATCTGTAAGTTCAATAAGCTTTTCGGTTGCGAGTCGGGCATCATCGTACGCGAAACCGCAGAATCGGATGTAACGATATTCCAGAACGAAATCAATCAGGATATGCTGCCGGGTACTTATGGAACTGAAGGTATCAATGTGAGCCAACTTGTTGGGGTTCCTGTAGCGGTAACCATCAGCGGCAACCTGATACGGAAGGTACGCAGAGGTATAGTAGGCAACAATTGCGACCGGATAATGGTGGAACAAAACCAAATAGAGTTTCCGCAAAACATTAGCGGAGCGGTAAAGTACGGTATTATACTGAATGCTTGCGAGCGCGGCGTAGTGCGCGAGAATCTGATAGTAAAACAAGGCCCTGCGGCACAGAGCAGTCAAAAAGATCAGTTGTATGGCATCAACATAGAACTGAGCAATAAAGTACAAATACACAATAACATTATTGCACGCTGCGGCACAGCCATACGCATTTTAGGCAACAACTTAGTCGGCTTGAATGCCCCTGCCGACATACAGTGCAACCGAATGGTAGATTACTTTTATGGGGTGCGCCTCGATGCTGCCGGCATTGGCGCACAAGGTGATGAGGAAACCCCGAGCGATAACAGGTGGGAGATTGGTAATAATAGTGCTTCAGGTATCTTTGATTATGTAACTACTAATAATTCATCCAGTGAGTGGTGGGTGAGAGATGATTCCGGTAGGCCGTGGTGGGTGGAAACTTGGTACCCTGTTTTTAGCCCTCCTAATGAATATATTATAATCGACACATCCATCACTACAGCATGCAATTACGATTTCAGTACACCACTGAACCGGCGCGAGGAATACGGTGATATTATCAGAAACAGAAACAGCTATTCTTTTGAATATATCAACCCGGCAAACGATTACCAGTTTAAATGGCAAGTGTTTAACTACATCATACACGACAGCAGCTATCTGAACTACGGCGACACCCTTGATGCACACTTCACAGCCTTTGCCGATACATTTAAAACCACAGTGGCCGGTATAATTGGCAACATCAACGAATACCTGCGTCGAGGCGATACCTTGCAGGCACAGCAGTATTTATCCTCCCTTATACCTAGCGACAGTGCCGAGTATGTTTACGGGGAGGTACTAAGTATTTATGAGCGCAGTTGGGCAAGAGGTGTTTATGATTTAGACAGCACCCTGTATGCCGATGCGCATCAGTTTGCCATACGCCACCCTTACAGCAGCGGAGCGGCAGTATTTATGGCGCGCACTATGTGCGATGTGTTTTATGATGATTTTTTAACCGAAGCATCCGGCAGCCGCATACAGGAAGAAAGCAAGGACAGCAGCCTGAGTACATACCTTTTATTTCCAAATCCGAACAACGGTTTTTTTAGTTATATGTGGGCACAAAGCCGCGATGAAGAGAAGGAACTCTTGATATACGACAGCAACAGCCGGCTGTGCTTACAACAGAGTGTGCAAGGTGCCGATGGATACACCATACTCAACCTCAGTAATTACCCGGCCGGGATGTATATGCTGCAACTGCATTGCAAGGGTACTATCTGCGACACCCGTAAAATCGTTAAACAATAAACAATGGTACGCTGGCACTTTTTTGTTTTATTGTTTACATACTTGAACACTCAGGCACAAACGAACTTAATACCTAATGGGGATTTTGAGGAGAATACGGGGTGTCTTGCAGGGATTTCATTTAATTATTTACTTAATTGGAAACCATGTGGCACTCCTGATTATTTTCATACTTGTTATGCTAATGGATTTGGAGTACCTTACAATACACTTGGTCTACAAAATCCACAATCAGGTAATGCATACGTTGGCTTAGTTAATATTGTTCCAAACTCATCGCCAAACAATTTAAGAGAATACATTAAAATTAACCTCTCAAATGAACTTAGAGATACCTGTATGTATCTCTTACGTCTATATTATTCTTTAGCAGATTCTACACGTTTTTCTTCAATGGAATTTGGGGTTTTATTTGATACTTCTGAAACGACCTGTACTTCTCAACATCAAATTATTTCAGAAATAGCTCAGATAACAAATTCAAACACTGAATTTATTGATACTAATTATGTAGAATGGTACTTACTAGATATTATTTTTAAGCCCCTCTTGAAATACTCATGGCTTACAATTGGTAATTTTAAGTTAGATTCAAATACCAATTTTATTATCAATGAAAATGGAAAGATAATTTATCCTTTTGCCTACCTCTACATAGACAATGTCCAACTCTACAACCTCTGCGAAGACACCACCATTTTAGATTGGAAAAACGTAAAACCCCAACTCCCCGCCGGCATTACCGCAAATGCCGATGGCAAGAATGATAAACTCCGGCTGATGAATCCTACCTTTTTCAACAGCCTAAAACTAAACCTGTACGACAGGTGGGGGCACCTGCTCTACAGTACCAACGATGTAAACTTTGCCTGGGATGGTACTTTTAAAGGAGAGCGCGTACCCATTGGCGTATATCAATGGCAGGCAGTTTACACTACAATCTATGATAACAAAGAACAGTACGCTACGGGTAATGTAACCGTGCTGTATTAAATTTACTATATGCGTAAGGGAGTAATTGTTATAACATTTTTACTAGCTTGTAATGTTACCCAAGCTCAGCAGCCCTTTCGCCGTTCGTTTATATTTACCAAAAAAGACAGCACAATGCGTTACAGCAGCGAGGAGTATTATACCGGAAAAATAAAAAGCAAAAACCTGCGCCTACAGCAGCACCTCACCGTAGATGCCCCCCTCACATTACAATACGATACCATCAGTGTGTACAGCAACAAACAGATAGTGGTGCAAAGCGGCATAACGCACTCCATTAAAATCAATACAACCGATTACCTGCCTTTTTGATTCTCCAGAAAAATATTGGTTCGGAGTATGGCAGCTATACTGAGTGCGTCGGTAATTTCATTGCGCAACACCATCTGATACACCTCCTTAAATGGAAGCTTTTTAATCTGTAGTGCTTCGGTTTCTTCGGGTTCGGCTTTGCCTATGGTTAAGTCCTGGGCAATAAAGATATAAGCGACTTCGTCGGTAGCTGAGTTGGAAAGATGGAGTTTCTGTATCATAGTCCATTTGTTTGCAGTGAGTCCTGCTTCTTCGAGCAATTCGCGCTTCGCCGATTCTAAGGGAGTCCTTGTCTTATTACCACCGCCTTCAGGCACTTCCCAACTGTATTGGTTTAGGGGGAATCGCCATTGACCAATAAGCCAGGTGTTATTATCCTCGTCTAAGGGAACGATGGCAATGGCATCGTTTACAAACCTAACCACTCCATATATGCCGGGTTTGCCCGCAGGGTTGAGTACCTGATGTTCGTCCACCTCTATCCAGGGATTGCGATATACGGTTTTACTGCTGAGTGTTTTCCAGGGATTTTCTTCCATTAGTAGTTGTCTTTGATATGTTGCAATGCCTTAGCAACACCTGTGCCTGCAGGCTCGCTGTAAGTATGCAGCGGATGAACACCGTGCACCTCCGGCAGTTTTGGATCTATAACATAAACGGGCACTTGGCTATGACGATAATGCAGTAAACCAGCTGCAGGATAAACGAGCAGCGAAGTGCCTACAACCATTAATACATCTGCCTGCTGCACCGTGGAGATTGCGTTTTCCATCATTGGCACTTCTTCGTGAAACCATACAATGTGCGGACGCAGCGGTGAGCCTTTCTCGCACCTGTCGTTGATGGATAAATCTTTTTGCCAGGAATAAATCAAATGCGGATGTGAGGTGCTACGAACCTTCAAGATTTCACCGTGCAGGTGCATTACCTGTTCAGAACCCGCACGCTCGTGCAGGTCGTCGATGTTTTGTGTTACTACCTGAATGTTGATGAGATTGCCGTTCTTGGTATTATGTCCTTGTATATGTGCCAAAGAAAGATGGGCCTGATTGGGAAGTGCCTGCAACACCTGACGGCGGCGCACGTTATAGAACTCCAGGACCAACTCAGGGTTACGTTCAAATGCCATGGGTGTGGCCACATCTTCGATGCGGTAGTTTTCCCAAAGACCATCGCTGTCGCGGAAAGTTTTGATGCCACTCTCGGCACTGATGCCTGCACCGCTGAGAACAACTACATTTAATGTCATGGTCTGATGCTGATGGTGTAAGGGTCAACCGATACTTCTGTTTTCATTTGGGGTAATGGTGAAAGATCGCTTAAACGATAATAAGAAATGAATCCATTTCTACCTCCGCACTCTGAGCTATGATGCGGTGCCGGGCCGTCGTTGGTGAGGTTTCTGTTGGTTACTATAATTAAGTCTCTTTCATCGTCTATGGCAATGCCATGCGGTTGAAACAAAGTCTGATTGATGCTGCCTACTACTTGTAGCGTATTGTAATTAATAACACTCAAGCTGCCTTTGGTTCGTGGAGATGATGAAGGTGTTTCCTCGCAAGTAACAACGAGGTAGGGTAATTTATGTGATACTGCCATTTCCAGTGGAAAGGTACCAACCGGTAATACTGCAAGAAGGCTATCGTTTGATGTTTGGAACACACGCACCTCGTTCGATGCCTGACAGGTAACAAAGTATTTCGACTCGTCTGGGGTGAATATTATTTCGTGTGGGTCAATGGTGTTTGGGTTGAAATTGTTGCTGATACCAGGTTGTAGAGAACGTGTTTCAAAATCGAGCACAGAGAAGTCGGTGGTATCGAACTTCAGTTTATAAAAACTATTGCCATACTGAGAGGTGATGTAAAGTGTGTTGGTGTTGTCGGAGTAATAAAGCCCGTGAGGGTTTATCAAACCCTGTAAGGATTTAATCAAAGACATATTTTTTAAATCGATGATGCGGATTTTACCCGCAGGACTCAGATCGCTGATGATGCCTACATCTCCGCTTTTGGCAAAGATGACTACATTCCAATCGGCATTATCTATAAAGCAATCGGCTATGTGTTGGTCGTTAGCGGCATCGTGTTTCTGTAACACATTTCCAAAGCGAAGCAAGGTATAAACATAGCGTCCATCAGGAGATACTTTAAGATTGTGCGGTGATTCGATGCCGCTATTGTTGCCAACTGTGAAGTAACGCATCACCAGATTAGTATTGGCATCGAACACGGCTACTTCGTCGCAGCCCTGATTGGTTACATAATATTTAGCGCGTTGGTTATCACAGCAAAAAGCCACATTGCCGTTGATGTCAGGTGCACCCTGGTCAATCCAGTTTTGTATCAGCATCACTTCTGCACGCGATAATGGTTTATCACCGATAGGCATGGTAGGAGTAAGACTGATTCCTAAATCTTCGTAGGTGTTGACATAATAATGCAACCAACTTTTACTTGTACTGTATGGAACAACTACAGAGCCGCCGTTGCCACCTTCAAAAAGTGTTTCCCAGGATTGTAAATTCAAACCACCTGCAGCAGCAGCACTTTCTTTATTATGACAGCCTTCTGAGGCACAACGGGTTTGTATAAGGGTATTTATCTGCTGAGGGTATTGTGTTTGGGAACTTAACGCTATATCTTTTTTGCAGGAAGTAAAACCGAGAGCGAAAAGCAAAGCAATTAAGAAAGGACAATACCTAAAAGACATAAGAGAAACCTGAAGTAAAGGTATAGTTAAGTTTTAACTGAAGGCCCTGATAATGACGATAAAGAGGCAGATTAGATTGCAGTATGAAATGACAAGAACGGTATTGCAAGCGAATACGCGGAACGAGTAATGCCATAGTATAACCGCTGTTATAGGCTATATCGCCGTTGACAAAATCTTTCAGGTATCGTTCACCTTGTATGTTCAACTGATAAGCTAACTCCGTGTTGTCGGAAATATTTTGCCTGTAAGCATAACCAACCTGAGCAGTAAACAAAGAGGCATTTTTATAATTGTGTAGTTGATACACGCTTTGCCTTGCAGTAACAAGCGCCATGATGGTATGTTGGTGCGTATTATGTTGATAGCGTATTCCAATATCAGCGTTGAGGTTTCCGCTACCGGTTTGCAGAAGCGATTTGTACATCAGGGCGGTATCCAGATTAAATGAACGACCACTGGGCATTGTCAGATTCATTTGAAAGATGAAATCATTTTGTTCATTCATCTTTAACAAATTTGAGGTGTTGTACAATAGTCCTATAGCTGCATCGCCTATACCATATACATCTTCTTCGCTGTTTTTGATATATCGTATCGGCAGCCTTGTAATGATTTGCAAATTGGGATTTACTGAAAACCAAAATGAAGTGTTCATTGCCTGCTGAATTACATTTCTGCGGGTGTAAACGGTGTCACCAAACTCATTAGGGAGTTGCAGATAGCCGTCGGAGTGGCCGATGAAGTAGGAGAGGTTGATGCCGTTTTTACTGATGTCGCTGGCCCACAATGGATCTGTTACAGACTGGCAGGCGCCGGGTTGCGAACAACAAGACGGCACTTGTGCCAAGGCAACATTACACATAATGGTGAGTATGACTAATAAAGAGATAATTTTCATCTATTCATTCATTGAAAAACACCCGGCTATCGAATTCAGGGAATAGATGCCGGATGTTTTAGTGATGAAATATGATTTAGTCTCCTTCTGTTATTTGTAAGGTAACGTCAACCATCTCGTCTTTCTTGGAGATTTTCACCTTCATACCACCGGTTACGGCTTGATTGATGGTAGAGTCGAAGCCCACGCCATAGATGTAGTAATTGCCTTTTTTCAAATCGTGAAAATGACCGTGAGCCATGGCATCGGTAGTAATGGATGCATCGTATTTGCTCAGGTCATCGCCGGGAAAGTCTTTAGCATCGTACTTGATATATACAGTTGTATAGGGAATTAGTACTGAATGATGCTTGGCGTCAATGTGAATTTCTGCTTCGCCACCAAGACCGGGTTTAGTGCAGGAGGTATAAATGAATGAAATAACGAGTATTAATAATGAAAGCTTTTTCATGAAAATTGATTGTTGAATGATAAATGAATGAATTATTAGAAATGTGTTCTCAGATAGTATTAAACAATCAATTTGCCGGGAGGTTTAATCAAACTTCGAGACAATGAAACTAAGTAACTGTTGATAAGGGGAAAGTGTAATGTTGAGTTGATCAGGTATTCCGGCATCTGTATAACATCACACAAATCAAACTGAAATATCTTTATGGAAATATCTTCGTGTTGATTGCTGTTGTTAGCAGGAACAGATTGTTCTATTTCTTTTTTCAGGAAACAGCAACCTTTACAGGAAGACCCGGGATTGCTTTTATTGATGCAGAGGTTACGTGCAATGTAGTCGCGGTTATATTCAAAGGAAAGTGCGGAGAGCGGAATGTACAATACCTGCGTATAAAACAAGAGCAACAACAAGGAATATGACATCCACAATTTCACGATGCAAATTTACCATGATGAGATAAAAGAAAGATGATACTTATCACAGAATTTAATCTGTGATGATGAGCAGTTTGCGTTTTAAATCAAGATTCATTTTGTAAGTCACCAGCACATCGCAACCCAATACACCATCAAATACAGGTAAATCTAATTGCCTGTATATTTCTGTAACGTGCGAAAGGTCCAATACGCCACAAGCATAATCTTTGATTTGAAAGCTACCAAGTTTGAATGTTTTAATTTCGGTTAACCAACTTTGCATATCGGCAGTGCCCAACCCGGCGGCTGTATGTTCGCTCTGAATCAACTTTAAGGACTTAGTCTTTTTACAGAATGCCTTAGACAAAATTGTTTTGGAGGCACCGGTGTCAATCAGCAGGCGTAGTTTGTTTCTTCCGGCATATGCAGTGAGGAATAAGTGATAGTCGCCATCCTGTAATTCAAGAATTTCAATAGGTACCGTATGTTTTGCCATAGTGTGAAAATAAAAAAAGGATGGTTCTGCAACCATCCTTTG
>CAZXFT010000006.1:7774-41859 GCA_964640655.1 uncultured Bifidobacteriaceae bacterium | reverse complement strand
TACCAGGCACTGGTGCCCATAAGGTTTACTAATTCTCCACCGCCTTTTTTGGTGCGTTCGATGATTGCATTAAGGCGATCCTTATCAATTAATTCAGTAACCGGAATGCCACTGATAGTTGTATAACGCGGTAGGGGTACCATCGTATCGCCGTGTCCGCCCATAAGTACAGCCTGAATATCTAATGGAGAAACGTTTAGTGCTTCGGCAAGAAATGCTTTGTAACGAGCTGTATCAAGAATGCCGGCCATACCAAACACACGGTTTGAAGGCAACTTTGCTGTGAGGTAAGCGCAGTAGGTCATTACATCCAGCGGATTGGATACTATAACCAGAATAGTATTTGGGGAATGCTTGATTACATTTTCAGTAACCGACTTCACGATACCTGCATTGGTTGAAATCAAGTCGTCGCGGCTCATACCGGGTTTACGCGGCAGGCCTGAGGTAATCACAACAACATCAGAATTTGCGGTAGCGCTGTAGTCGTTGGTTACACCTTTAACACGGGAGTTATAAGAATTCACGGCTGCAGTTTGCCATATATCGAGCGCTTTACCTTCGGCAATACCATCCTTGATGTCGAGAAGAATGACTTCGTTGCAGTAGTCGTTGTGAGCAATAACATTAGCGCAGGTGGCTCCCACATTGCCGGCGCCTATTACGGTTACTTTCATGGTTAGTGTTTGTTTTTTTTCGCGCGCCAAAAATACAATATGCCTTGTATTGTGCGGGTAATTATTGGCTGATAAACAACAATAATGACAGGTTGTTTAAGAGCAGTTGTCCGGTAGTGGGAAATAATCATGATTTTTACCCAATAAATGAAAACACTTTCCGTTTAAGGCAGATTCATGAAAACCCTATACTTCTCAATCTTACTTTTTTGGCTTTCGTCGCCATTATATGCACAAATCACCGGTGGTCAGGAAGTTTTTAAGTTTATCAATATACCGGCGTCTGCTCGCATTGCGGCTATGGGAGGATACAATCAGGCTATGATGGATCGAGATGTGTCGTTTATGTTTCAAAATCCGGCTACACTGAATCTAGCTACTCACAATCAGTTTCATGTTAATAATTCATTCTTCCCCACAGGCTCTTCATTTTTAACAGCTGCTTACAGCCGAAACTTTACCAGGTTGGGTTATACCGGATTTGGATTACAATACATCAATTATGGTGTTTCTCAAGAAAATCTTGCTGACGGAACAGACAAGGGAAATGCATACGCTCAGGATTTAGTTGGTGTGGTTTCGATAGCCCGATCATTGAGCGAAAAAGCGAATTACGGTATGTCGCTGAAATACACCAACTCCAACTACAACAACATTACCGCATCGGGCATTATGGCTGATGTAGGAATGGCATATGCCGACAGTGCCAATGGTTTTTATGCCGGTGTGGCTCTGAAAAATTTTGGAACCATGTTAGGTCGTTTTACTCCGGGTAATGACGAGAAACTGCCAATAGACCTTCAGGCTGGTATTTCGAAACGACTTACGCATACACCATTTTTATTTTCCTTGACTCTGCATCATTTGCTAAAATGGGATATAAGGTACGACGATCCTGCATTGCGCAATAACAATTCATTTATCAGCGATACATCTGTTCAAAAAGAAAAAAAATACATAGCAGACAAACTCTTTCGCCATGCTATTTTCGGAACCGAGTTGTATTTGGGAAAAGTACTGCGTGCAAATATTGCCTACAATCATTTAAGAAGAATGGAACTGGCATTCAATGAACGCCGCGGATTAAGCGGATTTAGTTTTGGCGTTCAGTTGGCTTTACAGCGCTGGGGGTTTTCATACTCCTACGCAATTTACAATACAGCCGCTTCCAATAATGCGCTCAGCCTGTATGTTAACATCGGAGAATTCTTTCCAAGGTTGAAGTAATAAAATATCAAGGAATGCCATTGCACGAAGATGATTGGATACTGTTTCCTTCAATCATACTTTTTTGGATTTCACTTGTTTTCTTAACCAAATTGAGTAAGGAAAAAAAACTTACTTTCAGTTTTAATGCAATTGTTCATTTCGTTTACTTATTCTGGTTTATTTACGGAATGTGCTTCAACTCAGATAATGGTAAAGGCTTTGCCTATTGGTTTTATACCTTACTCATTATTATTTTACATGTATTGAGCAATATGATTCAGATTACTGTATTATTACTCAGAAGGAAAAAGAGTTAACAGTTATTGTTACTCAGGCATCTTATACAGCCAGGTATTATTATAACCCAGCATACCATATAATGCAACATCTTTGGCTGCTGCCTGCTTGCTCATGTAACCTGATTTTACAACAAGATATTCGTGACCGTTGTTGTACAAACGCACACCAATGCGCTCATTGATGAGTTGTTTCTGCATTTCCAATGCAGCATCTTCTGATTTGTGTGAAGAGAAAACAATAAGAAAAGCTCCCCATTTGGCCGGGTTGTATTCTGACGCAAGAGGGTAGGATGTAGTGGAGCTGAAGCGGATACTATCCTGTGTTCTTTTAGCGGAGGATACGGGTTTAGTTGTTATGTTTTGATTAAGTGTTGCAGAAGATGATGAAGCAGATTGTTCATCATTTGGCATTTCAGGTTTTGATTCAGATGTTTCGTCGCGTATAACAATGATTTGTACTACGGTATCTCTGCGACCAGCTGAAGTGTTGTTCTTGTGTAAGGCTTCATTGCGTTCAATGGCAATATTTCGTAGGCGTTGTGTATCAGGTACTAATGAGGCACTTTCATAAGGCGTAAGCAGTTTGGTAATGTCTAATATCTGATAAATGACAAGAGCAGTAATAATGAAAAACAGACCAAGACCAAACCAATTGAACTTCTTCTTTTCCTTTTGTAAAGGCAGTGCCTGTTGAGGTTCGAATGCTTCGCGGCGAATAATGGCTGGAGAAATAAAGTGCTCCATACCGAAAGCATCGGTCAGGTAATTGGATTCGTCAATAACTTCAAAGACTATCTGACCTTCTACATCCAATTTAAACTTACCCACCGAGTTGATGACAAAATCTCCCTTAGATTTAAGCGAGTTATTGATGTCCCGCACGTAATGTTCTACGGTTAACTCTGCTATGTTATAGTGTATCTGAGCGGCATTTGAAACGCAGCTAATTAATAGGCCGTCGTTGATGGTGAGGCTCTTGTTGAAAGTAATGGCTTTGCGGGGAGGAAGAAACTGATGACGCGTAGGATTAATTTGAGCCGGTGCATAATGCAGGAGCAAACCGCCAAAACCGGGCAGTACAACACAATTGTGCTTGTATAGTAAGAGTTTAATATGTGCGGCTACGTCCACTATTTGTTCTTGGTAAGGAAGGGGTGCAAGTATATTTAATTATCGGAAAAAATAAGGATGTAAATCCAAAAAATTCAGAAAGTTTTTCAACGATTGATTTCCGCCTCTATTCCAAGTTTTTATGCATGAGTTTTTACGTGCGCTTTATTGCTTCAATAGCATATACCATAGGAATTCTATTCTCTAAGTGCTTTATTCTGAATTTGCCTTTCTCACTTTCAATTGTGTGATTAAAACAATTATATGGCGAGTAGTCAAACTCATCCATACTTTGTATGTAAAGGTTATTCTTTATCAAATTATTGATCACCTCACTGAGGGAATGATTCCAGTTTACGGATTTGTTTTTGATTGGCGCATCGCGGTCAGCATAAGTACCGGATTCAGTTTCTATGATCGGACCATCATTAAAATAATTGTAACCCACCTTTTCAAACTCATCATCAAACATCCAGACCACAGGATGAAACTCAACAAACACAAAACGGCCCTCGGGTTTCAGAAAAGTAGAAATCACATGTGCCCATTTATCCAAATCAGGTAACCAACCAATAGTGCCGTAACTGGTAAACACAATGTCGAATTGCTCATTGAGGTGATGGTCTAAATCATAAACGTTGCAGCAGATAAACTGTGCGCTAGTATGTGTTTGTAGAGTCATTTCTTTTGCTGCTGCAATAGCCTTATCTGAAAAGTCCACTCCTGTAACCTGTGCACCCATTCTGCTCAACGAAATTGTGTCCTGACCGAAATGACATTGAAGATGTAATATTTTTTTACCTGAAATGTTGCCCAAAATTTTCAACTCTAAATCATTCAATGATGACTTACCCCGCAGAAATTCATTCACATTATAAAATTCAGATTTTAAATGAAACTCAGTTTTCTCGTTCCAGGTATTGCGGTTAATGTGAATGAAATCTTTTTCAGGGTTCATAGTTTATCAATGTTAAATATGATGTGCAAAATAACAGGAAGGGAATTGGTGTTTACTTAAAAGCTACTTAACTTAATATTGATGCGCATATAGAAGTCAAGCACAGTTAGAATACATGCATCATAATTATAAAGTAATCAAAAATGAAAATAGAGATAATAACAGAATGAGAATGATATCCGTGTTATAAGAAATAAATATTTCCCTACAACTCCTTGCCCTTCAACTTACCAAACAGAGGAAACAACAATACAAAACACCCCAGCATTAATACGCCTGCGCTAAGGAATGGCATAGCATGATGTATGTCGTAACATATGCCTCCAAGAATAGGACCTATAACTCTTGATAAGGAACTGAAACTCATATTCAATCCCAGTACTTTACCCTGCTCATTCTCATGAGCAAGTTTTGATAGTAATGCACCAGCAGCAGGTGTCGCACACCCTGATCCGAAAGCAAGCAAAAGCATGCTGGTACCTTGTATGGGATAAAACCAAAATCCCTGAGGTGAAAATGGTATGCTCAGCAAACCAAACACCATACAAATTAGACCTATTGTAAGCAATTTTTGTTCGCCGAGTTTTTTATTCAATATACCTATTAGTCCCCCTTGAACGATGGCGGAGCAAATGCCGATAAAAGCGAACATGTAACCGATATGTTTTTCGTCGAGTTGGTATTCTTCTTTCCAGAGTATGACTGCTGTTATCTGCATCATACTGAATGCAGTGATATATATGAAGTTGATGAAAAACAAACTGGAGATGGCTTCTCGTTGCAATACCTCAAACATATCTTTAAAAGAAAACAGGCGAAGCTGTTGATCCTTGTTTTTTGCCTTGATGCTTTCGGGGAGCATGAAATACGCCATGAACCAATTGAGTGTGGAAAGAGAGCTTGCCAAAAGTCCGAGTGCACCTATTCCAAACTCAGATTTAATTACACCGCCAACCAAAGGTCCGAATATGAAGCCCAGACCGAATGCAGCACCAATCATTCCCATACTGCGGGCACGATTTTCCGGCGTGGTGCTGTCGCTGATGTATGCCTGTGCTACTGAGAGATTGGCTGATCCAACACCTGAAAGCATGCGCGAAATAAAGAGTAACAATAAGGAAGTTGTAAAACCGAAGATGAGGTAGGAGAGTGCCGTTATTGCTATGCTGAGAAGGATGATTGGTCTGCGGCCGTGACGATCGCTGAGTGAACCCCATAATGGAGCTATAAGAAAGTTCATCAGAGAGTATACTCCTGCTATCATACCCACCTGAATATTGCCTGCTCCAAGTTCTTTAGCAAATACCGGTAGTATGGGGATAATCAATCCGAAACCCAACAAGTCTAAGAACACGGTAAAGAAGATGACGATAAGTGGTGACTTCTTCATATGAGATTCATCAATGCGGACACAAACGTATGTTTTTTATTTCGTTGCAGCCTGAGGATAATTTGAATTTGGTCAAAAGAATTATTCCGATATTTTTGTGCGCACACAAAACAAATCCCCTATATGGAGAACACAAAAAAATCAACCGGTAAATATGCAGCCCTATTTTTCATTTCATTAGCCGCTTGTATTGCATTTTTAATATTCCTGCCGGCCTGGTTTTGGGTTACTCTGCCTTTCGTGTTCACTTACCTGACACAAGCTTTCGACGCTCTGTAAGCATCAAAATATCAATCAATAAATACTTATTTGTAGCCCGTCTTCAGGGCAGTAGCTTGCCCGGTACATACCCTCAGAATTAAATGGCATGTTGATGTTGCCAAACTTATCTATTGCTATCAGGCCGCCTTCGCCACCAACGGGTTTTAACTTTTCATGAATTACTAATTCTGCTGCATCTTTTAGCGAAATCAATTTATACTCCATCAATGCACTTACGTCATAAGCTGCCATTGCCTTGATAAAGTACTCGCCATGACCGGTACAACTCACCGCACAGGTGCGGTTGTTGGCATAGGTGCCGCAACCCGGAATTGGGGAATCACCGACACGGCCATATCGTTTGTTAGTCATTCCGCCGGTAGAAGTAGCAGCAGCAAGATTACCTTGTTTGTCTAATGCTACAGCACCAACAGTTCCAAACTTTTTATCGATGTCTATACTATGATCTAGAGCTGTGGTATCTGATTCTTTGATTTGTTGCCACTGATCGTAACGCAGTTGATCGAAGAAATAGTTGTCGTTGGCTGTTTCTGCACCTTGAAGCCTGGCAAATTCTTCAGCACCTTCAGCAGCCAGAAGCACATGATCGCTGCATTCCATAACCATTCGTGCTAGTTTGATTGGATTTTTAATAAGCCGCACTCCACAAACAGCTCCTGTGCTCAGGTTATGTCCACTCATGATACAAGCATCCATTTCGTGCGTGCCTTTGTTGGTGAATACTGAGCCTTTTCCAGCATTGAAAAGCGAATTATTTTCGAGAGATACTACAGCAGCTTCGACAGCATCAAGAGCACTGCCACCGTTTTCTAAAATTGAAGTACCACTTTTTATTGCAGCTTCCAGTCCGCTGCGGTATAATGTTTCTTTTTCGGCATCCATCTGTAACTTAGATAGAGTGCCTGCTCCGCCATGTATGGCTATAGCAAATGACTTCATCTTACCGTTCACTATTTTGAAATCAATTTGAAAGCATGAGACCAACGATTTTGAAGAAATCCGGGAATACACCATAAAATACAAAGTGGCTCAATGGCTCGAGCTGCTTCTGCCTTACCCATATCTTCCACTTCCCAGCCAAATGTGTTTAGAATCTCACTGACTGTTTTACGGGCAGCATCGGAGTTACCGCAGATGAACATTGTTGGTTTAGTGCCACCAAAATCGGGGTTTACCATAAAAGCAGAACCTACACTGTTAAACGCTTTAACAAAATATGCAGCAGGTGCTGCCTGTTGTAGTTGTTCCATTAATGAGTTATTGATACCGGTAAAAAATTGAAGCACTCCATTAACAGGTGGTGCATCAGCTATAGGATTGGTGGTGTCAACGACAATTTTTCCTTGCAAAGACTCAGCATTAATTTGTTTGATAACGCTTATAGCTGCCGAACCTTTAACAGCTAGTACAATGATATTTGCCCAATTGCAAACCTGTTCGAAGTTGCCGATGGTACAACTGTTGTTTGTCTTTTCTTCGAGTGTGTTGTGTTTGGAAATATCGCTGGTGCCCATCATTACTTCATAACCATGTTTAACAAAACCTTTAGCCAGAGTAATTCCAACAATTCCTGATCCGAGAATACCAATTTTATGATTCATAAATAATGTGTTTTGTGCTTGTAAACATATAGAAAAGTGTTATCAGAAACGTAGTGAGAAAGATGAAAAAGTTTGGGACACTATTTTGGTTTTACCAAACCATAGTTGTATAAAGCATCCAAACCTTGTTGTGCTTCGGGCATTCCGGGTTTATACTGTAATGCTTTTTCAAAACATAATTTAGCTGAGTCGTATTTCAGTATGGTAAAATAGGCGCCACCCATATTGTACCAGGCATCGGCATAGTCCGGTTTATAGCGCAACGACTTTTTGAACTGTATGATGGATTCATTGTAATCTTTTGACGCACCTGCTTTCATAGCCCGGTAGAAATAGGTATCGGCAACAGACTTCAACAGTTCGCTCACATTTTCACCTATACCCACGTTCATAGACTGCGTGCGTAACCACTCATCACCGGCTTTTTCGTAGTCTTTCAAATAGAAATAACAGAGACCTTTTGTTTGTGAAGCCTTGCCAAACGAAGGATGAATTTCCAATGCCTTATTGAGATACACAATGGCTCGCTGATACATTTCCACTCTTTTGAGAGAATCTTTTTCATCGAGTGATAATCCGGTGAGGTTGATACCGGCATAGGTTAATGCGCGGGCACTATTGGGAACAGTATTGACATCAGTTAATCCCAGACGAGTGCCAACAAGCCAGACTTCGTTTCGGGCATGTGTTTTAATAAAACTTAAAACAAGAAGCGGTAAGAGTAAGATTGTAACGATTGACATTCGGGTTCTGAATGATGATATCCTGTTCAGTAATTCAGAGGCATAGGATACTAATGCTATTATTAAAAAGAAAGAAGATTGATATAAAAAGCGTTCACCCATAGGTGCACCAATATTGATAATGATATTTGACACAATAAATATTCCTGCAAAATGAAATAGTATACACCAGGCATATAGTGGTTTCTTTTTGTAAGTAATGAAAGCAAGAATAAGGATGGTAATATGAAGCGCAACTGCAAACAACACACGCCAATCGCTGAAGGTGGTATAAGGAATCTGATTATATCCGTAATCGTAACTGAGTGGATGGGGAAAAATGAAAAGTTGTAAATACTTTAACAATACGAGAACGATGGTGGCATATTTCTGCTCAAACGTAGCAAGAAGATACGGGTTGTCCATTAACTCGGTTACCTTTTGTTGCTGAAAACCAATCAGTGCAAATCGCAGAAGAATGTATGCCAGAATGATTGCCCAATAGGGCATGGATAAATTTAGTACTCTGAATCCACGTAGCTTAAGCATCAGATAGAGCGTTATGGGAATGATTGCAAAAAAGATGACTGCATTCTCTTTGGATAATAATGCCAGTGTAAAACAAATCAAGGAGCCAATCAGGTATAAGAGCGGTTTGTTATTTCGCACGTAATCGAACAGTAAATACAAACTCAATAGGATGAAGATGAAAGAAAGTAATTCATCGCGGCTCTTGATATTGGCCACCACCTCGGTATGAATTGGGTGAACAACAAAGAGCAGGGTAGCAATAAAAGTTGCTATGACATTTTGAGTGAAAATAAATTTTAGCAAAAACAAGAAAACCAAGGCGGCAGTGAGCATATAAAGTATCACATTAATTGCACGACTGTATTCCGGCTTCAACCCGTATAACTGATGTTCAATGGCGAATGTAATGAGCGAAAGCGGACGGTAACGACCACCATTCAGGTTTGCAATTTTACCAACGGATCCATAGAAGCTGTCGTGAGCAATAATATCCGGTATACCACTAAAACCGCGTTTCACAAACTCATTTCTATTCAATACCAACCCATCATCGAGAACATATTCGCCGGGAATGGCATTATAATAAAACAGTCCAGCCATTATAATTGGAATCCATAAAATGTAGCGCTGATTAATAAATGATTGCAGGGTTTCTTTCATTATCCGGTTACTGACCTCAATATTCACAAGAAAAAATAAGAAATGCCGTTAACAGTGCCTCAATTTTAATAAACATCAATCGCCGTTGTTTGTAAGATTCTCCATAAAACATAGTCTTGACTCTAATTTTAGCAGGCTTCTTTAGCATTGAAAAAATACACGGTCATACTTTCATCACTCTTTGTGCTGTTTAGCATTAATGCTCATGCGCAGCAGATGAGTTATTACCGTGTGAAACTGGTAGCTGTGGAAGCAGACAGTTTGCAGTTGGATACGTTGAGTATGGTACAAAACAGTATTCGTGTTCAGGATAAATGGAACAATAATATCTCAAATGATATCTATCGAGTTGACTTTTACAAGGCAAAATTTTATTGGCTTACAAAACCGGCAGTCGATTCGGTTATCATTTCATACACCGTGTTACCTAAAAATTTTTTTGCAGTTTATAGTCATAAAGAATATGATAAGGTTCAACGCACAGACAGTATCATCAAGAGTAATTTTTTTTATGTGCCTCCTAAGCCAACTGCCGGATTACTCGATATGGGTTCTGTGAATTATAACGGAAGTTTTGCGCGTGGCATATCATTCGGCAATCAGCAGGATGTGGTTGTTAATTCCACCTTTAATTTACAAATGCAGGGTATGCTTCCAGGAGGAGTGATGCTGAATGCAGCACTTACTGATAATAACATTCCTATTCAGCCTGAAGGAAATACACAACAGTTGCAGGATTTTGACCGTGTGTTTATTCAATTGAAAAAAGATCGCAACAGTTTAACGGTAGGTGATTATGAAATCAAACGACCTGCAGGTTATTTTATGAACTACTATAAAAATTTACAGGGTGCCTCGGTTTGGAGTGCATACAACTTAAATAAGAAATATTCCGCAAGCACTAAATTGAGTGCAGCTTTGGTACGAGGCAAGTATGCACGTAATCAGTTTAATGGTCAGGAGGGCAACCAAGGGCCATATCGATTGCGTGGAAATAACGGTGAAACTTTTATCATCATTCTTGCGGGCTCGGAGCGAGTGTTTATTGATGGCGTTCTGATGTATCGTGGCACCGATGCCGACTATATAATAGATTATAATACCGGTGAAATCCGGTTTATGCCTAAGCGGTTAATCAATCAGTTTCATCGCATCTCGGTGGAATTTGAATATACAGACCGCAGTTATTTCCGCTCTATTATTACAGGTTCACAAGAATTTGCTTCTGTAAAAAATACTTTTCGTGTTAATTTTTATTCGGAACAGGATGCTAAAAATCAACCGGTACTCATAGAGTTGGATTCACTGAAACGTAATGTGTTAGTATCTGTTGGTGACAGTATTCAGAATGCATTTGTTTATAGTATAGATAGTACAGGATTTAATTCAAACAGAATTTTATATGCTAAAATAACGGATACGCAGTTTGGGGTTTATTATCGCTATAGTTCCAATCCCGATTCCGCACTTTTTAGTTTAGAATTTAGTTATGTAGGAATCAATAAAGGAAACTATGTTATTAAAAATACTACGACCAACGGCCGTGTTTATCAGTTTGTACCTCCTGCTAATGGTGTGCCTCAGGGATCATTTGAGCCTGTTATTTTATTAATTGCTCCACAAAAAATTCAAATGCTAACTGCCTCAATCGACCATCAGTTAAGTAAGAGTTCTGCTGCCGGTGTTGAAGTGGCTATTTCGAATCGTGATGCCAATACATTTTCTAACATAGACAACAACGATAACAGCGGCCTTGCTTTGAACACATTTCTCAATCAAAAGCTAAGACTTCAAAAGGTAGATAATGACCCGTGGATGCTGGTCAGTAACACACGTTACGAGTTTAATGATAAGCGTTTCAGACAAGTGGAAAATTTCAGAAGCATAGAGTTTGACCGCGACTGGAATACTGTTAGTGGTACACAGGTATTTACATTTCATCAATTGACTACAGAGGTTGGTTTACGCAAGCAGGATATTTCTGTGAGTTATGTATTAGGTTTTTTGCAACGTACTTCACAGTATAGTGGATTTCAGCATCAACTTCTGGCAGTTTATAAGAAAAAAAGATGGGACATCAATGCACGCAACACATTGACAACAACAACAAGTGTCAATAACAGTACGGTGTATTTGCGTCCAACCAATCAGATTGCTTATTTGGCAGGCAAGCGAAAACAATTTCGACTGGGATACAATATGCTCTATGAGAAAAATGATATCAGAAATTCATTGTCCGATACTTTGGCAAAGACCTCATTCTTCTGGATGCAAAATGAAGTCACGGCAGGTAAGCAGGATACATCCAAATTCAATTATACTTTCAGTATAATGCGTCGTTATGATTTATTGCCGTTTCAAAATCGTTACCGCTATGCCTTTCATGCAGATAACATTGGTGCTTTGATAACATATAAGTACGATTACAATAATCAGGTTAGTTTGAATGTAAATTACAGGCAGATTCAGGTTTTAGACAGCACACTCACAGGACAACGCTACGATGAATCGATGACCGGTAGGCTCGAATATGGTGGTGCCTTGAAACGTGGATTTATTACATTACAATCACTGTTGCAGTTGGGTAGCGGATTGGAACAAAGGCTTGAATTTGTGTTTGTTGAAGTTACACAAGGGCAGGGCATATATGCTTACATAGGTGATTTCAATAATAATGCCGTAAAGGATTTGAATGAATTTGAGATTTCTGTATTCCCGGATCAGGCCAACTACCTGAAAGTGTTTGTGCCTACTAACGATTTTATCAAAACATTCACTAATCAATTTTCACAAACGATAGGCATACAACCACGCGCCATTTGGATGAAAGAAAAAGGATTGAAAAAGTTTTTGACAAGGTGGTCTGATTCCTTTACCATGCAGTTTGATAATAAGTTGAGCGGAATCAAAATTTTACAGGCCATCAATCCATTTCAATTTAATGTAGAGGATAGCATACTCGTGAGCAACAGTAGTATTCTGGCAAACAATCTTTCATTTAACCGTAGTAGCCCGGTTTACAGTATAGACTTCAATACACAACGAAACACATCCAAAAGTTTTTTAAATAGCGGCTTCGAAGCCCGACTGGTGCAGAACCACACCATTCGTTTACGCTGGAATGTTACCAAACAATGGCAGTATCAGCAGGAATTCAGGAACGATCGAAAACAAAATTTTTCTGAGTTTTTCATTACCCGTAATTTTAACATTAATGGTTACAGCACTGAACCACGATTGACATATCAATCTCGTAACAACCGCAGACTTAGCATTGCTTATCTCTATCGCAAAGCCAAAAACCAAAACAGCGAAACTGCTGAACTACTCATTAATAACCGCATTACATTGGAGGCGCGAGCTGGTGTGGCCAATAAAAGTTTAATCAGTGTCAAGATGGTTTATGCACGAGTGCAATTCAGTGGCGCAGCCAATAGTCCGGTGCAGTTTGCCATGCTTGAAGGGCTACAAAACGGTAATAACATTTTATGGTCGCTTACCTGGGATAAACGATTGAGTAAAGTTTTAGAAATGTCTTTGGTTTATGATGGTCGCAAAACAGGAACGGCCAATGTGGTTCACATAGGCCGCGCTCAGATGCGTGCTTTATTTTAAGCGTTACTGCGACTTCTTATTATCCCGTTCAATAATTTTATCTACCACTTCTCCAAGTTGTTCTACACCAATACGCTTGGCAACTATTTTTCTTTCCTTATCGAGAAGATAGACAACAGGGGTGGAATAGATGTCATATTTCTTTCTGAAATCGCTTTCGTTGTATGGATCCCAAACATTTAACCAGCGCAGGTCGTGTTCATTCACATAATCCATCCATAACTTTTGATCACCTTCCAGATTAATGGCAAACACCTCAACACCCTTTGCTTTTAACGATTTTTTATAAAGCGAATCAAGTTTGGGTATTTCTTTTTTGCAATGTCCGCAGGTAGGATCCCAAAATATAAGCACCAAATAAGGGCTCTTCACTTCGTCCATATTTATAGAGTTCAGGTACATATCACGTAAGCGCAATGATGGAGCTCTGTTACCGAGCATATTGGGAGCCATCTTTTTAGCGCGGTCTATAATCTTAGACATCTGTGTGCTATCAATCCAGGTAACCTGCTTGGTCATGTAATATTTTTCCACCATATGCACAAACACAGCATCCATTCCCATGATCTTTGATGTTTCATAAGTATACGTAAGCCACCATACCAAATACTTGAATGTTTCAGGATTGCCTTTGGTCATAGGTATAATGCGGTCGGTTTCTTTGCTGATAGAATCAGGAATCTGAACAACCACGTTATTAAAAAATCTTACAATCTTTTGATGAAAGATTGGAGAACGAAGTAAGCGGTCGTCGCTGAGGTCAACATTATCAAAGAAATGGTTTTTGTAATATTGATAAGGGAACAAAGAATCTTTGCGACCATTAGGTAAGAGTGGTGAATCAGGAATTGATGGCTCCGGTATGGAACCAAACAATTTAGTCAGGAATATGCCCGGATGATCTTTCACGAACTTTTCGCGATACTGTTCAAGACCCGTGTTCACTGTCTTGATCTGATCATATACTGCAGTACTATCTGCTTTAGTTTTTTTAGAAGCCAGTGATTTACTTAGGCTCATCATTTCTTTTTGCATTTTAACACCGGTGCTCAGGTATTGATAGAACAATATATTATCTTCACTCCCCTTTATTTTCATAGTTCCAATAAAATCTGTGGAGTCAGCTTCGAGAGAAAAATTTTGCTCTTTGTCAATAATGATTTCAAAATACTTTTTATCAGGTGTTACAATCAGATACATACCACCGGGTAATAGGTCTTTCCCCTTAAAAATGGCAAGTCCTGTTTTATCAATTCGTGTGGTGTCCTTTAAATACTGCTTATCACCATAGTAGTTCCCAAGAAATGCCAGTGTGTCTTTGTAATTGAGAAACTTGACTTTAATCTCGTATCCACCGCTGCCGGAAGATTTTTGAGCAAAAGCTGAAGCGCATAATGTAATGATTGCAATAAAAAGGGAAAGTCGTTTTATCATGGTATGATGAGTAAAGAGGTGGCAAAAATAACTTGTTGAGGAATTATTCATTAGAGAAGCTATACGAGTTTAGTAACGTACAGGTTAATAAAGTCTGCCGCTTCTCACAAAAATCTAACCAAACACAAAATTCTGTGAATAAAATGGGTTTGTTCTGTTACAAATCTTACATTTTTCAAGGGTGTAAAATTTACATTTGTACCTCAAATAAAATTACCCATGAAAAAACTAATGATAATACCTATTACGAGCATAGTTGTATTATTTGCTGCCTGCGGCGGAAACAATGATTCAGCTAATAACGACGCTGCAAATAATGAAAATAAGCGCTACGACACGGCTTTAAAAGAGCATCTTGAGTTATTTCAACCATTATCTGCAGCTGCAGATGCAGCCACATTGATGAACGATCCCAAAGTGAAACTAGGTTATATGCTTTACTATGATACACGATTGTCTAAAGACGGTAAAAATAGTTGCAACTCATGCCATAATCTGGCTACATATGGTGTTGACAATCTGCCAACCTCACCAGGTGATAAAGGAATGAATGGTAATCGTAACTCCCCAACCGTGCTTAATGCTTCACTTCATGCTTTTCAGTTTTGGGATGGTAGAGCCAAAGATGTTGAAGAACAGGCCGGAATGCCTATTTTAAATCCTGTGGAAATGAATATTCCAAGCGAAAAATTTTTAGTAGATCGTTTGAAAGGTATTACGTTGTATCAGGAGTTGTTCAAGGCTGCTTACCCGGATAATACAAATCCTATTACTTACGAAAACCTACGTAAGGCAATTGGTGCTTTTGAACGTACCCTGATTACACCTTCTCGCTTTGATCAGTATCTGGCTGGTAAAACCGACGCACTTACCGTGCAGGAAAAACGAGGGTTTCTTGCATTCAATACAATTGGATGTACCTCCTGCCACAGTGGTGCTTTATTGGGGGGCAGTATGTTGCAAAAGACCGGTGTATTTGGCAATTATTGGGATTTCACAGGCAGTACTTATCACGATGAAGGCCGTGCAGAAGTAACCCAAAGCGAGACTGATAAAAACATGTTTAAAGTACCTTCATTGCGAAACATCGAGAAAACATATCCATACTTCCACGACGGCACTATCAATGATCTGGGGCAAATGGTTAAAATTATGGGAAAGATGCAGTTGAAATATGAATTGTCAGATGAAGAGACCAACAACATTGTTGCTTTTCTGAAATCATTGACTGGCGATATACCTGAGTCATTCAAAAAAGCACCGGAAGAGTTGAAAAATCTATAAACAACTATTATTAAACAGACATAGATCAAGGGTAGCGGGAACCACTCGCTGCCTTTCTTGTTTACTTTTGCACAATGTCGGCAAAGAGGAAAGTTTTAGTAGCCATGAGTGGTGGCATTGACAGTACTGTAACGGCTGTTATGATGCACCGCGCGGGTTATGATGTTGTAGGAATGACCATGAAAACATGGGATTATAGCAGTAGTGGTGGTTCGAAGAAAGAAACCGGCTGTTGCAACCTTGATTCTATTAACGATGCTCGTGCGATTGCTGTTGAGTTAGGCTTTCCGCATTACATCATAGACATTCGTGAAGAATTTGGTGATGCGGTAATTGAAGATTTTGTGAGTGAATACATTGCTGGCAGAACTCCTAACCCCTGCGTCTTGTGTAATACGCACATCAAGTGGAATGCGTTGTTTAAGCGCGCCGAATTGTTAGGCTGCGACTATATTGCAACAGGACATTATGCCAACGTTGAGCGACAGGGTGGTCGTTATTACATCAGCAAGGGAAAGGATGAATGGAAAGATCAATCCTATGTGTTGTGGGGTTTGTCACAACAATCGTTGGCCAAAACATTGTTACCTCTGGGTAAATATCACAAGACAGAAATTCGTCAGATGTGTTTCGACTGGGGATATACAGAAATGGCTAAGAAAAGTGAGAGCTACGAAATTTGCTTTATTCCTGATAATGATTACAGGGGCTTTCTAAAGCGCCGTGTTGAAGGTTTGGAAGAAAAAGTTAACGGAGGAAATTTTATTGACTGTCAGGGTAATGTATTGGGCAAACATGAAGGGTATCCTTTTTATACTATCGGACAGCGTAAAGGATTAAATATTGCATTGGGCAAGCCTATGTTTGTTACAGACATAAATCCACAGGACAATACGGTTGTATTAGGTACTGAAGACGAGTTGCAACGAAACGGGATGTTGGTGAATAAACTCAGCCTGTTGAAATATGCGTACATAGAGGATGGAATGGAAGCTCTGGTGAAGATTAGATATAAAGACAAAGGAGCTATGGCACGTTTATATAATGAGAATGGCGGCATTCGTGTAGAGTTTAACACTAAGGTTAATGCCATTGCTCCCGGGCAAAGTGCGGTCATTTATGAAGGCAATGATGTCATTGGTGGTGGGCACATTCTCAGAAGCTTTGAGCTTTGATTTTTTGATTACGCAGTCTTTAACCTTAGGATGTAAATGCTTACTCCCACGTTGCAGGCTATCAGAGTAATAGTAACCCATAGTGGTGGATTAACAAGAAAAATGCTTAACAGTATTGCAATAGTCATCGATGCAATAGAAATAATTTTTCCTTTCAAGGTAATTTTTCCTGATTGATAATTCCTGATATGAAGACCGATTGAAGGGTGATTCATTAACCAGTTATAGAAACGCTTGGAACCGCGTGCATAGAAATAAGCTGCAATGATAAAAAAAACTGTGCCCGGCATCAAAGGCACTACAATGCCAGTAAATCCAAGGCCTACAAAAAAGTGACCTAACCAAATATTAACCGATTTTTTAAAACTTTTTGCTTCTTCGTTCATTAGGTGTTTTCGCTTAAACGCTGACGGATACGCAGCAGCGAAACTTGCTTGTCGTTGGTGAATTGTTCTATCAAGTCTATGCGTAACAAGTCATTCAACACATTATTCAGGTATTCTATACTTCCTGAAATAAAATTCCGTCCGTGAATCTTTTCCATTGACCCGATAAGTTCTTCACGGGTAACCTCTTCAAACTTCCATAATGCAGCAATTATGTCTTGACGTAATATGTCATATGAATTCTGATTGCGTATTACCTGAGACTCATTTGATGGTTCAAGATACGTTACATTGCTTGTCTTTTTGGAGCTTGAAGCTTTACTGACTTTAGGAACAGATTTTTTAACGATAACTTTTTTAGCAGACGGTTTTGCGACAGCTTTTTTAACCACTTTCTTCTCAGCTCTATTCATTGTTTTTTTAACGACAGCTTTTATTGGTTTTGCCGATTTTTTGACCAGAGTCTTTTTAGCATCTTTCTTACTTGAGTTGGTAGCAGCCTTAACAACTTTCTTGGCAGCTTTTGCTGGTTTCTTCTTTACTTTTTTAGAAGGAGCTTTTTTTAAGATTGTTTTCTTCTTAGACATATCAGGGGTTATAAGTGTGGTACAAAGGAAATAATTAATTTAATAGCAATTCAAATCCAGGGTATGAACCACAGTCTTTTATGAATTCATCATCGAGCGAAACCTGAATGCGTGGTGAGTTCAATATCAGGTTGATGTCGTCTCTGTCGAGTATTTCCAATTCCAATGGAAAACTTCCCGGATACTTGGATATCAAATGATGCAATTTGTCAATAGTCTCATCTGTCACAGATTGTACCGACATGCGCAGTCGTATATTTTTGCTCAAAGTACTACGCAGGTCTTGCAATAAAATAATTTTATATATTACAAACTCGTACGCATCACCAAAACGGTTTTTTTGATTTTTACCTTCAACAAAAAGCATGTTGCCATTCACAAAGAAATGTCTGAAGCGTAAATAGTTTTCACCAAAAACGCGCAGGTTTTTTGAACCACTGACATCCTCTAAATCTATAACACCAAAAGGCTTTTGATTCTTGCTCATCAGATGACTCACATTGGTGGTTATGCAAGCGAATGAAACGGTTCTGTCTTTGATATCCTCTAATCTGGAGAGGTTGCAATTGCAAAATCTTTTTATTTCAATTTTGTAATTATCCAAAGGATGACCAGAGAGATAAATGCCGGTAACCTCTTTTTCCCATCGCAGCTTATCAAATGTGCTCCAGGGCTCTACCTCAGGGAATCGAATTTGAATGCTTGGCTTTTCGTCCGGCAGGTCACCAAATAAAGAATTCATCATGGAGTTAGCTGATGTAGAAGAACTATTGCTAAGCTTCATCACTTTTTCAATAGCAGTAACATTTTCGCCGGGTAGAGCTGCAAAGTATTGTGCGCGGTGTGCTCCTTCAAAACTGTCTAACGCTCCAGCATATACCAATGCCTCAATAGAACGACGATTTAAACTGCGTGACTGAACTCTCGACACCAATTCAGCAAGGTTAGCAAACGAACCGCCGCGTTGCCTTTCCTCAATCAAGGCTGCTATGGCTGATTCACCTAAACCTTTTATGGCTTTTAATCCAAAACGAACCTGCCCCTTTGTATTTACAGAAAACTCAGGCTCTGACTCATTAATGTCAGGACCCAAAACATGTAACCCCATTCGCTTGCATTCATCAAGGAAGAAAGTTGTGTCTTCCAGGTCTTTGCTGCGCGTTAAAACAGAAGCCATAAATTCAGCAGGGTAGTTAGCTTTCAGGAAACCTGTTTGATATGCCAATACAGAATATGCCGCAGAGTGTGAACGATTGAATCCATACTCTGCAAATTTTTCCATTACGTCAAAAATCTCATTAGCTTTTTTAGTATCTATTCCGTGAAGTTCTTGAGCACCTTTGATAAACTTATCGCGCTCCTTAGCCATCTTCTCTTTATCCTTTTTACCCATAGCACGTCTCAGCAAATCGGCTCCTCCAAGAGAGTAACCCGCAATAACCTGAGCTGTTTGCATGATTTGTTCCTGATAAATCATAATACCGTAAGTATTTTTCAAAATAGGTTCGAGTAGTGAATGTGGGTATTCCGTTTTGGTTACACCTTGTTTACGATTGATGTAATCAGGAATGTATGACATCGGCCCCGGACGATATAAGGCGTTCATCGCTATCAAATCTTCGAGGTCTGTTGGTTTCAGCTCGCGCAGATATTTACGCATGCCATCACTTTCAAACTGAAACGTTCCAACAGTATCACCGCGCTGATAGAGTTCAAATGTTCTTATATCGTCTAAAGGAATGCAGTCAATGTCAATTTCTTTACCGTGGCGTTTTTTAATATTCTTTAAAGCATCGCGCAGAATGGACAAAGTCTTTAACCCCAAGAAATCCATCTTTAACATTCCGGCAGACTCAATCAATGTTCCTTCAAATTGTGTGATATATAAATTGGAGTCATTGTTGGTACAAACAGGTATGTAGTTGGTAATGTCGTCGGGGGCTATGATGATACCTGCCGCATGTATACCGGTGCCTCGTACACTGCCTTCGAGTTTTTCTGCAAGTTTGAGCGTTTCGGCTTTTAAGTCTTTACCGCTATAAATTTGATTCAGCTCCGGTACTTTCTGATAAGCTTCACTCAGCGAATAGTTGACTTTTTCTTCTAATCGCTGAGGCAACTTTTTAGTTAAGTCATTGGCCTCTGCAAGCGGTAATTCTAAAACGCGTGCCACATCTTTAATACTCATTTTGGCAGCAAGAGTGCTGAATGTAATCAGTTGTGCTACTTGCGAGCGTCCATATTTTTCTACCACATAATCAATCACACGCTGGCGACCGTCATCGTCAAAATCTGTATCTATATCTGGCATGCTCACACGTTCCGGATTAAGAAATCGTTCAAATAGTAAGTTGTACTTAATAGGGTCAATATTGGTAATTCCAACACAATAGGCTACCACAGAACCCGCTGCAGATCCACGTCCCGGACCAACAACCACATTCAGATCGCGTGCAGCATTAATAAAATCTCCAACAACCAGAAAGTAACCGGCAAACCCCATATCCCTGATTACTTTCAATTCCATCTCTATGCGATCTGTAACTTCTGCACTTAGTTCTTTGTAGCGCTTGCGTGCACCCTCGTAAGTGAGATAATACAGGTAATCATTTTCATTTTTGAATGCAGCAGGCAGTGGAAAATTAGGCAATAGAATATCTCGCTTCAGTCTTGGTGGTGTTACCTTATCAATGATTTCATTTGTATTGTCAATTGCTTCAGGTAAATCGCTGAAAAGCGAAGTCATTTCTTCTTGAGTCTTGAAATAAAACTGATCATTTTGAAAACCAAAACGAAAGCCTTTTCCTTCTCCGATCGGTTTATTGCGAAGTTCTCCGGTGTTGATGCACAACAATATATCCTGCGCCACAGCATCTTCCTGATCTATATAGTGAGAATCGTTGCTGGCAATGATTTTTACATTATACTTCACAGCAAATTTCAACAGCACAGCATTCACCTTCTTTTGTTCTTCGAGATGTTGATTTTGAATTTCGATATAATAATCATCACCAAATAAATCGAGCCACCATTTGAAAAGTACCTCAGCCTCATGTTCCGATTTATTAAGAATAGCCTGCGGAACTTCTGCACCAAGACAACATGTGGTAGCAATTAATCCTTCATGGTATTGAAGAATCAGTTCTTTGTCAATGCGAGGATATTTACTATATAACCCTTCAATAAATCCCAAAGAGCAGAGCTTAGATAAGTTTTGATATCCGGTTTGATTTTTTGCTAGAAGTAATTGATGATAGCGTTTGTCTTTGACTTGTGCCGTAAATTGTTTTTTATGTCGATCTTCTGTCAGATAAAATTCACAACCTACTATAGGTTTGATGTTGGCTTTCTGTGCTTCGTTCACAAATTCAAATACACCAAACATATTACCATGGTCGGTGATAGCAACAGCCGGCATACCGTCGGCAGACGCTTTGTTCATCATGCTGCGTATATCTGCCGCTCCGTCGAGCAGTGAGTACTGTGTATGCACGTGCAGGTGCGAAAACTTGGGCATACTATTTTACGCGGTATCCTTTTTTGGTTAACAATTCAATAATTCTTTCTTTGAAATTTCCCTGTATGATGATTTGCCCTTCTTTAGCTGTACCACCGACACCGCAGGAAGTTTTCAGCATTTTGGCTAAGGATTCCATATCGTCTTGTTTACCAATGAACCCGTTTACTAGAGTTACTATTTTACCTGCACGCATCTTAGAATCTGTAACTACTCTTAGATTTTGTTTTGAGGGCTCTATAGTTTCCTTCTCACTCGCATTATTAAATTGATAAGAATAATCGGGATTAGTAGAGTATACAATGCCTTCCCGGTTTTTATGTTTATTATTCATTTTTGAAAATTAAGGGGGTTAAGTAGTCAGGGACAAATCACACTCAAAGATAGCGGATTCAATAGTGCTTCGAAGCTTAAATTTTTTCCCATTGGCTCGCCGTCAACCTGAAAATGTGCAAATGTTTTTGTACCTATCTTAATGTTCTTGCCCTGCACGTGTATTACCTGTGGATGATTATAAACATTGCCAAAAAATAATTGAATCATCAAAAGCACATACAAGAATAAATTGGTTTTTTTAACCAACACTATTTCCAACTTTCCATCGTCTATGACAGCATCGGGTGCCACTTTGGCTTCGTAACCAAATTGATTGCTGTTGCAAATATTCGCAGCAAAAAAATACCCGGACCATACCTTGTTATCTATGGTAATGGTGTATTCTACCGGCTTGTAACTGAAAAAGTTTTTGAGTGTTTGTATACTGTAGCCCCAAAAACCGCGAACTTTATTATTATGATCAAATGCCTCAGCTACACAGGCGACAAAGCCTGTTCCTGCATTACTCAGAAATAATGCACCGTTAAATGTACCTGTATCTATTCGTTTTGATTTACAAGCGTTAAGAATTTTTAACGCTTCCGGTATATGTAGCGGAATGCCCAGATGTCGAGCCAGACCGTTGCCAGATCCCAAAGGCAATATGGCAAGTACAACCTGGGTATTCACGAGTGCGCGTGCAATTTCATTCATAGTACCATCGCCGCCGGAAGCAGCTATTATGTCATAGCCTTGTTTAACAGCATCAAGGGCTAATTTCTCAGCGTGGCCTTTATGCTCAGTAAAAAAAATGTTGTACTCAAATAAGCTGGTATCCAAATACTGATGAATCATTCCAGCTATATTCAGATTCTTACGGACTCCGGCAATGGGGTTTATGATAAATGCAACACGCTTCATGTAGGAAGCGCTAAAATATCACGATTAAGCTAAGCCTTTAGCGAACAGCTTTCAGACTTAAATCAAGGCTTTTGTAAGAATGTGTTATTGCGCCTACTGAAATATAATCTGCACCGCAATGAGCATATGAGCCTATGTTTTGCAATGTAATTCCACCCGATATTTCGGTTTCATATTTATCATTAATCATGGAAACGGCTGTTCTAATATCGTCAGGAGAAAAATTATCCAGCATTATACGATGTACAGCGCCAATTCCAAGCACTTCACGAACTTCATTGAGATTGCGTGTCTCTATTTCAATTTTTAAGTCAAGATGTTTTACGCGTATATATTCATTGGCCTTTTGGATAGCTTGTTTAATCCCGCCGGCGTAGTCGATATGATTATCCTTAATCATAATCATATCATACAATCCAAACCTGTGATTATGACCACCACCAATAATCACAGCCCATTTTTCCGCCGCACGAAACAGGGGAGTGGTTTTACGTGTATCTAAAATTTTTGCTTTGCTGCCTTGCAGTGCTTCGACAAATTTTGCTGTGAGTGTTGCAACACCACTCATTCGCTGCATAACGTTCAACATTAAACGCTCAGTACTTAATATAGAACGTGCAGAACCTTCGAGATCAAATGCTATTTGACCGACTTTTATTTGAGAACCATCCTGAATATGAATGTTGAATTTAAGATCAGTATCAAAATGGTGAGCTATCATCTGGGCCAGTTCTACACCGGCTAGGATGCCATCTTCTTTTACTTTGAGTTGTGCTTTACCAAGTGCCTTTTCAGGAATACAGGCTAATGAACTATGGTCCCCTTCGCGAAGGTCTTCTTCAAAACTAAATTCAATGAATTTTTTCCAGTCGTAATCAGGACGCATTATTTCTGACGCTCGAAACGCATTTCCTGGATCAGGTAGCCTTCATTCTTTTGCTTAACAAAATAATACACACGAAAAGATTGACCTCCTGCCACCAGGGTTCCTATACCATATGAAGAGCCCTGTGCTGATGATCCACGATGAATAATATTAAAACTGCTCACCGGATTTTTAGTAAAGAAATCCTGTAATACCATTTGAGCTTGTTGTCGGCTATAAATAGATTCTTTTTCGAGAATGGTTAAATCAACGGTAGTGTCAAAATACTGTGCTAAAGAGGCTGCATTTCCGCTTTTAATGGACATACCAATGTTATCCAGTATATCCGATGCAGCAAGAGCCAGTGGAATCAAGGCTGTGAGATAAAGCGTATGTAATAATCTTTTCATTTTCTGTTTTCTGTGTTGAGTCCGTGGGTTTTGTGCAAAAACGCTGCCAATGTTCAGTGTATGGGTTTAACAATGATTATTCGTAAAAATACCAAAGCTTATAAGAGTAGAAACAAATCAGGCTCTTCTGATTGGGTTACTTTTGTCCGCTATGTCTGAAAAAATAGTCTTGATCATTATGGACGGATGGGGACACGGAGCGCACCCGTCGTCTGATGGTATTTATCGTGCCAATGTTCCTTTTGTAAGAAGTTTGTACTCCAAGTATCCAAATACCGAGTTGAGGACTGATGGAGAATGGGTAGGGTTACCTGATGGGCAAATGGGTAACTCTGAGGTTGGCCATATGAACATAGGCGCAGGCAGAGTGGTATATCAGGAACTGGCACGAATAAATAAAGCTGTGCGTGACGGAGCATTACAAAATCACGAACAACTTAAAGAACTTTTCAAGTATTGTATTCATAACAATAAGCCATTGCATTTAATGGGTTTGGTTTCTGATGGAGGAGTGCATTCACATCATTTGCATTTGCATGCTTTAATTCAATATGCCTCAGAGGCTGGGGTTAAAAAAATATTGGTGCATGCCTTTACTGATGGTCGCGATACCGATCCGCAAAGTGGTTTAGGTTTTCTGACTGAATTGGAAAAAGTTTGCAAGCAATACAATGCTCAATGGGTAAGTATGGTAGGTAGATATTATGCCATGGATCGCGATAATCGTTGGGAGCGAGTGAAACTGGCGTATGATTTATTAGTGCGAGGAGAAGGAAAATCAGCAGATAATTTGCTGAGTGCCGTAAAACAATCATATGATGCCGGAATTACCGATGAGTTTATTCTGCCTGTTAAAAAAGCCAATGCTGATGCTCTCATACAGGAAGGTGACGCCGTGTTGTGTTTTAATTTCAGAACTGATCGTTGCCGAGAAATAACCAAAGCATTAACTCAACAAAATTTTCCTGAGCAGGGTATGCAGACTTTGCCTTTGTATTATGTAACCATGACTGTTTATGATACGTCATTTAAGGATGTAAAAAATATTTTTGATAATAACGATTTAACGCTGACTCTTGGCGAAATATTGGAACAAAAGAGCAAAACACAGGTGCGCATAGCTGAGACAGAAAAATATCCTCACGTCACATTCTTCTTTTCCGGTGGACGCGAAAAAGAATTTGCAGGAGAAAAACGTATCATGATTCCATCTCCCAAAGTAGCTACATATGATTTGCAACCTGAGATGAGTGCTCTGAAAGTAAAGAGTGCCATTATTGAAGAGTTATACAATAAACCTGATTTTGTGTGTCTTAACTTTGCCAATGCCGATATGGTTGGTCATACCGGTGTGATGAGTGCTGTGATGAAGGCAGTTGAAACGGTGGATGAATGTGTGAAGGAGGTTACAGAAACAGCTCTGAGTTTAGGTTATAGTTTATTGATTACTGCCGACCATGGCAATGCTGACTTTATGATTAACGATGATGGTTCTCCGAATACTGCTCACACAAAAAATCCTGTTCCTTTATTTTTAGTAAGTAACCATATTCAAAAACAATTAAAGCCCGGCAAGCTTGGCGACCTGGCACCAACTATTTTGCAACTGATGCAAATAGAAAAGCCAGCTGTAATGAATGGAGAAAGTTTATTGTTATGAAATACATTGTTTTATTATCATCATTTATTTTTTTGCTTGCTGCATGCAAAAAATCAGAAAAGCGATATAGTTCTTACTTCAATATAGTAAGTTCTTTGCGAGCCGATATGGCATTACTTAACCGAGGCAAGGCCATACTTGTGAAAACAGTAAAGTCCGATGGAAAAGTGGACAATATCAAATCAACGAAACCCGACTGGAATCTGGAACTGGAACTTTTTAATAAATTGAGTATTTCATCAATAGAATTTGAAGGCAAATACCAAGTAGATACTACATTATTATATCCATTGAAAAATGACAGTAATGTTGTTTGGAGGCGAGTGAATTACAAAGCTCTCGAAGAAGACTTAATAGTACGATATCTTGAAGTGGAATTCGATTCAAAAAAGAAAGTACGAAGCATAACAGGCAGTACTACTTCATCTGATTTTTTAACGACCATTAGTAAGTCATACACTTATTATCCATTGCAGTCTTATTCAGTTAATGCCAATGAATCCACTTTGTGGCTTGGTGAATCTACTTACAAAGTGGAAGGAGTAATCTACTTCACTGATCCTTACTTCGAGTAGAATTAAAACTTCAAAACCAAACCTGCATTCATCACAAATGCATAAGTGCTGTAACGATACCAACGTGCGTATTGGGATGATGCTATATTGTTGAAGCGTATATAGGCACCAAAGTTTGATTTATAGTTGTAAGTAACCGACAGATTTGCATCAACCCAACCTTTGGTTATAACAGTAGTATTAGTGCCGCTGTAACGGAACGTGATAGGGGAGTTAGCAAACACATCTGCCGTAACCAATATCTTATCCTGAATATTATAATTTGCATTCAATGAAACACGCCAGTCGGGGTAGCTGTATGCAGGTAAGCCAAAGTCTAAATCGTACTTGTAGTAGTCACCTTTGAGGGTAACACCAAACTTATCGTTGCGCCGAAAACCAAACTCTACATGAGGGTTAAACACTCCAGCCTGTTCAGCATAGTCCACCTGAAATCGGGTGATGTATGCAGAGTCTGGAGAGAAGATGGGTAAGAAGTTGTATAAACGATAATTCAACTCGGCAGCAAACACTACATAATCGGAAATAGAACCTTTCAACCCGCCTCCAAAGTTGTATGACTGACCTATACGACGTGCCATGTTTTGTGCAATAAAAGGATTGTCGTAAGCGCGGTACATCATAATGTTTTTATCCATAAAACCATCTATACGCACAAATGGAATTAACTTGCCATTTAGCAAAGAATATTGTGCCAGTACATCAGGTATAAAGAATAATGAATCAGAAAGTACCAGATTAAAACCGGCACGGGCAAAAATGTTGCCTTGCTTAAACTCGTAGTAAGGATGGAATGGCAGTAGCCAGTATGACCCCGAAGTAATGGAATCATTTAGAGAAGTAAAATTAAAACCAACCCCAAGATTAAAGCGGTGAACCGTATTGTAAATCTTATTGAATGTAAAGTTTGTTTCTATCTCGTTTTCGCTCACATTGCCATTGGTAAAGAAATATTTTTCACTAAGGTTAAAGTGGTAATCAAAACCACTCTTGGTTTGAATAGCATTTTTCAAAAACACATTTCCCTGTATCATATTATATGTCCTTCTGGAGTTGTCTTTTGATGGCAACACTTCGGAAGTATCATTTTTATCGAAGCCATAGTAATAAACAGTATTGCTTTTGTAACCACCATCAAGGCCGAAGGTTACTTTCTTGAACTGCAAGCGTGTGTCAGCGCTTACTCTGGAGTCGCTGAAGTTTTTGTAAAGTGGTTTACCGCTGCCACTGAAGTGATAGGCATTAGCTGCAAAATAAAATTTATCGTTTCGGCCATTGCTATAGTGCGCGTCAAAGAAGGGGGAGTATTGGGTGCCAAATCCTGCTTTTACATAACCATTTTGTAATTTCTCCTGTTCATCCTGACGACTCATAGCAATGGGTTTTAATTCAGCAGGAACAAAGGGTAATCTTTTTAGCTGCGGATTTACCGAATATTTCACTTTAATCTTCGATGAGTCTGGCTGGGGCAGTGGTGCCTGAAAAATAAATTTCTCCGCATCAGCAAGAAGGGGTTTATAATCTTTTACAACAATGATGGTGTCAGCTTTAATATTTGCGCCTCCTTGCTGTTGTGCCTGAGTGCTCCAAACAATGCTCAACAATGCTGGTATGATGATGAGTTTCTTCATGGTCTTCCTGAGTTTATTTGTTGTCTGACGGCAACTCATCGTTGCTGTTTGGGTTAAACATTTTAGATTTTCCACTTTCAAGTTCTAAAACTGTATTCAGTTTTTCTTTGGCAGTGGGTACAATATCGTCGTTGAGTTTATAGTTATCGATGATGCTGTTCAGTGTGGCTTTTGCATTGAAGTAATCAGCTGCCTCAATAAACAAATCGGTTAAAAGCAAATAGCTTTTTGCCAACCAATAATCATACGTTGGAGTTTGTTCAATGATTTTGTAGCACCAGTTTTCTGCATTCTTGGTGTCTTTCAACGAGTAATAACATTCTGCTATTCGGAATCCACTTTCAGCCCCAATCTCAGTTTGAGTGGCTTTATAAACTTTATTATAATAGGTGATAGCATCATTAAATTGTTTTTCCAACTGAGCAATCTTACCCAGGTACAAATTCGCTTCGTTCAGATCTTCTTCTTTTGCAAGTTCATCTCCGGTAATGTCAATTGCCGACAAACGTGCATCGCTGAATCGATTCAGAATGAAGGCGCTCTCCATCATACCTTTCTTGGCTTCAAAGATGTTTGCTTTCAGATCTGCTGTTTTACTGAGGCGATTGTAGAGGTTGTATGCACTTTCGTAGCGTTTTGTTTCAAAAAACTCAATACGCGCTGCCTGCAATAAAGACTTTTCTAAATAGCGTCTTTCGTTTTTATTGATGATATATTCAAAATCTGTCAAGGCATTCTGATAATCTTTATTCATCATCAGGCACGATGCTCGATAGTAGTGTGCATCGGCTGCAAAGAAGCCATCGGGGAACGAATTCAGATAATCACTGAATTTATCTAGTGCGGCATCGTATTGTCCATCCTTGAACTTGCGCTCTGCTGCCTGATAAACCACAGAGTCCTGTTGCGATGCACTAACACTGCTGTTTGGTAATGTTTTGATGAAACTGATGTAAGCGTTGGCATCTCCCATAGACACATAAATTTCTTTGATACCATCTAATGCATCTTTAGATTCAGGGGTTTTGGGATACTTGGTTGCAACAATTTTATACTCATCCAAAGCATTGGCCATACGGTTTGTGTTGAAATAAATCAATCCCAGTTTCAGGTGTGAGTTTTTTACGTAACGACTGTTTGGGAACTCATTAATGATTCGATTAAAAACCAGAATAGCATTTTCGTATTGTTCAGATTTTAGATAGGTGTCGCCGGTTTCAAACAGGGCATCGTCGATATACGGAGACAGACCATAAGCATTGGTGAGTGTTTCAAGGTCTTTGATTTTTTCATTCACTTTTCCATCAAGACCATAAATCATTGCACGCTGAAACATTGCGTAATCAGCACCCGGCGCTTTCTTTGATATCACAGTACTATATACGTTGATCGCTTTTGCATAACTTTTTATTGTGAAATGACAATCTCCTGCACGCAGTAAGCAATCAGGGTATACACGGTCGTAATATTGCTTGTCATCTTTACTCATTCCTGACTTAGATTGTAATTCAGCAATGCAGGTTTCAAAATATGTAACCGCTTTGCCGTATTCGTTTTTCTTTAAATAAGAATAACCAATACCATAGTTGGCAGCAGCCACTGATGTATGCAATGTTCCTGATTTTATCACCTTGGCAGTTTCCAAGTATTTAAAATAATTTAGGTTGGCTTCGGTGTATTTCTTGAGAGCAAAAAAGCATTCGCCTTTCCAGAAGTAGCACAACGATTGTATGCCAAGGTCAACTGGATTATTAAGCGATACTTCAAATATTTTTAATGCTTCATTATACTCTTTCTCATTGTACAACTGAACACCGCGTCCGTAGGCCACTTTTTGATAAGCCTGCTTCAACGAAGCACTTTTATTATCTATGCTTTGAATTACCGTGAGTGCATCACGGAAGTTATTCGTGCTCAAAAAAATATTGGTGAGTATCTCTTTTGCTTCATCAATGTGCGGCGACCTGGGATGCTTCTTAATAAAATCCTGCATAGTACTAGCAGCCTGATCATTAAAGCCTAATTCGAAATTGAGTTTTGCTACGCTGAACTGTGCCTCAGATTTCAACACAGGATCGGCATCAATCTTCATCACTTCAAGGAAAGCATTTCGTGCATTGTTTCTTTGGTTCAGTTTCAAATAGCAATCACCCATAATGAATAAGGCATTTTGTCCTAAAGAGTCTTTCAAGGTACTCAGATTGGATAAGGACTTGGCAGCTTCTTCATACTGTTGCAATTTGTACTGACTATAACCTATCTGATAGATATCATCTTTATTGGCTTTATTCACTTTATCATAATACTCCTTTAAATATGGCAGTGCTTTCTGATATTCTTGCATACTGAAATGGGATTTACCGATTAACAACTTCAGTTCGTCGCGGTATTTCAGCTTATCGTTAGTTAGAGCAGTGTTGGCTAAACTGATAGCATCCTGATAACGTGCCTGATGATATGCAATTGATGCAGTGTAATAGGGTACAACCGGGCCAAACAGTTTGGTATCAGCTATGCGGTTGAAACTTTTCAGTGCATCGTCATAGTTGCCTTTATAATAAGCGATATATCCGTAGTAGTAGTTTGCAGGATAGTAATACTTGTTTTGTGTTTCTTTAATCACATTGAACATGCCCTCAGCCTTATCGAATTTCTTCTTGAAGAAATAACAATAACCTAATTGAAAACGATATTCATTTAACTGGGCACTGTTAAGGTCTGCGGCTTTCACTTGTGAGAAGTAAGTGATGGCCTTATCATACTTGCGTTGCTTGTAATAGATATTACCTAAGTAGTAATAGGACATACGAGTAACCGGCGTGGTTTCGTAATCGTCCAAGAGGTCGAGAAAATACTTTTCTGCCTGAGGCTGATCGAGTTCGTTAGAGCATCGCGCACGATAATACAGAGCATCTATGTAATACTCGTGGTACTTCAGTCTGTCTTCCTGTGCATCCACAGTCATTATGAACTGATTGAACTGCTTGAGTGCTGCACCGAATTTCTTTTGTTGAAATAGTTCTGTACCTATCTTGTGCGGCTCTGTTTTGTCGCTGAATAGTTCTGTTTTTTGCGCACTGAGTTGTGTGCAGGTGAGCACAAGCAACATCAGAAAGCTGAAACACTTTCTGAAAGTCATAAAAAGCTATGTTGTTTTACCGTTAAAAACTTAACGATAGACCCGCTGCCGGTATTATGGGTAATTGATCGACACGGGTGTACCGTATGCGGTCAAAGTAAAATATGTTTCGGCGATTGTAAACGTTCACAATACTAACATAGCTCTCCAATTTTGTCCTTTCAGAAATATAAAAAGTCCGTTTCATTGATATATCCAAACGATGATAGTATGGTAGTCTTCCGGTATTCAGGTTTTCATCATAAATGACACCCAACTGACCATTTGTTGTGTAAGGATTTGAATATAATCCTTGATTATAAGTAAGGTATTCATAAAAGCCTTGTGTAAGAGTAAAAGGAAAGCCGCTACCCAGATTCCAACGAACGTCTGCCTGCCATTTCTTAAACTTGCCCCAACTGTAGCTTGACACGATGTTGGCATTATGTCGGCGGTCGTAGTGAGGATAGTAGGTCTGGCTGCCGTTGTTTCGAAAGACATAGCTGAGTGAGTATCCTGTCCACAGATAGAAGTTTTTGTAATCGTACTTCAGCAAAATGTCAATACCATAAGCTTCACCTGTTTCAATTTGAAAATCGGGATCGCGCGGTGCTACCTTATTCCGGTTCAGGTTGAGTAGTTGTTGAAAGTACTTGTAGTAAGGTTCAATGTTTAGTTCAAAATTCTGAGCAATGTCTTTTTCAATTCCAAGCACAATATGATAAGCGCGCTGCATATTATTATTGGAAAGTTGTCCATCTGTTTTGGTCAATTGACCATCCGGTGCAGTTAAAAATCCGGTGAAGAGATTCACTACATCTAAGTCGGGCTTAGTTGAGATAAAGTTTTGAGAGAAGATGCCGGTAGCAAATTTGAGACGTAAATTATCTGAAGCATTATATTTCATGGCAAAACGTGGCTCAGGAGAGAATGCAGGAAGAGAAGCATAGTAATGCAAGCGGAACGACGGTTCCCACACGAATTTCTTAGACATTTTTTTGAATACACAGAAAGCAGAAATCTCTGTAGTGTTTTGATTTTGATCAATTCTGTTTCCAAGAGAGTTTACAAATTCAAGGGTAGTACGGTAACCACCTATATTTATGCCATACTTTATTTGTGCATCTTGCAAGAAATAGGTAATGTCAGTGATGAGGTCAAAACCATTGATGCCACTTGTGCGAGGTTTGCTGTCAGATTCCTGCAAGGTCATTTTATAATCTGAGAATGAGAACCCACCGTTAACAAGCACATTGCTTTGTCCGGGTACTACCACGAAGTTTGTTCCGGCGCCAAAACTTTTCCAACCATATTGAGAAGCGAAGTAGTTTGCATTATCATTAAAATTAAACCCGAAGAAACTCAACTTGCTGCCATTGTCGCCATTGATTGATATTTTGCCATATAAGTCTGTGTAGTTGAAGGGTAATCCTGTCTCATTCACGTAGTTGTATAAAACTTTAGATGAGCGATCTAAATAAGATGATTTACCGGTGAATAGATAGCTGATACTGCTATTACTCTCGTTGGATATTTTTTTCAATGGACCCTCCAGCAATACCTTAGACTGAAATGGGTTTATTGATACTTTACCAGATGTGCGTTTACGATTTCCATCACGTGTTTGCACATCAATAACTGCAGATAAACGACCACCATTCTCCGCATTGAAAGCACCATTCAATACGCTCACATTTTTGATAGCGTCTGTTTCGAAAACACTGAATAACCCTATAGAGTGGAAGGGGTTATAAATGGTCATTCCATCCAGCAACATCTTTGTTTGTATGGGTGTGCCACCACGCATATATAATTCGCCTCCCTGATCACCTGTGAAAATAACACCGGGTATCACCTGTAGAAATTGAGCCAAGTCGGGTTCTCCACCTATACCGGGTATTTTATTGATATCTTTTGTAGTGAGTTTGGTAACTGATATTGTTGTTTCAGTTCTTTTTTCTTCTTTCTTGGCTGTGATGGTGATACCTGTCAGGTTTACATTCACTTTGTTCAGCGAAATATTTTGAGTGAGCAAGTCTCCAGCTTTCACTGTAATAGATAACTGAAAAGTGTCGAAGCCAACATAAGTACAATACAATGTATAAGAGCCGGGTAATACACCGGGAATACTGTAAAATCCATTCTCATCGGTTTGAGCACCTATGGTAGTGCCTTTAAGCACCACATTGGTAAACAGTACAGGCTCACCATTGCTTTTGTCGATTACGGTGCCGCGTATGGTAGCATTCTTTTGAGCGTGGCTTAATAATGTTGTTGAAACAAAAATCAATATTAAAGCCGAGAGTCTTTTTATCATTTAGTTTTTGTAATCAGGATTCAAATTGTAAAGTATCTATAGAGCCTGCACCTTCGCGTATCAGTGTAACGGCAGTGCCTTTCACCTCGAGTATGGTGGAGGGTTGAATACCACCGGGGCCGCCGTCTATAACCATGTCCACACGTTTGCGAAATTTTTCTTCAATCAGCGAAGCATCAGTTTCGTATTCCAGAATCTGATCGTCGTTCAAAACGGAGGTAGTCAAAATTGGGTTTCCTAATTGATCGGCAAGGGCACGGGCTATGTTGTTATCTGGCACACGTATGCCTACCGTTTTTTTCTTGGCTTTGAAAATGCTTGGCAGTTTACTACTTGCAGGAAGGATAAATGTGTAAGGACCCGGTAAAAGTTGCTTCATCAGTTTGTAAACCGGAGTGCTTATTTGTGCAGCATATTCACTTAATGAACTCAGGTCGGCACATACCAATGAAAAGTTCAAACCTTTTTTGCGCGCATTCTTGAGTTCAATCATACGTTCGCAGGCCTTATGATTCATCAGGTCGCAACCGATTGCATAAACTGTATCGGTAGGATATATGATAATACCACCGGCTTTTAAGCATTGCACCGCCTGATTCAGCTTGTGATCGCTGACGTGATCGGGTAAGATTTTTACGAGCAAGTGAAAAGTAGGATTAGTTCTTTAATACTTGATTCACCAGTTCAGCAGCTTCTTTCAACTGAATGGCAGAGAACACTTCAAGTCCGCTTTCATCTATCAGTTTCTTGGCAACATCGGCGTTGGTTCCCTGCAATCGAATGATGATAGGTACTTTCACTTCACCAATGTTTTTGTAAGCATCCACTATTCCCTG
>CAZXFT010000006.1:0-7674 GCA_964640655.1 uncultured Bifidobacteriaceae bacterium | reverse complement strand
ACTTCAATCAAAGAAGCATCAATAGATGCGTAAGATTTATACAATGAAGAAATAAACTTCACCATATTTTTAAAAGCGTCGCCACTTAAACCTAAGTTGAACGCCACTTTACGTGCCTGAAAAGGTTGCAGACCGGCAACAGGGTCAATATATTCTTTGTGAATCAACTCCGGTGTTTTGTGTGCCACTTCTTCAATCTCCATTCCGCCTTCAGTAGAATAAATAATTACATCGCACTTACGGGCACGGTCTGTGAGTATGCTCACATAAAATTCTTTGCGCTGAGCGGCATCGCCGTCGTAAACATCCTGTGCAATTAAAATCTTACGAACCAGCTTGCCCTGCGCGCCTGTTTGTGGAGTAACCAGAGTCATGCCTAAAATATCCTTGGCTTTCTCTGTTACCTTTTCCATACTGGTAGCCACCTTAACACCGCCACCTTTTCCTCTGCCTCCGGCGTGAATCTGAGCTTTTATCACCCAACAAGTAGTGCCTGTATCTGCCTGTAACTTTTTTGCCGCTTGTACTGCGGCCTCGATGGTATCAACCGCTATGCCTTCCTGAATGGCTACGCCATGTTTTTTTACAATCTCTTTTGCCTGATATTCGTGAAGATTCATTGAAATGAAGTGTTTTTTAAAGGAGCGGCTAAAATACTTTAGTTCGCTGAATTAGGTTGCATATTCCTTTACAGAGAAATGTGGGAAAATATTTAATGAAGCAACTTGCCGGTGTATCGCTCATTGCCCTGTGTATTCACCAACTCAAACAAAAGCATTTGATTGCCAAATTCACGGGTGTCTAATGCGAAAGTCTCTGACGAAACCGCTATGGATTGCAACCACAAACCCGATAAACTATACAGGTTCAGCAAATACTGATTTTTTAAAGGATTGTTAAAATGAAATTGATAGCTGTGGGTGTTTAATGTGCGAATCAACAAGCCCGCACTGATATCATAATATTCTAGGCTGAGCGCTTCGGTATAACCCTGACCACCCAGATAAAACTTATACCAGGAGCGCGCATTCTTAATAGGATTGTTGTCTATGAAAGTGTATTTCTGATCGTAGTCTGTGTTGCCGCAAACACCCGGAAGGTGCTCAATCTGATTAAAGATTAAACTGTCTGTGGAGCGATAGAGTGTAATACCATTGCAGGTGTTGCCGCCTTGTATGGTACAGGTGATATACACTTTGCCGGATGAGGTGTAAATGTTAAAATCCTTATAAATGCTTTCCTGCGCACTACACAACACAGCATTCAGGAGTATGATTGATATAAGAATCAGAATTCTCATTTGTCTTACAAAAATAGTTTGAAATGATATGAGCTATACAAGTGGAATTGAAGAATAATTCAAACTGCAAGTATGTTTATATCCATTAAACAGAGATGATATGTCTAAACCCACCATTACACCGCAGCCTCCTTATTTTGCAGTAATCTTTTCTTCATTGCGCACTGATGTGGATGAAGGTTATTCAGAGATGAATGATAAATTGGAAGAAATAGCCCGTGGTTATTCCGGCTTTATCGGTCAGGATTCGGCACGAAGCGGACTGGGTATTAGTATCAGTTACTGGAAGAACGAAGAAGATATCATAGCCTGGCGCAAAAATGCCGAGCATCAGTTAGCCATGAAATATGGCAAAGAGAAATGGTACACCTGGTATAATGTGCGTGTAGCCAAAGTGGAGCGGGAGTATTCGTTTTCAAAAGAGTAGAGTAAGGTAAAAAGCTAATTCTCGCTACGTGCATGAGTATTATTCCTCAATGCACTATGTAATAATGAACAAAAACATCCTTCATTCTTCCGTTTCCTTCCAACCTTCAGTTACTTCTGCGGTTCAGACAAGAAATGCGCTAAGTCTCGTAAGTTCTTGCCCGAACGAAAATTTTAATTACCGCCGACTTCAGTCGGCGGACAGACAACCACCTATAGTGATGCGCGCCGCCTCCGGCGGCGCGAAAGTTTCATTTGATTATGTATGTTATGTTGCAAGTAAATTAAGGAGTCATGCTTGCCGCAATGCGGATTCATCCTAGCAGGGTCTTCCGCAGGAGACTCTGCGTATTTTCTCGTGTTGTAGTTATTAATAACCCAAGAATTTTTTGATACAACCCACGTGCATTTGCAAAGCACTTTATTTATTTCTCCACCATCCCCTTTGCGAACACGGCGCCAACCTTTGCGCACTCTTGAAATAAAACAAAAAAAAACCCGTCATAAGTAGGGTTTTCTGTTTTATTCAGTTTTCATAATGCGTCTTCATCGCTGCACCACCACCTTCTTCGTTATCCTTACTTGATCATTATTCACACTCAGCAAGTAAGTCCCCGCAGGCAGAAAACGTGCATCTATCATATTGGTGCTTCCATCGGGTACGGTGCCGTTAACCACACTGCGGCCCAGCATATCCACTAAGCGATACTCCACATCACTGCCAAAAAACTGAGGCATAAAGTTTATAAACTGGTCTGCGGGGTTAGGGTACAGCAGCACCTGCACGGTACTGTCTGTAGGCTCTTCGGGTGGGCTCAGGTGGCAACCCGGTATCAGGCAACCCATACTATCTACTTTTACCAGCCAGCCACTCGAAAGCCCGCTTACATAATCCGTTAAGTAGCCACTTAAAATAAAACCTTTATCAGGGCAGGTGTCCAGGTCGTAGTTATATAGATCGTACATTCGTTTATTATTTGGCTTCACATAATTATATAACCTGTTCCATTTTAATTCACCGTTTGAGCTTAGTTTTGACAAGAACCAAAAATATACAGGGGGTCTAAGTTCTGCAGGGGTAATGGTATCTCCATTTTCCTTGAACTGATGATATGATCCGCTTATCATTAAGTCTCCTGAAGGTAATTCAATTGCATTATATGAATTTGCAATAACAGATGAAGTATCAGCCCCAAATTGGTAATGTCCGGGAAAATACATCCATTGCTTAACCCCTGTACCGCTCAGTTTTAAAAACGCACCATTTGTAAACTGAAAATTCTGGGATAGGCTATACGTATATCTCTGCGTTGCTATAAGAAATCCACCGTCTTTAGTGGCAATAACATCTTCCACTCCATACAGCGAATCGGCAAAGCTGCCTGCATAAAAATAACCCAGAAAATTGCCCAGCGTGTCTATCTGGCGCGCTATAATGCGGCTTACAAAACCGCTTGAGGAAATTTGTTTATATAATGTGCTGAATAATATTAAGCTGTTGTTTCGTTTTACAAGTTTTGGAATTATTTCACTATAACCGGAACTATAATAATTATAAGTATTTATTAGATTACAGTTTGTATCAAGTTTATAAATATATATGCGTGATGCTGTGTTAAAGTCTGTCCGAGCTGAAACAGCAGCAAATTTAATATCCTTAGATAGATTAATTAAATGCGCAGACCCACCCATGAAAGAAAAGTTTATATTTGATAGATAATACTCGTTTATAATATTAGACTTAACATTAAATTTTATTATTACCGGAAATATTGAGTCTGCAACATAATCAACATTTGTTCTTAACATATAAAAGTTATTTCCTGAATTAATTAGTGTTTTTGGGATAACATCATAAATGACAAACTCTTTATTAAATATTTTATGTTTCTTCCATAATATGTTTCCTGTTGAGTCAAGCAGTATTAGTGAATATGTTGCACTGTTTGAATCTGTAGTTGTATCTACAATAGCAGCAGTAGTTAAAAAGCAATTGCCATTGACTGCAAGATTTGAGAATGCAAATAATAGAGGACTGCCGGTACTGTCATTCATAATATTATAAATTCGGTTGAACCTTACTTGCGCAACGTTCTTCGAACTTACAATAAGTAATGAAATAAAAATATACAAGGGCAAGATGATTCTTACCCTTGTATAGATATACTTAATGTTGCACATTCAGTTTTGCTTGTAAAAATTTATAGGGTGTTTGCAACTGAATTAAATACAATCCATTCACAAGTTGTGAAGTATCAAGCAGGTACTGACCTGTTTTGGTATTTATTTCATCCTGCTGTACTTCTACCCCTGTAACATCATATATATGTAATACTGTATTACCTGTAGGCACACTAAAAGGCACCCAACTAATGGTGCTGTATTCGCCGGCCGGGTTAGGGCTTGCATTAAATCGGTATAGTGTGCTTATGTTAGGTAGGCTCTCATCCTTTCTTTCACCACTCGGTTCTGCTTCTACATCCGGCACATCAAAAAAGTAGTTGTACCCATAAAAGAAGTTTAAAATATTCATAGCTTCTATGCCACCATAATCATTGTTGTTTCCGGCAATGTTTTCCAAAAGCTCAATCTTGCTGCTGTCTAATGCAGATAATAATACGCTGTCGCTTTGCCATTGTAGTAAATTATTATAATAGCTTATGGTGTAGTTCAGTTGATCAGTGGTTTCATTACTCCATTCATCTTCTCCAATTGTATTTAAAATATTAGTTGCATCAGTTAGGTGACTTCTCTGTAAATTGTAGCGTATTGCATCAGCAAGGTACAAGGTATGTTTGCCGGCCTTCAAAAAATGAGTGATTAAGGAATCAGTTTCTGTAGTGTTGGTGCTGTCAGATAAATAATGAATCACAACATCATTCAAATTTTCCATAGCAGCAGAAAAATGCTCGCTCATTTCCTCCTCTAATAAACTGCGCATAGTGCGCACATCGGCACGGTTGCGCAATATATTTATCATAGCTTCAGTTAATGGATTTGTGCGTTGTTCCAGTGCACTGAAAATATGTTCATCTCTTAATATATCAGGATTGTTATACAGCAAGTCAAATATCATAGAGTTGGGCAGCACATCTTCTCTTTGTATGGCATTAAGCGCCACCTCGAGCGAGAGGTTAGGCGAGTGCTGATTCAACTCATTATATAAAGCCCACGCTTGAGAGGGCACTGCATTAAACACTTCATTGCGCAACTGTGTGGTTTGGCCGCCGTCTATAAGCAGTAAATATGCCTGCTTGGCTGTTACAAAATCATTATAACTCGATGTAAAATTGTTTTTCTTAACACCTAATTCTATAGAGCTAAGTATTGGCTTAAATGTTTCGGGTTTTTTTACTAGGCATGGGTTAGGATTTTCAGGAATATATATTTTTGAAACACCACTTGAAATTTTTATAGGCTCCTTACAAGCATTCCCATCATAGAAATAACTCAGGCTGTTGCTTGCGCTGCTTCTGCTGATATGCCCAACTTGATTTGAATTAGGTGCATTAAAACAATTACCTGCTGAAAGGTTTGAAGCCCCTTGTTTTGACCGTATGCCGCTATTTAGAATAGGGTCGCCATTCACCAGCGGGTTACTACTAGTACTTGCTATATTTTGCATAACCTGATTCTCAAATGTATTGCATTTGAATTGAAGACCATAGACAGCAGGGAGAGTTACATTATAATTATTCCCCACACCCATAAGCCCCACATTATTAAGAGCTGAAAAAGTATTTCTGTACACTTCGTTTGAAGCGGCACCGCTTTGATATATAATTACTCCATCGCTTAAGCCGAAGTTAGCGCCGGTACTTCTCTCAAATAAATTATTTTCTATGGAGTATCCACTGCACTTAATAGAGTATAAACCTACCTGATGCGCATTACCTGCGCCGGAGTTGCCGTTTAGCGGGTTATTTCCCATATTAAATGTTGAATTAATTGTTACAAATCTGTTTACTGATGATGCTTGTATGCCTCGGAAATTTTTGTTGAATTTACAAAGATTTACGGTAAAGAAATTAGCCGTGGCAGCGTTCGATGCATTTATCCCCATATATAAGTTATCAAATTCAGAGTAAGTAATATCATTCCATGGGCAGGGTTGTCCTATGGTTTGTGCTCCGTTACAAGTTCCGCTCACGCTAAAGTTTGCATCAAGGCTGTAAATGCCGTACCCTAATTGTTGTTGCTGTGTATAGTTTGTTTTCTCATTTTTAAACGTACAAGTCTTAAACTTAATGCCATCTACATTCCAAATAGTAACGTGTGCATAAAAAATATTGTCTGTTCTTAATTCGTCAGTGATAGTAAAAGTACAATTACTAAAAGAACTCAGGTTAGGTTTAAGGTTTCCGTTAAAATCAAAGTTTTGGTACTTCATAAACTCCACCGAGCGGCGGTTGTTCTTAAACTCCGAGTCGCTTGCCTTAACTATGCCACCGGCCTTGTATATGTTTTGATTATACGAATCCCATAGGGCTATGGCATTTTGAGCGTGCTCAATGATAGAACCATTCTTAATTTCTAAATATCCTTGATGCCGGTATCCATTCGATAAGGTATATTGAGTACGGTTAAACTTACCCAATACCTCAATTCCATACCACGATTTGTCATCGCACACACTCGTTAGCCAACCACCATCAATAATAAGTTTGCCATTAGGTTCTACCACAAACCGTGCTCCTTCTGTCATACCCACTTTGCATTTAATAGTGAGTGTAGCACCGTCTTTAACTATCACGTCACCCTGTACGTATCGCGTAGCATTCCAAAGTATATTTTCACCACTGGCTATGGTAATGGTTGCAGAAGGGTCATAGGTGCAGAGGTGATCTTTATTGATCCAGGTTTTAAGATTATTGATCAGGTACATTCTTGCAATACCTATTTGACAATTTTCCCAATTAGATTGATAGTTGTATGCCATTACATTATTACTTCCTGAACTTTGCCAACCACCTGTTTCTGCGAAAGGTCCGCAATTATTTGTTGCATACCACGAATGTTGCAAATTAAAAACATGGCCAAGTTCGTGTAGTACAATGCCTTTAATGACGTCAACGCCTATTCCGTTCAAAAAAAGATTATAAGCATTAGTTATTGATATAGCATTTGTTTGCATAGGTCCAACTCCTCCCCATTGATTTGGGTTCAATGGATCTCTTACGAAAAAAATGTCTATCACATCATTACCATAAACGGTAAAAGTATTTTTTAGTAAGGTTTGTTGCGAAGTTGTTGGACTGTAATTATACAAGGATTGAATATTAGTACTATGACAATGCACCGCATCTGCATCATTACCGTTCGTAGAGTGCAGCTTAAGGCGTATTTGAAAGGGCTCGGGCAGTATTCCTGTTGCATACGTGCCGGTTAAAAGTGGGTTATTTGCCAGTAGAGAATTACATGCACTAATAAGTGCTTGCCCATATTCAAGTGCTGTTACTCCTGCCGGATTAGATGCACCAGTAACAGTAAAATTGGTGTAATCGTTATTAAGGTCGTTAGTTAAGGAAATAAAATGTAGATTAACATTGATATAAAGTATTGGTGTGTGGTCGAGATGAGTGTCATCAGTTATATAGTTATTATAAATAAAACAATCTGTGGGCAATGAGTTTTGTTGGCCTTGCGATTCATCAGTATCACAATACATGTTTTGTGCATAGACACCGTTGAAGTTAAACAAGAATATAGCCATTATTACAAAGACTAAATTATTCGCATAAGCAAAAGCATTAGCTGTGCTGTGCTGTGCTGTGCTGTGCTGTGCTGTGCTGTGCTGTGCTGTGCTGTGCTGTGCTGTGCTGTGCTGTGCTGTGCTGTGCTGTGCTGTGCTGTGCTGTGCTGTGCTGTGCTGTGCTGTGCTGTGCTGTGCTGTGCTGTGCTGTGCTGTGCTGTGCTGTGCTGTGCTGTGCTGTGCTGTGCTGTGCTGT
>CAZXFT010000005.1:0-170615 GCA_964640655.1 uncultured Bifidobacteriaceae bacterium | reverse complement strand
CACCACCTCGTGAACTGCGTTTACCAAATCCTTTATCATCGCTACTACTGCTGCGTTTCTTACTGAAATCGCCGTCGCTTTTAAAACCTCTTTTTTTGTAACCGCCATCCGATTCACCCCCGTCGGAGTTCTTTTTTACAAATCCGCCGTGCTCCGAAAAGCCGCTGCTTCTTTTCTTTTCGTAAGAACCGCCTTTGTCTTTACGTGTTCTGCTTATGCTGTCTGATTTTGATCTTGTTGAAGTGCGTTTGCCGTAGCTACTGCCGCCTTCTGATTTTTGCCCCTTGCGGGAAAAGTTCTTTTTCAATGAATTTATTTTATCGGGTACAAGTTACAACACTTCCATCACCGTGCGGAATGCCACAAAGCGGTCTTTAAACAATTGGTTTACCTCGTCGCGTAATGCGGGGGCATGTTTTTCTAAATAAATATTCAAAATAGCTTTCGATTCGCATTCGTACTGTATAATAAAAGTAGGGTCCTCGTTCTCCGGCTGATCCAGCAGGCGGCTCATTCGGTATCCTGTAAAACAGCCTGTATTGAGTACATCCTGAATATGCTTCTTCATATACTTCAGCCAGTCGCTTTCGGCGTTCTGATCCACTTTAACCGTTACATTATATAGAATCATTCTGAGAATTTTAGACAAATATCCTCAACCTGATACACGGAATTACTTTCGGCAATAAAATTGCTTTTCGCATTTATCCCCGTACATTAAACAATAGCATAAAAAAATTGTCTTTATGAAATATATTGTTTCGCTAATTTTTCTAACTTGTAGCTCGTATTTAACAACGTGAAGTACATATTCTCCATACTGTTTATCGTGTTTTCTTTATTGAAGGCAAATATTGTGGATGCATACCATATCATAGGCGGAGAAATATATTATGAATACATAGGCGGCAATCAATATCGTGTAACCCTCAAACTTTACAGAGACTGTTCAGCAATTAATGGTGCACCGTTTGATCAGTTTGCCAAAATGGGAGCTTTTGATGTTAATGGAAATCTGGTTCATCAATTTAGCTTACCCTTTCCCGGAAGTTCACCTGTTGACTATAATCTGAATAATCCTTGTGCAGGCTTTCCTCCAAATCTTTGTATAGAAGTTGCTGTTTACTCCTCAATAATCAATTTCCCCAATATACCTCCGGGTGGACTACAGTTTTCCTATCAGCGTTGCTGCCGTAACTCAACTATTGTTAATATCAATAACCCCGATAATGTCGGTGCAACATATACTGCGTGGATTCCTGGCAATGGTGCGAATAATAACAGTGCTTATTTTAATTTTTTACCCCCTATTGTAGTTTGTGCCAATCAACCCCTTACAGTTAATTCATCTGCAACTGATCCTGACGGTGATTCTCTCGTTTATTCACTTTGCAATCCATATCATGGCGCCAGTCAAATGGATCCTGAACCTAATGTGCCAAGCGCTCCACCATATTTAAATGTGCAGTTTGTTCCTCCTTATAGTGTAATAGACATGCTTGGTGGTACACCTTCTATGAGCATTAATCCTCAAACAGGTATCATCACGGCTAATCCGGTGAATATCGGACAGTTTGTAGCGGCGGTTTGTGTAAAGGAGTTTCGTAATGGAGTATTGTTAAACGAGAACAGAAGAGATTTTCAAATCAATGTTGTTGATTGCACACCTCTTGTTGTTGCAGACTTTACACCTTCAAATAGTAATAGTGTCCTATTAGGCCAGGATAGCATTCTTATCTGTGGCTCATTACAGGTTGATTTTCAAAATTCAAGCATTGGTCAAATGAACAGGGTATGGGATTTTGGCGACCCTACGACCACTACCGATACAACCTCATTGAATAGTCCATCCTACACTTACCCAGATACAGGCATTTATATCATTCGTCTTATCGTTAACCCAGGCACTATATGCTCTGATACTACTTACCGAACAATAGTTTTACGATATGGACTTCAGGCCGATTTCAATGTGCCAGACGGTTGTCAAAACATTCCTTTGCTATTTAATGACAACTCGCTATCGCTTGATGGTGTGGTAACTATGTGGAACTGGAACTTCAATAACAACGGCAGCAGCGCAGACCAAAATCCCCTTTTTACATTTAATATCCCCGGCATCAAAACTGTTTCCTTACTTGCTGTTTCAAATACAGGTTGTACCTCTACTATAATAAAAACTGTAGTTATTCATCCCACTCCTATGGTTCTCGCTGGTCCGGACACTTTTGTTTGCAACATCGATACAGTTTCGCTCTTTACAGATAACACTAACAACTTCTTGTGGCAACCTAATTATCAAATCAATAATAACACAGTTCAGTTTCCAAAAGTCAACCCTCAGGTCTCAACTACTTATACTGTTTCGGTTACTAATGAGTTTGGATGTGTTGGAAAAGACTCAGCCATTATCCTGGTTACTGATACGGTTATTGCAACCGCCGGTCCTGACACTACCCTTTGTGCAGGCAGGTCAATGCAACTTTACGCAAGTAATGCTGTGTATTATCGATGGTTTCCTGAACCACTTTATTCCGATGCTTATATTCAAACACCATTCGTTACTCCTACACAAAACATGACCTATTATGTAAATTCTTACATAGGTTCTTGTTACGACTATGACAGTGTATTGGTACAGGTGAATCCGTTACCGGTCATTCAAACGGTTGAACCTCAAACCATCAATCAGGGTGAAAGTGCCGTGCTGAGTGTTATTGGTAATGCCAGTAATTATTTCTGGTATCCTGTTATTAATCTTGAAAACCAATATGCCGATATTACTGCCGCAATGCCTTTGCAAACAACAACCTACTATGTATTAGGTGTTGATGAAAATGGGTGTATTGCCAAAGACAGCACAATTATTTATGTAACAAAAATTCACGAGTTATATGTGCCTAATGCCTTTAGCCCCAATGGTGATGGCATCAACGAATTATTTCAGTTTTATACAAAAGGGGTGAAAAGAATTATTTCAGTATCTATCTACAATCGTTGGGGTGAAGAAGTATTTTACAGCGAATCAGATAAGCCATACTGGGATGGCACCTTTAAAGGCAAGATGCAGGAAAGCAATGTTTTTGTTTATGTAATTATAGCAGAAACATTTGACGACACCACCATTATGAAGAAGGGAAATGTGGCTCTCTTACGATGAATTTCTATAAATGAAATACTAAAAACCATTGTTACAAATAATGTCATTCGTTTTTATACATTTGGCAGCCTCGTTGAAAAAATAACCATCTCTTTATAAACTATACTTCAACAACAACAAACAACAACAGTAAATGAAAACGTACAACGTAATCGGACTTATGTCCGGAAGCTCTTTAGATGGAGTTGATATTGCCTTCGTCCATCTTACCGAAAACAACGGAATCTGGAATTATCAGATTGAAGTTACTGAATGTGTAGCCTTCCCTCAAAAATGGAAACTGCGCCTTCAAAGCCTTGTTTTGCAAAATGCGGTTACCTATTTAAAAACAGACACATACTTTGGTCATTACCTGGGAGAGGTAGTAAAGAAGTTTGTTGAAGAACACCAACTGGAAGGTAAAGTAGATTTTGTTGCTTCTCATGGACAAACTATTTTCCATCAACCTGAAAATCAAATGACCTCACAAATTGGAGACGGCGCTGCTATAGCAGCTGAATGTGGCTTGCCGGTGATTTGCAATTTCAGAACTATTGATGTGGCATTGGGTGGTCAGGGTACTCCGATAGCACCTATCGCCGATAAATTGTTATTCTCTAATTTCCGTTACTGTCTCAATTTAGGCGGCATCTCCAACATCTCTGTGAAACGCAACGATGGCTCTTTGCTTGGTTTTGACATTTGTGGTGCCAACATGGTATTAAATATACTTGCTGGCGATGTGGATCTCGACTTTGATAAAGATGGCGCTATGGCATCAGAAGGTTTTGTAAACGAAGAGTTGCTGAACGACTTGAATAATCAGTGGTATTACGAGAAAACGTATCCAAAATCTTTAGGTGGTGGATGGGTTACCAAAGTGTTTATGCCTTTGTTTAAAAAGTACAGAATTTCAACCGAAGATAAACTCCGCACTGCTGTTGAACACATTGCTATCCAAATTGCTAAGGACATCAATCAGGTAATGGAGCGCGAAGGAATTGCAAAGTCGGATACCGATCAAATGCTGATTACCGGTGGCGGCGCATTCAACAAAGTATTGATTGAACGCATTGCGGCACACTCACCGGTTCAGGTAGTGGTGCCCGATTCAACTTCTATTAAATTCAAAGAAGCTTTACTGACTGCTTTGATGGGAGTGCTTCGCTTACGTGGCGAAGTAAACGTGTTGTCCTCAGTTACCGGTGCACGTGAAGATTCTATTGGGGGAGAAATTTATCTAAGCACTAAGAAGCCTTTGATTGCAGGTTAACCCTGAAAAATGATTACTAATTTTAATAACCGGATGAAACAAAACATCCGGTTTTTTATTTTTTAGACTAATCTTGAGTTTATGATATTAGTTACCGGCGGCACCGGATTTCTGGGTTCTCATCTGTTACGCTTGTTGGTTGCGCAGCAACATAAGGTGCGTGCCATATATCGTTATCAGTCTAACATACCGGCTGACTTGAGGGAATCCGTTGAGTGGTTTGAATGCGATGTTTTGGATGTTATCGGGTTGGAAGAAACCATGCAAGGAGTGGAGTATGTGTATCACTGCGCTGCTAAAGTGAGTTTCGAAGCCAAGGACAGGGAGCGGATTTACAATATTAATGTGTTGGGCACCGCACATGTTGTAAATGCAGCTTTGCATGCCGGTGTAAAAAAATTATTACATGTAAGTTCAATAGCATCACTGGGTAGAGCATACGAAAATCAATTGATTACTGAAAAAACAAGTTGGGAAGAATCAGCAAATAATTCTTGGTATGCAGTAACTAAGCACTTGTCAGAGATGGAAGTTTGGCGTGGAATAGAGGAAGGATTAAACGCAATTATTGTTAATCCATCAGTCATTATAGGAGAGGGAAACTGGAGTAGCGGAACAGGACGCTTCTTTATAATGCTCAGCAAGGGATTTAGATTCTATCCGCGTGGAGCTAACGGTTTTGTATCCGTAAACGATGTGGTTGAGTGTATGTATCAACTCATGAATAGCTCGGCAAAAAATGAAATGTTCATCCTGAATGGAGATAATATTTCTTATCATAAATTTTTCACTCTTGTTACAGAAGCGCTTGCAGTGCCACAACCGCGCTATGCGCTATCACCGGTATGGGTTCGTGTTACTCGTCGTATATCTGATGTCTTATCAGCCATCTTTAGAACAAAACCTTTCTTGACGCGCGAAACAGCCAACACAGTGAATCACCATTATGAATATAGCAACGAGAAAGTATCACACTTCCTAAACTATCAATTTGAAAGTGCTGAAAGATTTGTTGTGCGCACAGCAAAACAATACGCAAATAGTTTAGGTCGCCATACGTAATTGCTGCGCATGCGCTTTTTTGCCGGGAAGAAAAGCTGCAGCAAATCCTATAGTCAACACAATCACAAATGCGATGATAAAGTCTATAAGACGCATTTCAACAGGATAGGCATCCACAACAAACGAACCGCCTTGTAAAGGCACAACACCAAAAAGAATTTGAGCAGTACAAATAATAAATGCAAGCACCGCACCGCTTGCATATCCTATTAAAGCTAATAATACTCCCTGATAGATAAATATTCTGCTGATGAGCGCAGGCTTCATTCCAAGTACATGCAACACGGATATATCTTTTTGTTTTTCCACCACAAGCATGCTCACCGAACCAATGATGTTAAAGGCAGCAATGAAAATGATAAAAGCCAGTATGGCAAGCACGGCCCATCGTTCCGATTGCATCACCCGGTACAAAATTTCATTTTGCTGATAGCGGTTAATTACTTTAAATCCATTACCTAACTCACTTTGCAGCTCACTTTGCAACGAGGCAATCTCTTTCTTGTTTTTGGCTGCAAGTTCTATGCTGTTAACCTGATTCGTATATCCGGTTAATTCACGCATAGTTTCAATAGGGATAAAAGCATAGCGGCTGTCAAAATCTTGTTGAATAGCAAAACTGCCTGAAGGCTTAAGTTGTCTAATAACAAAAGCATCCTCAGGATTGATAACACTTCGTTTGCCTTTTTTGGGTACATACACCGCCACAAAACCAAATGGATCATCGTAATTAACAGACAATGTCTGCTCAATACCTGAACCTAAAAAGATGAATGGATTATTCTGACTATCGCTGATAAAATATTGCCCGTGAAAAACATTTTTAGACAACGGACTGATGGCATCGTAGTTGGCATCAACACCCTTTATGCGTGCCACACATTGATTCGTACCAAACTTCAGCAACACATTTTCTTCTATTATAAAACTATATGCCTCTATAGCACTATTATTTTTCAGAGATTGTATCAGCTTGTCGTCGGGCTCAAAAGATTTCCCTTCAACTGATTCTATGATGAGTTCAGGATTGAATTGATTGTAAAGTGTAATCACTAAACTTTCAAAACCATTAAAAACCGATAAAACCAAGATGATGGCCATTGTGCCAATGGCAATGCCGCCAATGGAGATATAGGAAATGAGATTAATGGTGTTGGTAGATTTTGGTGCACGGAAATATCGGCGTGCAAACCACCAGGGTATTTTAACTGATGAGAGTGCCACTATTATTTTTTAATTTTCCGTAACAGTTCCTCAATCTTAAATGCCTGATCTAAAGATTCGTCTATAAAAAATTCTAACTCAGGTACTCGGCGTACTTGATTTTTAATTTTATTGCCCAACTGATAGCGTATCTCACTCAAGCTGATATGCATCTTATCCAGAGCTTTCTGCGGCTCTTCGATATTATAAAAACTCAACGACACACGGGCTATAAGCAAATCGGGAGTTATTGATACATTGCTGATGCTGACCATGCCACCGTCAATTATATTCAACCCAAGTTTCTGAAATATTTCGTTTAATGCTTCCTGCACCACGCCGGCTATTTTTTTCTGTCTGATACTTTCTTGCATACACTAAATCCGTTTGAGTGTAAAGGTATAAAATGCAATGCTTCTTTGATTAAAGCTTTGTTGCTGCTGAGATAAGCTCGGAGTAATGAGCAATCTGATTTTTATTTTCCGGTTGCAAAGCCATGTGCAGCATTGCTTTTGCAACATTTTCTGCCGCAATGGCTTTGTAGCGTTTAAAGGAGCCGAGCATTAATAAATTAAAGGCGGGACTTAATAATATCGAAATACGTTCTGTCGGTCTGGATTCATTTCTGTTGCCAAGTAATAATGATGGCCGTGCAATCAATAACTTCCCGGTAAAGTTTCTATGTAATGCCTCTTCAGTTTCACCTTTGGTTTTTAAATAAAAGTTAGTGGAGTTTTTATCCGCGCCAACCGACGACATCAGCACATATGTTTTTGATTGTGCTCCGGCATTTCGCGCAAGTTTCAAAGGAATTTCATAGTCCACTTTTCTGAAGGCCTCTTGAGAACCGGCTTTCTTTATTGTAGTGCCAATGCAACAAATGATGGCCTCGACATCTGACAATATTTCTTTCAATAACGACTCATCGGAATAGTCGCAAATAACTTGGTGCACTTTTTTGTTTGCCACATCAATTTTTCGGCGAACCGGCAGCACTATTTGTGATACTGCATCCTGACTCAGCGCATGTTTTAAAACAAAAGAGCCGGTCAACCCTGTGGCGCCGGCTATACAAATTTTCATCGTGTAGTATTTGGATTATACAGCAAAACTTTCGCCGCAGGCACAGGTGCGGGATGCGTTGGGATTGATGAATTGAAATCCCTTACCATTGAGTCCGTCGCTGAAATCAAGCTCAGTGCCGCATAGGTATAAAAAGCTTTTCAGGTCGGTAACTAGTTTAATTCCTTTATCTTCAAATACCTGATCTTTTTCTTTCGATTGATTATCGAAATCCATTTTATAGCTCAACCCAGAGCAGCCTCCGCCTATCACACTCACACGAACAAAGTAAGAATCATCTTTATGCTCCGATTGTAAAATCTCGTTTACTTTTTGTGCTGCCTTTTCTGAAATGGTAATCATAAATTTATGATTTTGATGGTAAAATTAAGTGAATTAACCCTACTAACGAAGCAATAGGGTATTAAGTTCAGCCCTTCAGCAGGGTTATAATTTTTTCTGTTAACACAAAAACATCATCTACAGTTGTAAACCGGCCAAAACTAAACCGTAAAGTGTTGAGAGCCTCCCCATCGCTCATACCCAGGGCCTTTAAAACATGCGAAGGCTCATTACTCTCACTGGAACAAGCTGAACCGGTAGATACTGCTGCAACATCCTGCAAGGCTAAAATCAATTCGCGAGCAGTGTGTCCTTGAAAGGTGATACTGCTCACATTAGCAGCTCGTGCCACACCAAAGCCATTAATCTTTATATTATTGCTTCTGTTCAGTTTGTCTTCAAATAAATTTCGAAGCGCTTTTAGACTCTGAATCTCTTCATTGTTAATCAGTTCAATTGCTTTTGCTAATCCAACTATCCCTGGCACATTGAGTGTGCCTGCGCGTATGTTATGCTCTTGTCCGCCTCCGGTAATCTGAGGCACAAGTTGTACGCGTGGATTTTTTCGCTTGGCATATAGCAAACCAACACCCTTAGGGCCATAAATCTTGTGTGCAGAAAGTGTAATTAAATCGGCATAATGATTTAGTATAGGGAATGGAACCTTTCCGGGGGTTTGAGTTGCATCGCATAATAAGAACGCTTGTTGATGATGCACTATCTTGCCTATATCTTCAATTGGCTGTACAATTCCTGTTTCATTATTTACAAGCATCACGCACACCAATATGGTGTTGCTCCGTATTCTTTTTTGTAACTCCGATAAATCCACCAAACCTGTTGAGGTTAATGGGATATACTCCACCTCTGCACCTTGTTTTGCAAGCGCTTGCGCTGTTTCTATCACTGCCTTATGTTCTGTTGGGGAAATAAGAATATGCTTTCCCCGCTTTTGATATACCTCAAACACGCCTCGCATTGCCAGATTGATGGCTTCAGTAGCACCTGAAGTAAAATAGATTTCTTCTTTGTCCGCATTCAAAAAACCGGCTAATATTTTTCTGCTGCGTTCAACGGTATCAAATGCTAAACGTCCTTGAGGATAAATACGTGCTGAAGCATTGCCATACTGCGTAGTAAGCCAGGGCATCATAGCATCCAGCACCCGTTTATCGATTGGTGTAGTGGCATTATAGTCGCAGTAAATGATATCGCTCATGGTGCATTCAAAGGTAATAAGCTGTTGACAGTGTATAGCTTGTTTCCATTAGGTTTGTAAAAAATAAATCTATGATTCGAATTGAGCATCTCGGCATAGCAGTAAAAAATTTAAAAGAAGCAGAAAAAATATATGAAGGACTGCTAGGCACGGCATCATACAAGCGCGAAAGAGTGGAAAGCGAAATGGTTACTACCTCATTCTTTCAAGTGGGTGAAAACAAAGTGGAACTGCTTGAAGCTTCTGATTCGCAAAGCGCAATTGCCAAATTCATAGAGCGCAAAGGTGAAGGTATACATCACGTGGCATTTGAAGTGGAGGATATACTCTTAGAGATGGAAAGACTAAAAAGTGAAGGATACACATTGTTAAACGAAGTGCCCAAGCGCGGTGCTGATAATAAGTTAATTTGTTTTGTACACCCTAAATCGGCCAACGGTGTGTTGGTAGAGTTATGTCAGGAGATTCGATAAAAAAACTACACCGCTCTTACGAGCATATTTTCTTCGACTTAGATCATACGTTATGGGATTTTGAAAAGAATTCTTTTTTGACCATCGAAGAATTGTACGAGAACTTTAAACTTCACGAACATACAGATATGGACGCTTCTTCATTTTATGAAGTGTATTCCAAGCACAATTACCACTACTGGGATCTATTTCGCCGAAATGAAATAAACAGGGAAACGCTACGATACATCCGATTTCATAAAACCATAGAAGAACTAGGAATTGAAAACCAATTTTGGCCGCATCAGATGTCGGAGTTTTATCTTTCACGTTTGCCACTTAAAGAACATTTGTTTAAGGATGCCAAAGAAGTTTTGCAGTACTTGCAGTCGAAATACAAATTGCATATTATCACCAATGGTTTCGACGAAGTGCAGCATAAAAAGTTGGAGGTAAGTGGAATCAGACCATTTTTCAGCCATATCATTACATCTGAAGTCGCAGGTTATCAAAAGCCTCATTCCCTCATTTTCAGGTATGCGCTAGAAACGGCAGGTGCTAGTCGGTTGAATAGTATTGTTATTGGTGATAGCATCGAAGCAGACATCATTGGTGCCCAGAATGCAGGACTCGATCATATTTTCTTTAATCCTCTACAATTAGATAATAAGCATCCGGTGATGCATCAGATTAGCGAGCTAATTGAGTTGTATGATTTACTGTAAATAAAAAAGCCGGGATCTCCGGCTTTTTTTTATAATGTTATTATTAATCTTTAGTGACCGCTGCAGCAAGGTTTATTTGAATTGGGAGAAGTGGTGCAACTTGATGCATTTGATTTAGACTTAGGATTCTTTTTATTACTCTTTGCATCGTCTTTTTTGTCACAAGTCTTAGGATCGCAAGTGGTTTTGCCACCGTCAGTGCTTGTCATTGTTGTACTGCCGCTGCAAGAAGTTTTGTTGCTTGAACTGCAACAAGTTTTAGGTGCTTCGGTGTTATTAACGGTGCTGCCTCCGGAACAAGTTTTAGGTGCTGTTGAAGAACCTGAGCAGGTTTTAGGTGCTGTAGTTTCCACTTTTACTTCTTCTTTTTTAGTAGTAGTGGTTTGTGCATAAGATGCTGTAAGTCCTGCAAAAGCAAAGAACGATACAGTTAATAGAAATTTTTTCATATTGTCTGTGAATTATTTAAAGCAAATATAGTCCAAAATCCTGCCAAAAAATGAAAAATGAGAGCACAGATTTGATTATTCAGGGTTATTTAAGCTCAAATCCGGCTCAAATGGGATATGTTATTTCTATATAATAGTTATAATAGGTCAAGATGTCTAAATGATTATTATTACTTTTTTGAATGAAAGTACTGATTAATAGCATCAACTACTCGATTAACTGAATCATCATCTAATTCATAAAATAAAGGAAGTCGCAGAAGGCAGTCGGTATAGTGATCACTCCACGGTAGTTCTCGACCATCGTGTTTGTCTTTATAAAAAGAGCTTTTGTGTAGACTTAAGTAGTGGAAAACAGCTTGAATTTTTTGCTCTTTTAAATATGCTATCAATGCCTCTCTGTCAGAAAGGCTATTACATACAATGTAGAACATATGAGCATTGTTAGATGCATAGTTCGGAATCTGAGGTAAGTTTAGTAAGCCTTTATTCTGTAGGTTTAATAACCCTTCGTAGTACAAACTCCAGATATGTTTTCTTTGTTTCTGGATTTTTTCTAAAGACTCGAGCTGTGCAAAAAGAAATGCAGCTATCATATCTGATGGCAGAAACGATGAGCCGATATCCACCCAATTATATTTATCAACTTCTCCTCTGAAAAAAGCAGAGCGATTGGTGCCTTTTTCGCGAATAATCTCTGCTCTGCTGTTAAATTGCGAATCGTTTATTGCCAGCATTCCTCCTTCTCCAGAGATAATATTTTTTGTTTCATGAAATGAAAAGGCAGATAGCTGACCTATACTTCCGAGCGGTTTTCCCTTGTAATAGGAGTCAATAGCTTGCGCAGCATCTTCGATAATAATAATATCGTGCTTTTGAGCAAGAGATACGAGAGGATCCATATCAACGGCTATACCGGCATAATGTACTGGAACAATAACTTTGGTTTTTGGGGTTATTAAAGTTTCAATAGCGTTAACATCCATATTTGGAGATGTCTCAGAACTGTCGGTAAAAATTATTTTAGCACCTCTGAGAATAAAGGCATTCACTGTAGATACAAAAGTGTATGACGGCGCAATAACTTCATCGCCTGGTTTTATATCTGCAAGTATGGCTGCCATTTCCAATGCATCGGTACAGGATGTGGTTAGGAGAACTTTTTGAAATCCAAATCTGTCTTTAAAAAATGTATGACACTTTTTTGTGAACTCACCATCTCCACTAATCTTCATATTAGCTAATGATTGTTTGATATACTCAAGCTCATTACCGGACATGTATGGTTTATTGAATCCTATTGACTGCATATAATCGAATTATTATTTTGCTAAGATGAATTTTTATTTGGAAGGTAAATTAATAGGCTGTATTTCGTAGCAAAAATTGAAAAAAAATAATTATTCTAACACCGCTAACCCGAACCCGGTTCTACCATAGCCGTTACCGTTGTAAAGCATCATTAATTTATTATCGTGTTCAAATACGAATGGGTAGGAAATCATTTCTGAATCCCATCCGGAATTTGATACATCTATACCTGCGCGTTCGTCCAATCTATTCCATTTTCTACCATCAACTGATTCAGCATATCCAATTCTGTAAGTTAAAATATTTGCATTAGCACGATAAGAATACCACATTTTGTATATCCCCTCATGTTTTATCACGAAAGGTTTTGATAAAGCATATTCACCCGGGTACTTTAGATTCACAGAAATCTCATTATATCTGATCCATTGAATCCCATCCTTAGACTCGGCATATTTAATTACGTGTTGCATATCTTCTTGTGTTTTTCCCCAACCTAAATTGGAGCCATACCACATTCGATACACACCATCCTCAAATAATATTGAGGGGTATGAAATTGAATAAGGATCTTCCTCACTTCGGTCCATAATCGGAACTTTTCCACATTTTATAAATCGGTTTTCATTCTCAGACCATACGGCTCTGCCTATAGTATTCAGCCATGGTACTGTTACTTTTAGATTCCAGCCTAAGTAATACAGATTGAGAATACCATTAATTTCGATAATATAACCTACCGCAACACCCGAATCATCAAATAAACCAGGTTGGCCGGGTTCTAGTACCGGATGTTGAGATAATCCTATTAAGCGAAAATCATCTGATGCATCGAAATCTCCATAGGTTATGTGTGATCTTGATTGTGAATCTCGTACTGTAAAGAATATTCTATAAACTTTTGAGCTTATTCTGATAGCAAAAGGATTAGCTGCATGACTGTTCATCCATGGGTATTCATTGTTTGGACAGAAGAGCAGTTTCTTTTTAACCCACATAAGTATTAAAGGTGATCTTAGAATGAAATGTTAAATGTAGTAAATACAAGGTTTTTGTTTTGTTATCATAAAGCTACTTCAAGTTAACAACATCACCGTCGAATGATGAAAATGAAGAAACAATTAAATTAGTTCGATATGTAAATAAGTGTGTGCCCTTTTGAGCTTATTGATAAATAGTAGCAGGTATAGAAATAGCTAAATTTCTGGAGCATAGTTAACTACTTTGGACTACTTGATTTATTAATTATTTTATCTATAATATATTTTGGACGATTCTTGGTTTGTTCAAAAGTTTTTCCTAAGTACAATCCAAGAATTCCAATACTTGTTAGTAATACTCCTGTAGAGAATAAAATGGTAACTATTAAACTTGCCCAACCGGATAAAAGACCTTTGATAAAATACATCACAATAATGACGGCTATCCCCAGAAAAGATAATAGGGATAGTGTTAGCCCTATTCCGATATTTATTCTTAAGAGTTTGTCAGAATTTGATGTAATTCCATTTAAAGCATGTTTAATCAATTTTGAAAAATTATAGCTGCTTTTTCCTTCGTAACGTTTTTCATGCTCGATAACAAGATATGTATGTCTGAAACCAATCCATCGAAGCACCATAAGATAGTGGCGTTGATAATCTCCAAATTGACGGTAGGCATTAACTGCTTTACGACTTAAAAGACTATATGAACCTACGAGAGCATTTCCTTTAGCGAAATCATATTCTATTAAATAATTGAATATTACATTGAAAAAGTGTGCAAATAGATCCTTAAGAAATGAATGTTTTCTGCTTTTTTTTAAAGTAAAAACTATGTCATAACCGTTTTCTGCTTTGGAAATCAGATCTGTAAAATATTTGGGATTATCCTGTAAATCGCAATCCATTACAATTACATAATCTCCTTTGGCCTGGTCCAGACCACATGTAATTGCAAAATGTTGACCGAAATTCCGACTCAGTTTGATGCCTATAACTTCTGGGTGCTTCTCACAGTTTTCTATTATCTTTTTCCATGAGTTGTCGGGTCCGCAATCTTCAACGAGTATAATCTCATAATTTGGAGTAATCTTAACAGCTTCTTCTCTGATTCGCTTAATTAATTCGTCAATTATTCTTTCAGAATTATAAACAGGACTTACTATAGATAATACAGGACCCGGCATAGAAGATTAAAAGTTGAGTTCATCGCTGTTTTTCTTGATCTTGACCGAAGCAGGGGGCAAATAAACACCCTTATACTCGGTGTTCTTGGTAATGATCGCTCCAGCTCCTATGAGGTTTTCTCTTTCAATGATGACATTGTTGTGAAGTGTGGCATTTACGCCTATGAAACAATAGCTCATAATTTCACAGTGACCTGAGATAACCACATGGGAGCTGATGAAATTGTGATCGTGTATGATCGAATGGTGACCAATGTGATTTCCGCTCCACAGTGTTACATTATTGCCAATTCTTACGAACGGTTGAATGGTATTATCTTCAAAAATAAAACAGTTATCTCCTGAAGGATATTGGCTCATGTAACTGCATCTTGATGATATGTATGAAGCCAATGTGTATCCTTTTTGTTTGGCTGACTGGTATTTTGCTTCTCTGATTCTATTCAATTTTGAATAACTAAGAGCAATAAACATATCATAATTTTCAGGAGGGTATTGTGAAGTGATTTCCTCAAATGCAACTATTGGTTTTTGCTCAAAAGTGTCGGTGGTTTTGTATGCATTGTCAACTGTGAATGCAGCCACTTCGCGGTCGGTGTCAAACGAAAAGTAATATGCAGCTATTTGTGCAATGTCACCAGTGCCAAATATGACCAGCGGTTTTTTATTCATCTGAAGTGATTATTTTTTAACCAGAATCGTAAACTCGTATAATGGATAATCGTGCAACAAAGCTACACGTTTTGAAAAATGCACTTTGCAGTATGAAAAGTAATCCTCAGGAGAGGCATAATACAAGTAATCTCGGATATACTCCTTATCAGAATAAGAGGTTAATATATTAAATGCAAATCCTTTTAAGCATCTCGTGTTCATGTCAACAAGAATTTGATGAATATATTCTTGCCACACTGAATCTTGGCAGTCCTGTTTGACATTAAAAATCCCACTGGCAACTATATAATCAAAAGTGGAATCAGAATTCAAGGAGGAAGAAAATTCTGCCTTATTGCCATATAATGATTTAGCTTTCGTGATCATCTCTTCTGAAATATCATATCCCGAAAACTTAATTCTATTTCCGTAAATAGGCATTAAATAATCTAACATAGCCCCATAGCCACATCCATAATCTAATAAACTGAATGAAGCATTATTAGAGTCGTCATTAACTATTTTCATTAATTGTTGAAATCGTAAATATTGCGAATCTGTTCCGTTCCAATCAACACCCTGAGGAGTTGCCCCGTGTTGTTTTATTTTATTCGTATAATATTCTTCAACTTGTTTAATGATTTCTTTCTTCATAGTATCCATTTTTTAATGTGGCCTGTTGCTATTTGAAAGACCGATTTATTTTTTAAGTTTATTTATTGTCATTTCTTTTTTTACTGATTCTATTCCTTCTGAATTCAATGACACTTGAAGGGACATCAAATCTGCTTCCAATAATTTTAATTTCTTCTTGAGAAAAATCGTCTTTATTGATGCAATTGCTGAATATGATTTGTTGTTTGAGGATTGGTACCACAAACACATTGTTTAGCCCATATCTCGTATCATTTGAAATGTTAATGCCAGCTCGATGATATAACATGCTATTGAAAAAAATTACAGAACCTTTTTTAGCTACTAGCTGTGTTTCATTTTCTTTAACATATTTTTCACTGGGGAAGAAATCTATATTTTGTGAAAATGGCAACACGAAAGTTGCGCCATTTCGAGTATTGAAATCAGATAAACAAAAAAAGGCATTAAATGCCAGTGGTTTGCTTATTGTCCAATCCTGATAGGGTAAATCTCTGTGCCACGAAGTTTGATGATGCTCTTTTTGAGGTCTATTGATAATCCCGTTTTGAAGATGAAGATGGAAATTATTACCAATAATCTTTGAAGTTAATTCTAAAACCAAAGGAAGCATGAATAGCTTGCAGAAGCTTTTATCATATACAAATGGACTTCTTGCAATATCTAATTCGTTTATACTATCTAGATTTTCTCTGCCAAATTCAGCTTCTTGTTTTAAATAAATATCTTCCAATCTACTAGCAAACAATTGACAGGATTCTACGTCTATAACATTCTCTTCTACTGTATATCCTTTAATTCTAATATTCTCAATGTGATAATCTATATTGCTTAGATCTTCGTTCTTTTTTGTTATTCCGTAGTTTTTCATTTGTTGAATTTTAATTCACAATATAAAATAAGGCAATTTTTATTGGTGGAAAATATTTTTTGAATTATGTGAAAAGGGTACATCACAATTTCATTGAGTATTATGCCAAAAAATATCGGGAATGTGGTTTTATATGAAACATTTCGGTTGCCTGTATATACAGTCTTTTCTTTCTGGGAAAGAGATAATTTAGATGACTCTGATTTCTTAACCAAGTAATTAGAAATGTGAAATAACCAATTACTGATTGGGAAATTCAAGCCTGTGAGTTTGTTTATTCTAAGATTGAACATTTTACTAAGCTCAATTAAATCTCCTCTTTCATAGCGTTTTATATGCCCTGCTATTTCATCTTCAATACCCCAATGTTTCATTGAGGCTGGAACCAGAAATGTAATTGTTCCGTTGTCGCTTAACAGGTCTATGCATTTCGTGATGAGTTTTTTAAGAACATCATCGCGTAAATGCTCAATAACCATTGAACTAATAATCAGATCGTATTTTGTGTTAGTATTTAAATTTAAGAAATCATCATTGAAAACAGTGTAATAACCAGAATTAATATATTCTTTATTCAGCATGCGATTGTTATCGCATGCTGACGCGTTTAAATCATATCCAAGACCAGTAATTCCTGATTTTAGTAAGAAGTTACTTATATATCCGTTTCCGGAACCTATCTCGAGAAAATTCTTTGGTTTGTTTTTTTGTACTCGTTCTTTAATGTACAAATATTGAAGGATATTGCCAGGAGGTAATACAATCATTTGATTCTATTTATATAGTTACGACTACTTGTGCCACAATTAAAAATTACATCTAAGATTGTAACTCCGTGTTCAAATGGAGGATATAACTGTGGGTATTCAGGGTAGCCTTCATAGTTAAAGTAGGTGAGTTTAATATTTTCTTTTTCAAACTTGCTTTCATCCATATAGCTTTTAGCTGCTGGCCCCGTAAGGTATTCGGTTGCATTTAACGACTTACATATTTCTACCAATCGATCAGTTTTGTCTGTTTGCATTATAAATTGTCTACTATCAATTATCCTTGTTTTAATATTTAAAAACCTGCAAATTTCCTGAAGTAAGTAAGTATTTATATCTGTGAGGTATTCTTTCTTTAATACCTCGTGATAAAGATTTTCTATCCAAGAAATTGTTTCATTATAGCATGCAGACTTATTATAGTTTTGTCTTAACTGATTCAAATGATCATTAACCCAATTTTGATCTGAAATAACTGTCTCATTAATCTTTTGATAGTATTTGCCACTCACCTTAACCGGTATTGTTATCCATTTTAATCCTTGTGGAGTCTTAATGTAGTTTCTGTTTCGCCAATCCCTCCTTGTGTATTGCATATCATCATATACTACAAATATGTCTGCCTGCTGAATATTATCAAAATACCCTTTCCAAGGTATATAATTAGACTGGGTGATAATTACTTTATTTTCTGACATTAATAATACTGATGTTCACACTTTGTACAAAATTAAAGAATGGATACCGAAACTAAGTGTAGAGACTACATTGAACTGATCATAGTTCCCACAAGAACAATTTCTATCTGACTAAACGCGCAATAACCGTTTGACCGCCTTGAACCACCTGATTCATATTCACTTCTATTTTAGCATCGAGAGGAAGAAAAATATCCACGCGCGAGCCAAACTTGATAAAGCCCATTTCATCATTTTGACGAACAACTTTATTAGGAGAGAGGTAACAAGAAATTTTTCGCGCAAGCTTACCGGCAATCTGTCGAATAAGAATCAGATCTTTGGCGGTTTCGTAAACCACTGTGTTGCGTTCGTTTTCAGTAGATGATTTTGGATGCCAAGCCACAAGATATAATCCGTGATGGTATTTTACATACTTCACTATACCACTCACCGGGTTGCGGTTGATGTGTACATTCAGTGGTGACATAAATATGGAAACCTGAATGCGCTCATCTTTCAGGTATTCATGCTCAAAAGTTTTTTCTATCACCACCACCTTGCCATCAGCAGGAGCTATGATTGCATTTTCTTCAAGAACAAAAGTGCGTTTTGGATTTCTGAAAAACGACAACAGGAAAAAATAGAACCCGATGCTCAAAACTAAAATGAAGTAAAACAAAATTTGTGGCAGAAATTCATAAGCTAACGCATTGGCAACAACAACCAAAAAACCGATAATGATTAGTGTAGCGAAACCTTCTTTGTGTATTGTCATAATCAGATTGTTGGCAAATGTATGTTTCCGGGATTAATGCCGTATGTGCTGCAAGGTTAATAATTAATAATTAACAATAAAATAAAGACGAAAGGAATTGCAAAAAGAAAGGCGTCAAAGCGATCTAAAAAGCCACCGTGCCCGGGCATAATACTACCACTGTCTTTAACATCAGCATTGCGTTTAATCATAGATTCAAATAAATCGCCGGCAGTACCTATAACAGCTGCAATCACTGCCATAATTAAGGGCAATATCAAATCATGATCGTTCAATAACCACAGATGAATGAAATACGCACTCAAGATTGCGCCTGCCATTCCGATAAAAAAACCTTCCCACGATTTTTTGGGAGAATGTGTAGGAAAGAGTTTGTGTTTGCCCATCAAAGACCCACCTAAATAAGCAAAAGTGTCGTTTGCCCAAATCAACAACAATAATGACAAGATGATATTGACTTGCCCCGGAAACCATTGATCGGTAACAGACTGCTGCACATCAACTATAAAATGGAGCAGGCCAATTGGCAACGCAATATATAGAACACCAAAAATATTCAGAGCAATGTTTTGAATGCCTCGTTCGGTAATGGAGTATAGCTCTATGGCTATGAATATAAAAAAACAAGCAGGCAATGCCGCAACCCAGATGATAGTACCTGTTACTACAGTGAGGTAAAAGGAAATATACATCAGGCTCGATAGCAAAGTGAACATCCATCGGTAAGCAAGTACCCCTATGCGGTTGTAAATTCTAAAACGACCAATAAGTCTATCGTACTCCCAGGCCGCACCGGCATTAATGACGAAGAAAAGAAGTGTGAAAGTTTCATAGCTCCAAAGCATGCCACCCAGCATCACTACTGCAAAAACAGCAGCCGTCAATGTACGTTTTACAAATGTGTTCATCAAACAGAGTTAGTATCGGTAGGTAATGATGTTGTGTGTTGCAGTTTCTTTTTACGCAACATCAGCACAATAATAAACACACAACTTAATAAGGACAAGAGGCCTAAGTACAAGGGTGTGTGGTCGTTGTTTTCTATATTGTAATTAATTATTCTGTGCTGGAACAAATAAGCCATAATAACCTGGGCAGTATTATTGAAAGCGTGCGCCACTACCGGGACCCAGATGGAGCCACTTGCATAAAAGGCATAACCTAAAATGCCGCCTAACAACATTCTTGGTATAAATCCCAAAAACTGAAAATGTACCAAACTGAAAATGGCAGCTGCCAGCCAAACAGCAATATGCATATTGTTTATTCGGTCGTGCAATAGGCGTTGTAGAACACCGCGGAATAAAAATTCCTCAGCTATTGCCGGTAATAACCCGATAAGTAAAATATTAAATACTAAATCGGATACGAAAGGCATATGCAAAAACAGTTGTGTTAATGATGCGGCTTGTTCCTCGGCTTGTGTTACCTGTTTCATGAGTTCTGCGGGCAATTGAATTAATTGATTCCATTCGTAGAACATGCCTATCATAGGTGCCGACACAATTATAGTTGCAGTACCAATCAGATAAAAGATAAAGCCGGCACTTTTTTTCAATTTTAAAAAATCATCCAAAGGGTCGGCAATAAAAGAAAAGATGAAAGCCGGAAAAAGAAAAGTGCCTATAGTAGTAAAGAGTTGAATGAATTTCAATGCGTTCACCTTATTGGGCTCCTTCATGAGTTCCTCGGCATTGGAGGCTGCCTGTGCAATAAGTACATCAGCACCCAGCACGCCATACATTGGCTTGATTAATGCCATAGCCAGCAAGGTAAACACCGAACTGAATGATAACATAATGACGATGAGAAACAGGAGTTGTAATACAAAAGGCCATCGAGCTACTATACTGCGGGAAGAAGTCATGCACGGTAAAAGTCGTACTTTTGGAAACATCAGCAAACAAGGTCTTTTGAGCCTTGATTACATATAAATGACAGTAATAATCGGTAATATAGATTTAGGAGAATATCCGCTGCTTTTGGCACCAATGGAGGATGTTTCTGATCCTCCGTTTCGTGTGGTATGTAAGCAGCAGGGAGCCGATATGATGTATACAGAATTTATTTCGAGCGAAGGTCTGATCAGGCATGCAACTAAAAGTGTAATGAAGCTCGATATTTATGATGAGGAACGCCCTGTTGGCATTCAGTTTTTTGGTGGTGAGATAGATACTATGGTGGGCTGTGTAGAAATTATAGAAGAAGCAAAACCTGATTTGATCGACATTAACTTTGGTTGCCCTGTTAAAAAAGTAGCTTGTCGTGGTGCAGGTGCAGGTATTTTAAAAGATGTACCCAAGATGGTCAAAATGACTGCTGAGATTGTAAAAAAATCGAAGCTGCCGGTTACTATCAAAACACGACTTGGCTGGGACGACAGTTCCAAGAACATTGTTGAAGTTGCTGAAAGATTACAGGATATTGGTATAGCTGCTCTTACAATACATGGTCGTACCCGCGTGCAGATGTATAAAGGCATTGCCGACTGGACCTTGATTGGTGCAGTAAAAAGCAATCCGCGTATGAAGATTCCCGTATTTCTGAATGGTGATGTGGACACACCGGAAAAAGCTAAACTGGTGCGAGAGCAATATGGTGTTGATGGTGTTATGATTGGTCGCGCTGCGATTGGCAACCCATGGTTTTTTAATCAGGTAAAACATTATCTCAAAACCGGGGAACATATGGCACCACCTACATTAGAAGAAAGAATAGCTGTTTGCAGATTGCATTTGGTAAAAAGTATGGAATGGAAAGGTGATCGACTTGGCATACTCGAAATGCGTCGCCATTATGCCAATTATTTTCATGGATATCATCACGTGAAACCTTTCCGAGAGCGTTTAGTTACTACAGACACACTTCAAGGTGTGGATGCCGTATTTGCAGAAATGATAGAATATTATTATTTAGTGCCTGATAAAATGACTGTATGATAAAAAAATATTTGTTACTGCTTATGTTATTGTTGTCGTTTCGTGCCGAAGCACAACCATACTCAGCATATGTGAATGATATAGGGCTGTTTTTTTTATTAGATGGTGAGTCGCTTAAACAAATTGACTTCTATTTCCCCCAATCATATAAAGCTGGAGCTTCATTGTTTGCATATCTCGACAACAACCAAAACTTTTACGTTTATGAAAATGGAGAAACTATAAAATTAGCTGAAGGCTTTATAAGCGATTATTTTCTCACTCGCAATATTATGGCTATAAGTCCGAACCGCATGTTGTTTGTATATGACAGAGGAAATTTCAAGCAACTAGCACCGGTGTGCGAAAAGTATATCTATGGAGACAGTATTCTTGCATTTTATGATCAGCAACGCTACCTCTATAATTACTACTGGAACGGGGAAGTGAAGAAAATGGAAGAAGGAATAGGGTTTGACCCTGTGGTGACTATGGTAGCCGGAGGTAATGTGATTGCTTACAACAATACTTTCAATAATTTTCGGGTAATCTATCGAGGTGAGTTGATTGATCTAGAGAGTACCAAGGCGCAACAATTTAAAGCTGCCGTAAACACAGTTGCTTATGTTGATTTCACCAATAACTTCAAAATATTTCATAAAGGTGATGTGTATGAAGTGTCACCTTTCCCTCCAAAGAAGTTTGTAGTAGCCAACGACATTGTAGCGTTTGTTGATAATACCAATCAGTTTAAGATATTTTATGATGGTGAGATATTTGATATTGCATTTTTTACACCCACATATTTAGAGTCTCGTGATAACATGCTGGCTTTCTCTGATGCCACAAATGGCCTTAACATTTTTTATATGGGCAAGCAACGCCGTCTCGAAAACTTTACGCCAAGTGGTATTAAACTAGGACCTAACTCAATTGCTTACATCGATAACCTGAATCGTGTTCAATTTGTCACCAAAAACAAAACTGTGGAAGTAGCCAACGATAACATCGAACTTGTTGAGTTAGACTTTGATGTATTAAAAGTGAAGATCGGGTTTAACGCGTATAAATTTTACTTCGACGATAAGGTGGTTGTTACACCTTAGTATTTTTTATGTTATTCATTGTAATATTTACGCGTTCATCTTCTGTATCAAACTCGGATTTCATTCCATCAAGAATTTCCAGGATAGGTGTGATGCGATAAATTCCTTTATTGAGTTTGTTGTTGAGTATAATGACAACTGTATTATCACTCAATCGTCTGAAGAACAAAGTATTAAATCCTCGCCACCAGCCATTATGGTATATGATATAATCACCGGCTGTTTGTTTCTTCATTCTCCAGCCATAGCCGTAATTTTTTTCTCCTTTCTTTTCAAAGCTTCGTGGAGAGTATGCTTCAGCCAGTGTTTCTTTTTTCAACAATAACCCTTGCTCCAGCCCCACATGGAATTTGTATAAATCATTAACCGATGCACATATGCCTTTATCGCCGATCACACCATCTAAGTAATCTTCAGGTAAAGTCGCAAAACCGTGGGTATATGCCTTTGCAATATTATCGCGCTGTGGTTTGTCTGTAATTACATAGCTGTCGTTCATTTGAAGGGGAGTAAATATTTCCTGCTTCACGTACTCAGAAAAACTTTTACCAGTCACTTTCTCAACAATACTAGCCAGCAAACAATAGTTGGTGTTGCTGTACATAAATCTTTTACCTGGATTAAATCTCAGTGAAGGCTTATATTTAATAAGTAATTCAATGATGTCATCATTATTGGTGAGTCGACTCGTCTTGTCTGAAACATATTCATCGCAGAAGTACATATAGTTAGACAAACCTGAACGATGACTTAACAACATTTCAATGGTAATTTCATCATATGGAAACCCTTCAATGTGCTCGCTTACCTTGTCTTTAATATCAAGTTGATTCCGCTCCCAAAGCATAAGTACAGCAGTTGCAGTGATAGGTTTTGAAACAGAGGCCAGTTGAAAGCTGGTGTGCATGTTCAGAGGTTCTTTGGTCTTATAGTCTGATACACCGTAACCTTTTTGCAAGAGTATTTTATTGTTGTGTGCTATTAGTACGGCACAGTTGTAACCATTCCTCCTTTGATAACTGTGTAGCAACTCATCAATACGTAGGGCTAAAGGAGCCAACTGTGGGTCGCTTGTTATTTCATAAGTAGTATCTATAGATTTAAATATTTCACTAGCTTTAGTTTTTTGATTATTGCAACTGCGTACAATAACAACAACACCAATCAACGTTGCCAGTCCAAAGACTATAAATTTTTTCACTTTTTAAAAATGATTGGGATTGCTGACAGATTCAAATTGCATTGGTGAAATTTCCTAACACAGTGTGTGTAAGGCATTTAATATATTAAACACACTATTTGAAATAAAGCAGTTCAACTTTGTTGCCGTCGAATGAAGCGTAACTGTAAAAAGTAAGCCAGTCGCCGAGATTAATATATTTACTTGTATTACTCAATGTATAGTCAAGTGCCAGGTGACGATGGCCAAAAATAAAATAGTCCGTGTGTTCTTTGGTTAATGCTTCTCTGCTGTATCCTATCAGCCATTCTTTTTCTTCACCAAGAAATTGTTCTTCGTGTATACCATTCAGCAAACGGTTATTCTTAGACCATTTATTGCCAAGCCACAGCGCAAAGTTGGGATGCAGTCTGCTGAAGAGCCATCGTGCAATCGGGCTGGTAAATATTTTCTTTAGTCTTTTATATGAGTAATCGCCTGGGCCGAGACCATCGCCGTGACCAATAATAATTTTTTTATCGTTGAAGGTAAATCGCTGAACATCTCGAAAGACTTTAATGCCCAACTCAACTTCAAAATAATCGAGCATCCATTGATCGTGATTGCCGGTGAAAAAGAAGATGGGTAACCCTTTATCACTCAATTCAGCCAGCTTGCCCAGTGTGCGAACAAAACCACGCGGCACAACATATTTATATTCGTACCAAAAGTCGAACAAATCGCCAACGATAAATAAGTGTGATGCATCGCTGCTGATTGTATCGAGCCATTGACAAAAACGTTTTTCGCGTCGCAGTGAAGTTTCGGCATCAGGTAAACCAAGATGTAAATCAGAAACGAAATAAGCTTTTTTACCTGCAGGAACTTCTATTTGCATTACGCAATGTTGCTGTCATCAATCAAAAAAAGAAAAACTTCTTTAGGGCCGTGTGCACCAAGAACCAATGTTTTTTCAATATCGGCAGTTCTGCTCGGACCGGTAGCAAAAGTGATCATAGAAGGTATGTCGTTATCGTATTTCTGCCCCAGAAAATGGAGTGCATCTTTAATGTCGTAAACCAGTTGTGACGTATATGCTACGGCAATATGTGATGGTGGAAATACGGAAAGACTGCGACCCGCAGCCATTTTGCTCGATAATAAAAATGTACCTGTGCGTGCTATCAGGCATTCCACAAGCGTAATACCTGCTTCAGCGCGCTCAATTCCTTTGCCGATTTTGATATTACTAAATTGATGTTTGGTTAATAGTTGTTGCAGATCGTATTCCCAACAAAAAGCTGAAGTCCATTTTTTTTCATTAACCAGTTGTTTGAGCAGAGTAATAAACTCCGATTCATTTTCGCAGTAAATAAAGTTGCCCTGAATTTTGGTGAACTCTTCGGCAAAAATAATTTCTAAATCATCGCGCTGTGGCTGATATACAGATGAACTGTTCTCAACATTTGGAAAGGGAAGAGGAGTTGAATTTGTTAATGCCTTCCTTATTTTCTTAAGTATACGTTCTTTAGATGTGGGTTCCATAGCGTGTTTTAACTTACGGCTACATTCAATTCGGCATATAATGGAAACTGCTCCATCATCTCATTAACTTCTTTTCGTGTTTGTGTTATGAGTGTTTCATTGTCAATATTCATAATGATGCGATCCATCCAGTCTGCAATTTGTTCCATATGCTGCTCTTTCATTCCTCGTGAAGTAACAGCAGCGGTCCCTACTCGAATTCCAGATGTAACGAATGGCGATTTATCATCGAAGGGTACCATGTTTTTATTGATGGTGATATCTGCGCGCACTAATGTGTTTTCTGCTTTCTTACCAGAAGTTTGTGTCTTAGAACGAAGATCAATTAGCATAAGATGATTGTCGGTGCCGCCGGAAATAATTTTATAACCGCGACTCACCATTGCGTTGGCCATAGCCTGGGCATTCTTAATAACCTGTGCGCCATATAATTTAAATTCGTCAGTGAGTGCTTCCCCAAATGCCACAGCTTTGGCTGCTATGATATGCTCAAGTGGTCCGCCTTGAGTGCCTGGAAATACTGCTCCATCAATGAGTGAACTCATCATTCTTATTTCTCCTTTGGGAGTTTTTAGTCCAAAAGGATTTTCAAAATCTTTACCGATAAGTATGATACCACCACGAGGTCCGCGAAGAGTTTTGTGTGTAGTGGATGTAATTATGTGACAATGAGGAAGTGGATTGTTTAGAAAACCTTTTGCAATTAAACCAGCAGGGTGTGCCATATCGCATAATAAAAATGCACCCACTTTGTCGGCTATCTGTCGGAAACGAGCATAATCCCATTCACGAGAGTATGCCGATGCACCGCAGATAATCATCTTAGGTTTTTCGCGCAGCGCAATTTCTTCCACCTTATTGTAGTCAATCATTCCTGTGTTTTCTTCTACACCATAGAACACAGGTCTATAAATCTTACCGGAAAAATTTGCCGGACTGCCATGGGTAAGATGACCACCGTGAGCCAAGTCTAGGCCTAGTATCGTTTCCCCGGGTTGCAATAGGGCCAGCATTACCGCAGCATTGGCTTGTGCACCACTGTGGGGCTGAACATTGGCGTATTCTGCACCAAAAAGTTGTTTGATGCGGTCAATAGCTAATTGCTCCACTTCGTCAACTACCTCGCAGCCGCCATAGTAACGGCGACCAGGATAACCCTCGGCATATTTATTTGTGAGACAGGAGCCCATAGCTTCCATCACTTGTTTGGTTACAAAATTTTCGGAGGCAATCAACTCCACTCCGTGGCGCTGACGTTGCAATTCTTTTTGAATCAGGTTGAATAAAACAGTATCGCGTTGCATATTTTCTATTAACCCTTCAAAAGTAGCTAAGAATGAGTGTATGAAGGGGACTACTTATAGCCCATCAACTGTTTGAGTTCCTCTGATAAAGCGGGTAGTTTTTTGGTATTCATCATAAATGAAGTCAACGTGGCCAAATCTTTAAAAATATAATGCTTGTTCAAAGCACCTTGCAAATATTCTTTGCCTGTGCTGCCTCCGGTACCAATTCGGGAACCAATCATACGATGCACCATATTAATGTGTCTGAAGCGCCACGTAGATAATTGTTCATCAATGTCAAGTAAGGCATGAAGTAATCTGAAAGGTAAATGCATTAATGGTTCACCGCGATATAGCATAATGAACAGTGCACTACGCATAGCACCTGACGATAATGAGAATTTATTTTCATCTCCAAACAGGACGCTATCGAATGCTGAGAGGTTCCCTTTCTCACGTTCATCTAAAGTTGATGCATATTGTTTGCGGTATTCATTCCAGAATAAATTATTGTTAGAGTTATTATTTTTCAGATGATGCCAGTATGCATCATTTAAAAAAGGAAAGCGTTCCAACCACTGATTAATGCCATTTATCAATGTTGGCAATTTTTCCATTTCCTTAATGTAGGTCACATGCTCGGGTTTGAGTTGAGACAGATAATACTCTTGCCCATGTCGCTCGCTGAATGGTAGTCCCAGCCTTGCTTCCAATACCTTGAATTGCAAACTCTGAAAACCACTTGCCGGTCTTAAATAATCGCGGAACTCCATAAACTCCATTGGGGTCATGGTTTCGAGAATATCTATTTGATGGACCAATACTTTTAATATCTCTACGACACGGTTTAAGCGATGTGTAGCTAATTGCAAATGATTGCTGTTATCGCTGATACGTTCTGTATTAAATATGTCGATAACCGATGCTGTTTCAAACAGCACCTGCTTAAACCAGATTTCATATGCCTGATGAATGACAATAAACAACATTTCATCGTGAGCATGATCGCCGGCTAAATCCGATTCTAGTTGTTGTGCATTTAATAATTTATCCAACTGAAGATAATCGTGATAGTAAACAGGGTAAGGCATATAGTATTCTGTTGTGTGGCACGCAATGTAATCACTAAAGAAATAATAGCCCGATGACTTACATCAAGTTTTTGTATGTGCAGTAGTGATATATTTGCTAAAGGAATGGCTGTAAAAAAACAATCCCTCTTTGGAATTACCTCTGAGGGATTATTGAAACCGAATGAAAACCAAATATTTTCGATTCCAAAAGTACCTTGGCACATGTACTCCGACAATACCCCTGTAGGGGTATATTTATACCCCCACGGGGGAATTTTTACCGGAAAGTTAAGGACTAAGAATTGAGCCTTATGAGTAAAAGTAACTTATTCATAATTGCATCATTATTTGTTCTAACAGGGTGTTATTCAGTGGTTTATGCTCAAAATTATACCCAGTATCTACGCGGAAAAGTTCTGGATAAAGACTCAAAATTGCCCATTATCAGTGCCTCGGTGGTACTTACCACCACTACCCCCCTTCTGGGGGAATACACCACCCCTACAGGGGAATTTTTAATAAAAAATGTTCCTGTGGGCAGGCATAGCCTTCAGGTGCAGTGCATAGGGTACAATCCGGTGGTACTAAATAATATTATCATCAGTAGTGGAAAAGAACTATTTCTGAACATAGAACTTGAACCTAAGATAGCGACCATCAAAAATGTGGTGATCAAGGATTCATCTCTTTTGATGAAGCGAGAAAATATTAATAGCATGATTAGTATCAGTGCTCAAACTTTTTCTCCTGAAGAAACCAATCGTTATGCCGGCAGTCGTATAGACCCCAGCAGAATGGTGGCCAATTTTGCCGGAGTTTTTTCCGGTAACGATTCTCGCAACGAAGTCATTGTTCGCGGCAATTCGCCACTCGGCGTGTTATGGCGATTGGAAGGAGTTGATATTCCGAATCCGAATCACTTTACCGGTCAAGGTGCCAGTGGTGGTGCGTTGAGTATCTTAAATAACAACTTACTCTCAGCATCCGATTTTTTAACGGGTGCTTTCCCAGCAGACTATGGAAATAAAATAGCCGCAGCTTTTGATTTGCGATTGCGCAATGGCAACAATAAAAAATATGAGTTTACCTCAGCAATGGGCATCAACGGTTTGGAAGCAGGTTTCGAAGGCCCATTCAGTAAAAAAAGCGATGCATCATTTTTAATCAACTATCGCTATTCTACGTTTGCCATATTCGATGCATTGGGATTGCAGTTTGGTGTCAGTGGGGTTCCAACATACCAGGATGGTACTATTAAAATAAACGTACCACTCAACAGTAAACACACTATTTCATTATTTGGAATTGGCGGTTACAGCAATGTTGATGTACTGGATAACAAGCGCGATAGTGCCGACTGGCAGTTTACTTCCGGCAGGCAAGATATTCGTTACGGAAGTGCTATGTATGCAATGGGGATTTCACATACATGGTTTATTTCCGCAAAAACTTACAGCAAACTCACAGTCTCAAGAGCATTCAGCCGTTTGCGCATTAAAGTGGATACATTGATAAATGCCACAGCAACCAGAGAAAATTATTTGAATAAAACCAATGAGTACACGAATGCTGTTCAATACCTATGGTCAAAGAAGTTTAATGATAAAAATACTGTGCGTGTTCAGGCACGATATACATTATATGAGTTCAATTATCTGGAGAAATACTATGAAAATCAATTCGCACAAACTTTAACACTTGCCGATTTTGATGGGAATGCTTCTTTGTTAAATGCTTCGGTGCAGTGGCAGCACAGGTTTAATAATTCACTGAAGTTGAATAGCGGTTTATATGCGCAGCAGTTTTTACTCAACCAAAGCAATTCTTTGGAACCGCGTGCCGGACTAGTTTATTCATATAGGCAACATACATACAGGCTTGGTTATGGTTTGCATAGTCAAATGCAGCCTTTGGTGGTTTATTTCTTTAAGTCTTACATCCCTTCAACAGATAATTACATTGAAACTAATACACAGCTTGGATTTACTAAAGCGCATCACATAGTCGCCGGTTATCAATGGTCTTTTGCACGTAACTGGATTTTTAAATCAGAAGCATATTTTCAGTATTTGTTTCAAGTGCCAGTACATGGTTACTACATCAATTCATTAAGTGTATTGAATTTGGGTGGAGATGTTGGCTTTCCAAATCTTGATAGCCTCAGTAACAGGGGAACCGGCCGTAACTATGGTATAGAAGCGACCATCGAAAAAACATTTTCAAAACATTACTATTTGTTAGGGACACTATCTCTGTTTAATGCCACATATAGAGGAAGTGATCAGGTTTGGCGTTTTACCAAGTTTAGCAATCACTATGTTGCCAATATATTGAGTGGATATGAAATTAATTTCGGTAAGCAAAATAAAAACGCACTTACTTTCGACGGACGTGTTGGTTATGCCGGAGGCATCAGATATACTCCTATTGATATGGAACAATCGCTATTTCAAAAGCGAGAAGTACTTATTGACAATGAAGCTTTCTCAAAACAGTATCCGGCCTATTTCAGAGCAGATTTAAAAGTTGCGTTTAAGATTAATACGAAATCAGTTACTCACTCACTTTTCATTACTGTTGAAAATATCACAAATCATAAAAACATTCTACAACGCTTCTATCAGCCCAATACCGGACAAGTGCGTACCGATTATCAATTGGGCAGATTTCCATATGGGGGTTACCGAATAGAATTTTAGTTGGATTAATTTATTGAATTATTAACGGATGATCTATTGCAAAGCCCGAGATTAATGTCAACTTTGCATAAGTAGAGACTGAAAAATGAGCTTGAGAAATAATCAGAATTACAAGCCTTGTCGCCATTGCGGCTCAGAGATTAAAAAAAGTGCTATGGTCTGTCCATACTGTCACGAGTCGCAGTATAACAACTTTTATAAAGTTATTCTGATTGTCATAGTGGTAATACTTGTACTGATAGTGGGTTATGTTTTTATGCGTACTAATTATTAATAAATATCGGAGTCTATAGCATTTAGATACCAGATAGTTGAATGCCTCACATCTTTGTTATCCATTAACCAGTCTGTATCCTGTATCTGTGGATTACATGGCCTGATTAAAGCCGGCGGCGAATTTAATCGCTTGATATGTCGGGTGATGAATTCCAGATTATAGAAGCCGCATTTACGCAAAGCAAGTACTTCTTCTTCATGCTTTCCCAATACCCAAACTTGTATATCTGATGGTCTTGCTATATCGGAAAATGTCTTTATTGACTTTTTCAATGTCTTCAAATCGGCGAAGAAATAATCCGACATAACATAACGGTTTTTAACCACCTGTTGAAATACCGTCAGTGCTTTAATCTGACCTTGATGCATTACCGTACAAAATATGTTGCGTTGCAGGGGATGCGCGTAACGCCATTTCCAGCCAGCCTCCGTCATGTTCCTCACTATACAATGGGTAGCTGAAGGCATCAGATGTTTTACCGATGCATAGGAAATACAATCATTGCCAATTTGTATAATGTAATCTTTGTGCTGAATGGTTTGCGGTAATTGTAACACATTCGTTCGGTTCAGCATGTATTCCAACATGCCCGATACTGAAATTTTGTGCCTCATTCTTTTATTACCCAATTCCTGCCACCCCATTTTTTGATATACCGCCGATGAGGCTTCATTCGACGACAATGCCAATATATACCGCACTGTGGGTTTGCTTTGGTGATGAAAGTAATCCAACGAAAAATTCGTGAGCTTCTTGAATATCCCTTTCCCCTGATACTCAGGTAGGGTGCTGGCATCGGATCGAACGGCACACAGAAAGCGCTCTCCGTTGAATTGATATTCCTGTATAAATAATCCGAAAAATGAAATCACACGGCCTTCATATTTGGCAACACAACCTGCTGCTGTTTGAGTAAATGGATTCTCTAAATATTTCCATTGAAACAATTTGCGACATTCCTCTTCGCTGCGCGCAGCCCACAACTCACTTTTTAATACCTGAATCACTTGTTCATGATACTCAGGCTTATATATGTCTATTTCAAAATCCATACGATATGTTTAATACATCATACCCAAATTATAGAATACAAAGCTCCATCGGTCTGTTTCCTGCTCCAGAATTTTGCTCAGCGAACCTGCGCCACCCGAACCATGTCCTGCGTTTTTTTCGATGCGCAACAACATAGGCTTATCCCCCTTATATAACTCCTGCAGTGTAGCACCAAACTTAAATGAGTGTGCAGGCACCACACGATCGTCGTGATCGGCAGTGATGATCATCGTTGCAGGATAATCAACTTTCGATTTTAAGTTGTGCAATGGAGAGTACCTCAACAAATAATTAAAATACTTTTCATCATCAGGATTGCCATACTCTACAGCCCAACCCCATCCAACAGTGAATTTATGATAACGCAACATATCCAACACACCTACTGTTGGCAGTGCCACCTGAAATAAATCAGGTCTTTGAGTCATTACTGCACCAACTAGTAAGCCTCCATTTGAGCGGCCATAAACAGCCAGATTATCATTAGAGGTGTATTTCTCTTTGATTAGGTATTCGGCAGCCGAAATAAAATCATCAAAAACATTTTGCTTGTTTAATAACATACCGCCACGATGCCAAACCTCGCCATACTCATTGCCTCCTCTCAGATTAGCTACCACATAGATACCACCATTTTCCAAAAACAAAATATTAGACGCGCTGAAAGATGGTGTTAATGCAATATTAAATCCACCATAACCATATAGCAGACATGGATTATTACCATTGAGTTGAACACCTTTTTTATAAGTGATGAACATAGGCACTTGAGTGCCGTCCTTACTCATATAAAATTTTTGAACAGTTTCAAATTGTGTGGCATCAAATTTCAATTCGGTGCGCTGTACAATCGTGTGCATTAGTTTGGCAATGTCGTATTCATACACTTCATAGGGTGTATTGAAAGAAGTAAATCCGTAAAACAGGCTCTTGTCTTTACGACTTCCTGAAAATCCGCTAACAGAGCCAATTCCGGGCAATTCTAATTCTGATTCGAGTGTGCCGTCGTAGCGATACTGATGCACACGTGTGATAGCATCCTTCAAGTAAAAGGTAAACAATTTTCCGCCGCCTGTGCTAACCGATTGCAATAACATATTTTTTTCAGGAATGATGCTTACCCATGCTTCTGATGATGGGTTGTTGGGGTCTATCAGCACCACACGCTGATTATCGGCGCCGTGATTCGTCAGAACCAAGAGATTTTCTCCATCGTTGTCGATCACATCATAGTTATACTTGAAGCCCGGTAAAATTTTACGGAATTCCTTTTCGCCATTCATCAGGTTCTTTACCCATATTTCGTTGCCATCGGTTCCTTGAGCCGATGAGATGATCAGAAAGCGTTCATCATCGGTTATCTGTGCGCTGTAGTAACGCTTCGCATATTCTTTTTCTTCAAATACCAACTCATCTTCTTTTTGCTGTGTGCCCAACTTGTGATAATACACTTTATGATACTCATTGGATTTCGAAAGCATACTGCCTTGAGGCTTATCATAGCGACTGTAATAAAAGCCATTGCCATGCCAGGCGGCACCGGAAAATTTTACCCAATCCAACGTGTCGCCAAGATTTCTTTTGGTGGCCACTTCCATTACCTGAATTTGTTGCCAGTCGCTGCCTGCCTTGTTTATAAACAGAGTAACCAATTGATTGTCGTGCGAGAAAGAACCCAATCCTGCTGTGATGGTGCCGTCTTTAGATAAAGTATTTGGATCAAAAAAAACATCAGGATTACCATTTCGACCATTTTGAAAGTAGGTAACACTCAGATTTTGCAAGCCATCATTTTTACTGAAGAAGTAATAAGAGCCTTTCTTCATCCACAATCCATACTTGGGGTAGTTGAAAATATCTGTTAATCTGTTTTTGATTTGAGTACGATAGGGAACCTTTTGCAAATAATTCTCTGTAGTCGCTATTTGAGCATCTACCCAGTCAGTTACTTCTTTGGCTGTATCATTTTCGAGCCAGCGGTAGGGGTCACTTATTTTATTGCCAAACAAATTTTCCTGAATATTTTCTTTTTTAGTTTTAGGATAACTCACTTTAATAACAGGGTTTTCGTGTTGAAGGAGTATAGAACTGATGCTGAATGCTGCCATAGCAGCCAAAATGATGAGGGGTAGAGATTTCATAGTTAACAATGAATCGCCACGAAAATAAGCAGTAATGTGGAAGGGATGACGCGACAAAAAAACCCACTGATACAATTGCATCAGTGGGTACACCAAAAAAACATTATTACTCCGTTTGCTGTAGGGGAAGGACTCGAACCTTCAAAGTGCGGTTAGCCGCAGGTCAAAAATTTGATTAGTGGTCAACCCATTAACCTGTGTTTATCCCCTTGTCACTACCCCCGAGACGAGAGGGCTTGTCTGCCGGTTTCAACACCCTACAGTATTAAAGAACTGATGCAAATGTGAAAGATTATTCTAATTATATGAACTAAATGTAAAGAAACATACAAAAAATTACAGAAACATTAATAATAATGCACTAATATTGAATAAACGGTAAAATAATATGCAAAAACGAACCACAAATTACGATTTTGACAATGTGGATTTGCAAATACTGCAGATGCTAATTAAAGATGCACGTATGTCTTATACTGACATTGCTAAGAAGTTGTTTGTGTCTCCGGGTACGGTGCATGTACGTATGCGCAAGTTGGAAAAACTGAAAGTACCCAAGCGCTATCAAACTATAGTGGACTATACAAAACTGGGCTTCGATATCACTGCCTTTCTTGGAATATATCTGGAAAAAAATTCTTTGTACGACGAAGTAGCCAAGGCACTGGCGCAGATACCTGAAGTTGTTAACCTGCATTACACTACCGGAGCTTATAGTATGTTTCTTAAAATTATTTGCAGAGACACGCAGCACCTGCGTGAAGTACTGCACGATAAGATTCAGCGCATCAAAGGCATACAACGCACCGAAACTCTATTATCCTTAGAAGAAAGTTTCGACAGAGCACTCGACTTGCAGATTCGCAAATAAAAAGCCCCGTTGTTTCTGTTATTCGTAGTTCTTCGTTTGTAATACCAAATCTCTCTTGTATGGAGAAGCTATTAAGAGCAATAGATTAGTGTGTTCAACTGCATCATTTCCCCTTAATCACCTTCACCATCTTATGCCTTCCTGCCTTTAAGAAGTATACGCCATCAGCCAGTGCTCCCATATCTATGCTAACCTGATGCTTATTCACCTTGTTCATCTCCAGCAACACTCTACCAGGTAAATCATACAGAACTACATCCCCCAATGCCGCACCGCTGCTTATGTACAACACCAGCGACGTAGGGTTTGGATACACATTTATGTCGTTGTTGTTACTAATAGATTTATTATCATTTATAATTAGTGGTATGTGATGTTGCGTAGTGTTGGTAATAATAGGTTCGTTAAGATCAAAGTATATAGCAGCATTGTTCAAGATTGAAGTGCTTTCCGGTAAATTATTCTTTAGACGTACTTTAAATTTTACAAATCCTTTACTCTCTTCTTCGTTACTGCTGCTATCTGGTAGCATTATATTCAGATGTATAAATTCCAGAAGGAATCCATTCCTTAATACCTCAACAGGGTGCAATCCATATAAAAATACGAAACTTGATGCATCTATATATTCAGATAATGTGTCTTTAATCACCACCACATGAGCAGGTGCGTTGCCCGTATTCTGAAAATTGATAGTATAAACAATTTCTTCGCCTTGCTGCACCGCTGTATAGAGACCACCTTTATTAGGCAATGATTCTTTGCTATTTGGGTCATAAGAGCAAGCAACTATATGGAATAAACTATCAACGATTGATGTAGAATTTGTTATATTATTAAATATGCATGAGGCTTCAAAAGCTACGGTATCAAAAGCAACAACCGGATAGTCATAGAGTATTAGATAGTTGTTTGTTTGAAAGGGAGTCATTGTCGCCAAGTCATAAGTTATAAATCCAGCTCCGCTGTTAGTTGGTGTTATCAGCAAACTTGGATTAATTGCAGTTGAGATTAAAATGCTGGATAATCCCACAGTATCAACCGGTTCGTACAAGGATACGTGCGATAAGAAATCATCACTGCCGCTCAGTGTAACGACTGTATTTGCATTTTGATTGCTTTGGTTTTTAACTTGCAAAATGTAGATAGCATCTATATTACACTGTATTAAGCTTTGAGTAAGTGTTATTTCAGGATTCCAATATTCATCTGGAGCATAGATGCCTATGTTTCCTAAGTTAATTACAGAAGTATCAATAATAATATTTTGCAAATCTTGCCCGCTTGTTATGCTGTAGGCAGTGTTTATTTGTGGGCTAATCGAACAGTTGCCCGCAAGAATACCAAGGTTAAACGATCCGTCATTATTTGTATAATACGTAGCACCGGCGCAAGATGTGCTTATAGCTAAGTTGTTTATCCAATTTTCATAGGGTTGATGAATACCATCTTGGTTCGTATCGTAAAATATATTCCCGATTACATGAAACGGATAGTAATTTAAATAACTGAGTACCGGTTCTACTATGGTAAGCGGCATACACAGTGTGTCGGCACAGAATCCATTTTCAACTACTGCATAACAAATAGTATAAGTATCCGGAGAAAAGAAAGTATGACTAAGGGATTGGTTAGATGAAGTTAATCCATCACTCATCCACCACTGAGATGTAGCCGAAGAAGGACTGCCATTACCCGAAAAATTGATAGGCCATCCTGCATATTGCCATCCAGAAATGCTAAAGGAAGCCTGACAAGGATTGTTGCTGATTAAAGAAGAAAAATTGAATGCGTCGCAAGAGCATGTTAGTCCGCCTGAATTCCAAGAACCAGTTGTACCATCGCCATTTACACAGAAAGTAATGTTTAGTGGAATGGATGAAGCACTTGTTGCCGTTTTAATCTTAAATACAAATACCCATACACCCTGATTATTAATATTTTGGTCACCAAAGTTATTACCCGGATTTCCGTCATTAAGATTGATAGTTGTATTATAATCAAAATAAAAACCAGGTCCATAAGTAATACCACTTCCGGTCGATAAAACAGTTGGATAATAACCCCAATTGCCATTACCACTGACTGAATTAGGTATACTGACAGGTGTAATAGTTGTAGCATCCCAATTATTATCAAGGTTCAATACTATAGAGTGAAGCCAATTAGATGCAATTTGGGTATATCCACCTATTGTAATCGTAAATGTAATATAAGTATCCGCAGGATATTGATTGGCTATGGGTGATGGATTACTGCTTAGTGTTACGTTTTGAGCACATGCTGCCTTAGAGTGTTCGGGCAGTGTAAAAAGGATTGATAACCCGGGCAGTAATGCTAGGATAAAATAACATTTGGAGTATGTTCGGCTAAGAATTTGCATAATTGTATGTATGTTATTATTACATTGATTCATAGCGCAAGTTATTTTGACTAGTAAAGTAAAGAAAATTTTACTGCAATCCTGCATAGTCAAAATAAACCTTACTCTTAATTTTGTTCCTGCTTCAGTAAAGTGACATTATTCATAAATCACCTCACTGCCATCTTCCACATTCAGCAACGCGCCGCGCTCCATAATCAGCTCAGCTCCTTTTTTAATGATCAGCTTCGATTTATTTATTAAAGTAAGTTTAGCTCCGCTTTCTATTCGCAGTGTAGTTCCTGCTTCGCAAACCATCACTGTAGGTTGTGTGAAAAATAATTTGCCATCATAAGGGTCAGTTTTATTGATGTTGTGCTGAGTAGGGGACAATCCCCGGTCTAACAAAAGCTCTCCTCCGTTCTTAATGTTGAGTACTGTGTTTTCACTGAATGATCTCAGCACAATATTACCACACCAACGAACAGCTTTACTGATGTCGTAATCGTTCCACTTTATTTTGATGGAAAGAGTAGGACTGGTTTTTCCCTTGATGACATTGTAAGTAGAGTCAACTACCTGAATGCTTAAACCGCTGATATATATGGTATCGGTATCAAATGGTGTTTTACTGTGATTCGGAAAATTGTAAGTTGTAACATTAAATGCCGATGGGTTACTTTGAATACTGATGATGTTTTTATTGCTATATCTGAAAGCATCGTTTTCACTTCCAAAGGCTGGGTATGCATTTATCTTTTCATACTTGCGTTCAATAAATTCAGGTAATATCAATTCGCTGTCGGTAAGGTTTCCGTCCAGATTTAAATCGTCTATGGGTCTCATCAGATAATGATTCCCAGTAAGTGGGTTTGGAAACTTATCGTCGTGTACCAGTGTGTATTTATTGTTTTTGTCTTTGCTATATGTGAAGTCGAAGCGACCCACTGCAGTATGGAAGTACAAATAATTACCCGGAGAGTTGTTGCTGTTCATAAACATATCTGCCTTATTGTCTTTACCAACCTGAATGTAAGCATACAATCCGCTCCTTTTTTGAAAAGCTATATCGAATAAGGAGCTATCCGTTCTGTACTCTAACCATAAGTATTGTTTTAGTTGTGGTGAGTCCGGGCCGGGCAGTTGAATACGAATGGCATCTCCGGTAGTTCGGAAATCGCGGATATAAAAAATACTGTCGCCACCTTGAGATTTGATGCTGAAATTTTCGAAGTCGAACTCCTTATAATAGATACCATCCTTAGTCCATGAGCTGATATCAAATTCTTTGTTTTCGTTTTTCCATCCCATACGCCAGCGATCCCAGCCGTTAAAAGCTTGCCCAATATTGTCCCAACTGCTCATATTGCTGTAACCGGTAATGCTTGGCATAAATGTTCGCTTTCCTGCACCGCAACCTGCCGTATGAAAATTATTGCCACCATATAGTGTATGCGAAAATTCATGACGCATGATGGTATAGGCATCGTTGGCATGACTGACAAACTCACTGTAGCAATTCACCCCGTTAAACTCACGAAAATTTTGCTTCATATTTCCGGTAGCGCAATAGCCTGAGTTAGTTGAAGGGGATAATTTTGAGTTCACTCTCCATACTACCATAATTACATCTAACAAACTGTCAGGTACATTAACTTTTTGAGTGCCAAAACTTGTGGTAGTCCAGGAATCAAAATCTTTATTGAGTAAGTATCCATTTGCTGTGCGCAGCTTTTTCACTTTTATCTCATCGAGTTTCTTCAGAACAGATTTCATACTACCGTAACCTGCGTCCTGTGCATCAATCTGAATTAGATATGGAAAGTAATCACCTTCAAGATTGTAAGTGCCAAAACTGGCTTCTCGAAAGTATCTGGTAAGCATTCCTTCTTCATTCGTGCCATTGTTAAAGTATAAATCAGGATTCTGTGGCAAGTCTCCGGCAGGCCAACTACTTTCATTTACGTTGGTGTAGTTGGGGTCACCGATTACCTCAGCATAGACGAGAAGCACACGCAGAGTACCCTTATTGGGCAACCAATATCCATTCTCACTGTTTTGCCCATACAACATATTTGATGATGTAATAAGAAAAATAGTTATATATGAGAAGAAGCGCTGTAACATAATGTTTTTCGAATAACGAAAATCAAACCAAAAGTAAGATGACAAGATGATTATTTGTCGGAAATACGATCACGCAATTGAACCGGCTTATCAGATTTTTTACGCAAACGCATATTCAGAAGTTCAATGGTAAAAGAGAAAGCCATTGCAAAGTAGATATACCCTTTGGGTAGGTGCTGATGAAACCCTTCTGCAATCAATGAAACACCAATGAGGAATAAAAAACTTAATGCCAAAATTTTTATGGTAGGGTGTTTAGAGACAAATGATGAAATCAGGTCGGCAGCAAAAAACATCACAGCTATGGAAAAAATAACCGCCATAACCATGACCCATAGTATACGTGCCATACCGATTGCTGTAATGACAGAGTCAAGCGAGAAAACAATATTGAGTAATGCCATCTGTATAATAATCCACGAATAACTATCATTACTTTTTGGATTTAGATGCCCTTCTACACCTTCTAATTTGTCGTGAATCTCTTTGGTGCTTTGTGCCAGTAAAAACAGCCCGCCTAATATTAAAACCAGGTCCTTTGCAGATATGTCTTCTTGCATCACACTAAATAATGTTTGATCCAATTTGAGTATCCAACTGATTACCAGAAGTAGTAATATGCGAATACCCATTCCGATGAGCAAACCCAATTTTCTGGTAGTTGATTGACGTGGTGCTTCTACCTTATCGGATAGTATCGAAATGAAGATGACATTGTCTATCCCCAAAATAATTTCAAGAATGGTTAGTGTAAATAGTGATATAAATACTTCTGAAGAAAGTTCCATAATTATATATTAATTCCTCTTCCCTCGGAAGCCAAAATGGCAGCCTCTTTCACCGCCTCGGCAAAAGTAGGGTGCGCGTGACTAATGCGGAATAAATCCTCGGCGCTGGCGCGGAATTCCATAGCCACCACAGCTTCGGCAATGACATCGGCAACGCGCGGTCCAATCATATGCACACCAAGAATTTCATCGGTTTCTTTATGTGCGAGTACTTTCACAAAGCCGTCGCTTTCCATAGCAGCGCGTGCGCGACCTAATGCCTTAAATGGATAAGAACCTTTCTTGTAAGGAATATTTTTTTCGTTGAGTTGATGTTCAGTGTATCCTACAGCAGCTACTTCGGGCCAGGTGTAAACTACACCCGGAATAAGATTATAGTTGATATGTGGTTTTTGCCCTGCAATCACTTCGGCAACAAAAACACCTTCTTCTTCAGCTTTATGTGCGAGCATAGCACCTCGTATCACATCGCCAATTGCATAAATATTTGAAGCGGAGGTTTTAAGATGATCATCAACTATCACTTTACCTCGCTCATCTGTTTTTACACCGGCAACATCTAATCCAAGATTATCAGTAAAAGCTCGGCGACCAACTGACACCAAACAATAGTCGGCGTTATAGGTTTGTTCTTTACCATCCTTGTCATTTGCGGTTATCATCACTGCATCAGTGTCGGCAATAGCTCCTGTAACTTTATGATTAAAGAACATTTCCACGTTCAGCTTCTTCATTACTTTTTGCAGTTCTAAAGCCAGGTCCTTATCCATACCTGGAATGAGGCCTTCCATATATTCTATAATCTGAACCTTGGTGCCTAGTCGTGCATATACACTTGCTAACTCGCAACCTATTACTCCACCGCCAATGACTATCATGGACTTCGGCAGTTCGCTCAAACTTAAAGCTTCCGTACTGGTGATAATACGTTTTTTATCAATCACCACATTGGGTAGTGATGATGGTTTGGAGCCTGTAGCAATGATGAAGTACTTTGACTCTAATTCTACAACAGTGGCATCATCTTTCTTAACGGCAACTTTTGTGTTCGATAACAAAGTACCGTGTCCATAATAGGTATCTATCTGATTCTTTTTCATCAGATACTTCACACCTTCGGCAGTCTGGCGCACCACCTCAGACTTGCGATGTATCATTTGCGGAAAGTTGACTTTTGTGTTTTCTGTATCAATGCCGTGCATTTTAAAATGATGCTGTGCATTGTAATAATGTTCAGAAGAATCGAGCAATGCTTTTGAAGGGATACAACCCACATTAAGGCAAGTACCGCCTAAGGATTTATATCGTTCTATAATTGCTGTTTTGAATCCAAGCTGGGCACAGCGAATAGCAGAAACATAACCACCCGGTCCGCTGCCTATTACAATAACATCATATTGACTCATGTGAATTTTTTTTGAAGCGCGACAAAGTTAATGTTTGAAACGAATGAGATTCGCACAACTCCTGACTTACAAAATCATTCCTGCACCAACAGTTTCGTTGGTAGCTTCATCGATAAGTATGATAGCGCCGGTATGGCGATTGCGGGTATAGGCATCCACAACAAGAGGCTGAACAGTACGAAGTTTCAATTTCGCTATATCGTTCATCTCCACAGACAGATTTTCTGTGTTGCGATGCATGGAATTGATATCTACCTTGTAATAAATTTCTTTCACCAGACACTTTGTTTCGCGCGTGGTATGGCGCACGGTATATTTAGAATTGGGTTGCAAGCTTTTAGGGTTAAACCAACAGCACATAATGTCCATATCCTGTACAACACGAGGTTGATTGGCACTGCGCACTACCATGTCTCCGCGACTGATATCTATTTCGTCTTGCAAGCGAAGTGTAACACTCATTGGTGGGAAAGCTTCCTGCAATTGTTTACCTGCAAACTCGATATTAGAAATTTTGGAACTAAACCCTCCGGGTAAAACAGTAACATCATCACCAACTCGAAGCACACCACCGGCAATGGTACCGGCATATCCGCGATAGTCGTGGTGTTCGTGTTGCATAGGTCTGATGACATGTTGCACAGAAAAACGCGCATCAATTAAATTCTCATCACCGGCTATATGAACTGTTTCGAGAAGATACATTAAAGTACTGCCTCTATACCAAGCCATGTTTTCAGAACGACTTACAACATTATCTCCGTGCAAAGCACTAATGGGTATAAAGTGAATGTCTTTAACATTCAATTTAGCCGCAAACTCGGTGAACTGCTGCTTGATGTTCTCAAAAACAGTTTCTGCATAATCCACCAAGTCCATTTTATTAATACAAATAACCAAATGCGGTATACCAAGCAGAGATGCAATGAAAGAATGACGACGTGTTTGTTCAACAACACCTTTGCGGGCATCAACAAGTATTAAAGCTAAGTTGGCTGTGCTGGCTCCGGTTACCATATTACGGGTGTACTGAATATGGCCGGGTGTGTCGGCTATGATGAACTTGCGCTTGGGAGTGGCAAAGTAGCGGTAAGCAACATCTATGGTTATGCCTTGCTCTCGCTCAGCTTTTAATCCGTCTGTTAACAATGCAAGATTCACATACCCTTCGCCACGTCGTTTACTGGCATCTTCTATAGCATCCCACTGATCTTCAAAAATAGATTTGGAATCATATAGCAAACGACCAATGAGTGTACTCTTGCCATCATCCACCGAGCCGGCAGTGGTGAATCGAAGTAAGTCCATATCTAAATAACTCATAGCGGTATAGTTAAAAGTATCCTTCTTTTTTACGGTCTTCCATAGCTGTTTCGCTGCGTTTATCGTCGGCACGAGTTCCACGCTCTGTAGTTCGCAATGCGGCAACTTCAACTACTATTTCTTCGAGTTTAGATGCTTTGGAAATAACAGCACCGGTGCATGTCATGTCTCCTATGGTTCTAAAGCGCACTACCATTTCTTCCACTTGTTCAGTAGGTTTCAATGGCATAAAATCTGAGTAGGCATACAACACACCGTCGCGATTAAAAACTTTGCGCTTATGAGAATAATAAAGGGTAGGTAATGGAATATTTTCTCGCAAGATATATTGCCACACATCCATCTCTGTCCAGTTGCTGATCGGGAAAACCCGAAAATGCTCACCAATATTTTTCTTTCCATTCAACAACATCCACAATTCAGGCCTTTGATTTTTGGGGTCCCATTGACCGAACTCGTCGCGGTGCGAGAAGAAGCGTTCTTTGGCTCGTGCCTTTTCCTCATCGCGTCTCGCTCCGCCCATCAATGCATCAAACTTGTACTTTTCAATGGTTTCAAGAAGGGTAATGGTTTGAAGTTTATTGCGACTTGCATTGAAGCCTGTCTCTTCCTTAGCCCTACCCTGATCTATAGAATCCTGAACAGAACCAACAATTAATTCAGCTCCTATGTTCTTTGCTAATTCGTCGCGGTAGCTGATGGTCTCGGGAAAATTGTGCCCTGTATCAATGTGTACCAATGGGAATGGAATCTTGCCAGGATAAAAAGCTTTTCGTGCTAAATGCACCAGACATATAGAATCCTTGCCCCCGCTGAATAAAATACCAGGACGCTCAAACTGAGCCGCAACCTCACGCATCACATAGATGGCTTCGGCTTCGAGTTGATCCAGATGTTTGAGTTGGTATGACAATTTTAATTTTTAAGGATTGCAAATGTAATGCTTGAACCTTAAAAGTTTAAGATAGTGTGATTCGAGGTTTTAGCATTGATATAAATTGATTCAGACAAATTTCAATGCCATTGTTAGAAGTATCCAGCTTAATATCTGGATTTGATGGTGGTTCATATGGTGAGGTGATGCCTGTAAAATCAGGAATTTCACCTCGTCGAGCTTTGGCGTAAAGTCCTTTTACATCGCGCTCCTCACAAACTTCAATGGGACAGTCTACATAAACTTCAATGAAATCGTTATCACCAATGATACTTTTCGCAAGGGTGCGCATAGCATCTGTAGGACTTACAAAACAATTAATAGTGATAATGCCGGCATCTACTAGCAATTTAGACACTTCAGCTATGCGGCGAATATTTTCCATTCGGTCAGCTTCCGAAAATCCTAAGCCTTTGTTTAATCCGTGGCGAATGTTGTCTCCGTCAAGCACATAAACCATATGACCTTGTTCAGTTAAAGATTTCTCCAGTGCTTTTGCTAATGTTGTCTTGCCGGAACCTGATAAACCAGTTAACCAAATTACCCGGGAACGTTGTTTTAATTTTTTCTCTCTTTCGTTGCGCGGCAATAAATCATCTACTCTGAAAATGTTGGTACTCATCCTTATGAATTTGCTTTGTAATATTTCATCGCTGTTGGCAAAAATTTTTTAATTTCTTCAATTCGCTTTTCATCGCCGGGGTGTGTACTTAAAAATGCCGGAACATTTCCATTCGACGCGTTTTTCATACGCTGCCAAAACTCGACAGCTTCGTTAGGATTGAATCCAGCCATAGCCATAAAAACCAGCCCCATTTTATCTGCTTCTGATTCGTGCATTCTGCTAAATGGAAGAATAGCACCCAGAGCTACACCAACTCCATAGGCTTGTTCAAATAAGGCATTAGCTTGCGATGGTTTTTGTTGCAGGTATAAACTTAACCCAATGCCGCCGGCTTCAGCCAATAATCCCTGACTCATACGCTCGTTACCGTGTCGTGCTATGGCGTGAGCTATTTCGTGGCTCATCACCACTGCAAGTCCGGTTTCAGATTTTGTAACAGGCAAAATGCCGGAATACACTACTACTTTTCCTCCGGGCATACACCATGCATTAATGTCTTTCGATTGCACCAGATTAAACTCCCATTTGTAACCGTGCACTCGCTTAGATTGATTGTGTGATTTTAAATATCGCTGTGATGCTGTCGCTATTTTTAACCCTACATCACTAACCATCTGAGCCTCTGTTGTGCCACTGATTACCTGATTTTTCTGCAAGAATTGCCTGTAGCTTGTTAGCGACATAGAAGTTAACTCCGACTCAGGAAGCATATTGAGTTGTTTTCTACCTGTTACCGGAACACGAGAACACGCATCAATAATTAATACCACAATCAAGGCAAGGGTTACTCTTTTAAGCATCATGAAATTATTTATGCATTTGAACGGTCAAAAATACAATCTATGAATGTAAGGTTTTTTATATTGCGTGTACCAAACTAAACCCATGCGTTACCCTGTCATCATTTTTCTGCTATGCTTTTCTCATTCTTATGCCGGTATCGGGCATATCAATACAACCATTAACGATGCTTCACGCAATCGTAATATAGAAACAGAGATTTACTATCCAGCGGCAAGCAACGGAGATAATGTACCCGTTATGCCGGGTCAATATCCTCTCTTGGTTTGGGGACATGGTTTTGTAATGAGTACAAATGCATACATGAATATTGTTAATGTATTGGTTGATGACGGTTATATTGTGGCTTTACCAAAAACTGAAGGCGGTATCATTCCAAATCATCAGGAGTTTGCCAAAGACCTTCTCTTTCTTGTAAACTATCTAACAGAAACCGAAAACACTTTGTCTTCATCAATACTGTATCAATCGTTTAACAGTTTAGCTGCCATTGGTGGACACTCCATGGGTGGTGGATGCTCTATACTTGCTGCTCAAATGGCGTCAGGTAATATGCACGTGAAAACCGTTGTCAACTTTGCAGCTGCCAATACAAATCCATCTGCTATTAATGCGGCTGCTGGGGTTCCATTTCCGACACTAATGTTTGCAGGGGCCAATGATTGTATTACTCCAATAGCCGATCATCAGCAACCCATATTCGATGCCTTGAGTGCTGCTTGTAAAGTATTAGTTACTTTAAACGGGGCTTCGCATTGTTACTTTGCCGACAGCAGTTTAACGTGTTCATTAGGAGAAATCACCTGTAATCCATCTGCAGCTATTACCCGTTCAGAGCAGCATACACGCACATTCAATATCCTTAAACCTTGGTTGGATATTTATTTAAAAGCAGCCGGTGAAAGTGCCGTGAATGATATTAAGGAGGTTTGGAGTAATTCATCATACTATCAGAAGAGTGATCAATGTGCGACATTGAATATTATTAGAAACAACGAACCTGCCGTAGCTATTATCAAATTATCTGATGGAATTTATCAAATAGTTTCCCCTATAAAGATGCATTATGAGTTAATAGATGTTTTAGGAAAGAGATTAGACGAAGGGTCATTTACAAATTCAACAACAGTTGATCTTTCAAATAAACCAAACGGTTGTTATTTTATCATATTAATTGATGATGCTAATGATAAGATTACACGAAAGTTAGTGCGTTAATGCTTCACCAACATAATGCTCACAATATCATTTATAGCCTTAATTTCCCGAACATATTTCAATCCGAAACTATTTTCAGCCAAATGCATGCGCTTAATTAAGTGCTCATAGAACTTCAATAATTCTGAATAGTTATCTGTCATTGGTTTATGAATCAGCATTTGATGTATGCTTTCAGCTTCAGTTAATACTTTGATACATTTTGCACTCATCCATCCCTGTAACTTATTCCACACAAAGTCAATTGCTTCTTCTGAGGGGTGCAACATATCCGTTTTATAGAAACGATAATCGCGCAGCTCATCAATTACCAATTCGTATGATGGGAAATAGAAAACATCTTTGGCTTGTTTTGTGAGTCGATAAACAGCATCGAACAAACGACCTTTTGAAATACTGTTTTCAAAATGCCCTAATGCAAAATATCGTACCGGACTAACTGTAAATATGAACTTACATTTCGGGTTAATATTTCTAACTTTTTCAATAGCAGATATCAGTTTGTCATAAATTTCATCAGCACTCAATAGTCTGAGATTAAATTCAGCAGATGGCATTTTATGGCAGTTATTTACAATTCTCTTGCTACTTAAATGTTCAAAAACGTGAGCAGTTCCTGGAGTTATCCATATAATAGAAGCATCTTTCAACTGACTGCTTGCTGTGCTTAATGTTTCGTTGATGTTTTGTAATGTTTTTACTTTATCTGCAGAAGAATAATTGCCGTGATGATCGAAAGAATGATATTGATGATTAAAGTATATCAGTTCTTCATCACGATATTCATGAGTATCAGCCAGTCTCATTAATCCATCAGCAATAGAAAAGGGGTTGTACTGCTGCCCGAAGGGGTTGATATAGATGTTAAACTTAGCATTTAGAAAGCGCTTACCTATTTCTTCTGAGAAGCAAGAACCCAGGCTCAACATGGTTTCCTGATTTTCAATCTGAAATGGAATTCGGGGAATGATAATCTCTGTACGAAAAGTTTTCACAGGTCTAAATTAGATGAAATAAAAAAGGGTATCCTTTGTGGATACCCTTCAACATAGTTTGAGTGAGTAGTCTTATGCTTTTTTTGCTGACGCTTTTTTCATCAGTTTAGATTTAAGATTAGCAGCCTTATTCTTATGAATCACGTTCTTTTTTGCAAGTTTGTCAATTTTAGCGAGAACTTCACTTACTGCGGGTGCGTCTTTATCTCCAGCAACTGATTTTTTGATAAGATTACGTGTTGTTTTAGCGTGCAAACGATTGTCTAAACGGCGTTTTGCTGCCTGACGTTGAGCTTTCTTTGCGTTTTTGGTATTTGCCATTGTTATTTTATAAGGGGTGCAAATATATGCTATTTAGTTGCTTGCGCAAGTCGTTACAATATTTTATTTGAGAATTATTGACTTAACGATCAATGATATTATCGATCGTAAAATACCCTATTAGCATTCAAAGCCAATAAACTTCTAATTACGATATTTGTGCGAATTAACAGAATAGCCCTGCTGAATGGACAAGTTTTCCTATATCTCCAACGCACATCCACAATACATAGAGTCATTATATCACGATTTTAAACAAAACCCTGCCTCAGTAGATGTGGAGTGGAAGAAATTTTTCGAAGGATTTGATTTCGCTATCTCTTCCAACTATAAAAATGGCAACGGTGTTGAATCGTCAACAATTTCTACAGTAGCTACTGATACAGACATTGCTGCCGAATTAAAAGTATGGAGTCTGATTCGTGCGTACCGCGACCGAGGTCATTTGCTTTCAAATACAAATCCAATTCGCAAACGTAAAGACCGCCATGCCGGTTTGGAGCTATCGTCATTTGGGCTTTCTGATAGTGATTTAAACACGTCTTTTTACGCAGGTAGTGCCATTGGTTTGGGTAAAGCAAGTCTGCAATCTATATTACAAAAGTTGAATCAGATATATTGCGGAAATATTGGTGTTGAATATACTTACATCGTTGAGAAAGAAATAAGAGAATGGTTTGAAGAGAAATTTGAGAGTGGTGCCAATCAAAATAGTTTATCCATCGAAAAGAAAAAGCGCATCTTGTCGAAGCTGAATGCTGCGGTGGTTTTTGAAAGTTTTCTTCATAAAAAATATATAGGCCAGAAACGCTTTTCACTTGAGGGGGGAGAAAACACCATTCCGGCTTTAGATGCCATTATCAATAAATCAGCCTCGCTTGGTGTCAAAGAAATAGTAGTAGGAATGGCGCATCGTGGCCGTTTAAATGTATTGGCAAATACATTAGGCAAAACATACAATCAGATTTTTAACGAGTTCGAAGGAAATGCAGTACCGGATACTACTATGGGAGATGGCGATGTGAAATATCATTTAGGTTATTCTTCAGAGATTGTATCAGAGTGTGGAGAAAAGGTATATTTAAAATTATCTCCCAATCCTTCGCACCTTGAGGCCGTGAATCCTGTAGTTGAGGGGTTTGTAAGAGCCAAGGCGGACATCATGTATCAAAGTAACTTCAATCAGATACTTCCTGTAATTATTCATGGTGATGCTTCAGTAGCGGGTCAGGGTGTAGTTTATGAAGTATTGCAAATGAGTAACCTGAAAGGTTACTATACCGGTGGCAGTATACATTTTGTAATTAACAATCAAATTGGTTTTACAACTGACTTTGACGATGCACGATCAGCTAATTACTGCACCTCGCTTGCCGCAATGGTAGGTATACCGGTAATGCACGTAAATGGCGATGACCCCGAAGCTGTTGTTTTTTGTGTGGAACTGGCTACTGAATTCCGTCAAAAATTTAATCGTGATGTATTTGTAGATATGGTATGCTATCGCAGACATGGACACAATGAAGGGGATGATCCAAAATACACTCAGCCGTATTTATACGACATCATTTCCCAACACCCAAATCCACGTGAGGTCTATTCCAATGCATTAATAGCTCGTGGAGAGATTGACGCAGAGTTGGCAAAGGGAATGGATAAGGAGTTCTGGAAGGACCTGCAAGACCGTCTCGATGATGTAAAGCAACATCCATTACCATACAATTATCAGGAGCCGGAACTGGCATGGAAAGAATTGCGTAAATCAAAGCCTGAAGATTTTGAGCAAAGTCCCGATACTTCTGTAACCAAAGATTTTATTGACAAGGTATTGAAGGGATTAATGACCTATCCAGAAGGGTTTGAGCCGCTGAAAAAAGTGGAGAGCATGTTAGCAGCCCGTCGAAAAATTTTCCTTGAAGATGGTTATGCCGATTGGGCAACAGGCGAATTGCTCGCATATGGCACATTAGTTCTGGAAGGCAAAGATGTTCGACTCAGTGGCCAAGATGTGAAGCGGGGCACTTTCTCGCATAGGCACGCTGTTATCTATGATGAGAAAACAAATAAAGAGTATAACCGACTCGATAATTTAGATCCGGAACAGAAAGGTCGTTTCAGGATATTTAATTCTTTGCTGAGCGAGTTTGCTGTTCTTGGTTTTGAATACGGCTATAGTAGCGCCACACCTCAGTCTCTGACTATTTGGGAAGCACAATTTGGAGATTTTGCCAACGGTGCACAAACAATTATTGATCAGTTTATTTCTTCTTCAGAAAGTAAATGGCAGCGTATGAGTGGTTTAACCATGTTGCTGCCTCATGGTTATGAAGGTCAAGGGCCTGAGCATAGCAGTGCCCGATTAGAACGCTTTTTACAACTCTGTGCAGAGTACAATATTACAGTTGCCAACATTACCGCACCAGCCAACTTGTTTCATGCTTTGCGTCGTCAGTTATATCGTCCCTTCCGCAAGCCATTAATTATTATGTCGCCAAAGAGTTTGCTTCGCCATCCATTATGTGTGTCGCATGTGAATGATTTTATACAGGGTGGGTTCAAGGAACTTATTGATGATACAAATATTCAGGACCCACTGAAAGTAAAGCGCGTGCTATTCTGTTGTGGAAAAATTTACTATGATCTTTTGGAGAAAAAGCAAAATGATAATCGCACCGATGTCGCTATCGTGCGTTTGGAACAACTCTATCCTTTGCCTTACAAACAAATGGATGCCATTGTTAACAAATATAAGTTGGCTCAATATGTTTGGGTGCAGGAAGAACCGGCAAATATGGGAGCCTGGGTTTATTTATTGAGCTGCTATAAGAATATCAAATGGGGTATGATATCGCGCAAGTCAAGTGCTTCACCGGCAAGCGGTTTCCAGAAAGTGCATGCCCGTGAGCAGGAAGAAATAGTGAATAAAGCATTTGAAAACTAAAAACATAAAGCAGAATACCATACGATGATACTTGAAATTAAAGTTCCAACAGTAGGAGAATCCATCAACGAAGTAACACTGAGCCGATGGCTGAAGAAAGAAGGAGATTACGTACAACAAGATGAAGTGTTGTGCGAGCTAGAATCAGATAAAGCAACTTTTGAATTAAATGCCGAAAAATCAGGAGGACTGAAAATATTAACTCCTGCAGGTGAAGTTGTTAAAATAGGAACAGTGGTTTGCTCAATTGATACAGATGCAGCAATGCCTGAAGGGCTGCAAAAGGAAGTTAAAGTGGTTAAAGCCGAAGAGAAAAAAGCTGAACCTGCTGCAGTGGCTGCGACAGTTTCTGTTGCAAATACCTATGCTTCAGGTACTGCGTCGCCTTCAGCTACCAAAATGATGGTAGAAGCAAACATTACTCAGGTTAATGGCACCGGTCGAGATGGTCGTGTAACTAAAGCCGATGTGATACAAGCTATTAAGAGTGGTCATAAAGCAGTGAGTATAGAAACTGCACAAGCATATACGCGCGATACCAAACGAGAAAAGATGACTTCATTGCGCAAGACTATTTCAAAGCATTTAGTTCAGGCAAAAAATCAAACAGCGATGCTCACCACCTTCAACGAGGTGGATATGAAACCAATCATGGACATACGCGCCAAATACAAAGAATCTTTTCAGAAGAAACACAATATTGGTTTAGGTTTTATGGGCTTTTTTGCGAAGGCGGTTTGCAATGCTCTACATGAATGGCCTGCTGTAAATGCGATGATAGACGGCGAGGAAATTGTTTACAATAACTATTGCGATATCTCGATTGCCGTTTCTACACCCAAAGGATTAACGACACCCGTTATTAGGAATGCAGAATCTATGACTCTGGCAGAGATAGAAATGAAGGTGGCAGAACTGGCAAAGAAGGGACGTGATAATAAGTTAACTCTTGATGAAATGAGCGGAGGAACATTTACAATATCTAACGGAGGTGTTTTTGGTTCATTGATGTCCACACCAATTATAAATATTCCGCAGTCTGCTATATTGGGAATGCACAAGATACAAGAGCGTCCTGTTGCTATAGACGGTCAAGTTGTAGTTCGACCTATGATGTATCTTGCATTGAGCTACGATCACAGAATTATTGATGGTCGTGAGTCTGTAAGTTTTCTTGTACGTGTAAAAGAACAGCTCGAAAATCCTGAGCAGTTGCTGGTTGGCTCTGATCCGGTGAAACTCCTGTTGGAGTTATAACTAACTCATTCGAGTTCTTTTAGCGTATTTTTAATTAAATTCCTTTTTATGAAATATTTTCTTTTCGCTTTTGTATTGATTATTCTTTTCTCTTGTAAGAAGAAAGTTGAGGATACTCCCGAACCACAGCGCAATGTTACCTTACGTATTGCTTGTAGTGATTGCTTTGTGGTATGGCATGAAAACGGTACAGAAAAAAATGTGCAACACGCCAATTCATCTTGGACACACACATTTGTAGGGAATCAAAACAGTGAAGTATTGTTGGCAGTTATGAATACTAGTGGAGCGCCACAGGGGGTTGGTGCGGCTATAATTTTAAATGGCGATACTCTGAAACACCAAACTACTTATTGCCCTATCAGCGGAACAGTTTTGGTGGTGGATACACTTCAATAAAACCGATACTCAAAAACGAACAAATTCAAAATCCGATATTGAATTTGCCTAAATATAAAAGCAGGCCAAGGCCTGCTTTTATATTCTAATAAATAGTGAGATGATTAATTGTTAACAGGTAAGAATGCATAGTTCTTACCATAATAAAGCATCTGCTCGAGGAAGTTTGCAGGATACTCTATTTTCACATCTGATATTTTATCACCGTTCATTACCGGAGTTAGTTTTGGTTGTATAAAACCTTTGTATGGAGCTAATCCCAATTTCTTAAATCGAGCCAATACTTCTTCGTGTAGCTCAGCATCAATCTTAACACCATAGTTTTCAACCAAATCATGGCCTGACTGATAATCACCTTCCGATTTGATGCGCTGAATCTCGCGAAGCAAATCCCCGAATATCACACGCAGCTTATCGTAGTCATTCACCACAAAGTATGTTTTACCATTATTTACTTTCTTCTCAATCACATTGTCTTTTGATCCTTTTTCAAAAGCCCATGCAGCAACCAACTGACGATTGCGCATATGAGCTTCTTCCAATTGATGTTCTTCAGCGGGAATACGCGTAAGTTGAATCATCAAACCATTGTTGATGTAGTTGTCGTACTCTGCTTTACCAACTTCGAGCGAAGGCATAACTCCAATATCAACCAATTTTTGATTGTACACATAATATAAAGCAACCAGGTCAGCTCGGGCTTCTTCTAAAGTGCTGGCGTAGTTTTTTAGTGTAATTGACGGATCTGCAATACCAGGATTTAACTGACCTGAAGCGTGACCGATTACTTCGTGCATATCAGTATGAAGGTCTGCTGCCAATGAGCCGTATTTATCAGCACGTACCACCATAACTGAATCGAAATAAAACTCTTCACGTAATCCACTTCCTTTACTGCTTTCATTATATGATTTTACAATGTTGCCTATGTTCACACTCTTGGAACCATGCTGCTCGCGTATCCAATTGCTATTAGGCAGATTAACGCCAATGGGTGTTGAAGGAGCAGCATCGCCGGCTTCAACAACAGCTGTAATCACTTTTGCTGAGATACCTTTTACATTCTTCTTTTTGTGTTCTGGCATTAAAGGTGAGTTGTCTTCAAACCATTGCGCATTATCACTAATAGCCTTGATACGTTTGGTTGCCTCCAGGTCCTTAATGGAAACTACAGATTCAAATGATGCTTTGTTACCCAGCGGATCGCCATAAACTTCTATAAAGCCATTGACAAAATCAATGCGCGATTCAGTGTCCTTTACCCATTCAATACTATAAGCATCAAAATCTACCAAATCGCCTGTTTGATAATATTTTATTAAAGCGGTTATCACTTTTTTCTGTTGTTCGTTTTCGGCTACATTTTGAGCTTTCTCTAACCATCCGATAATTTTTGTAATGGCAGCACCGTACATACCATCTGCTTTCCAAACTTTCTCAACCAGCTTACCATTCTCTTTTACCAGTTTTGAGTTTAACCCAAACATCACCGGTGTTTTGTCATCTTCCTTGAAAAATGATTTGTAGAAACCTTCAGCCTCCTTTTGTGTAACCCCTTCGTAATAATTCATCGCAGATGACTTGAGTAAATCGTTCTTAGGGTCAAGGCTAACACGCTTTGGAGCAATTGAAGGATTACAAACTATATCACTAACCCGCTGTGCAAACGCATCTATAGTTTCTTCATTGCTTTTTGGCAACAGAGATGCATTTGAGTTTTTAATTAATGAAGTAAAAAACTCAGCGCTAAATTCAGGTTGAATTTTGTTGGTAGAGTAATGATGATGAATACCGCTGGAGAAAAATACACGCTTGGCATATACTATGAATTTACTATAATCTTCGCTGTTTTTATCACCACTGTATGTTTCAATAATGGTTTCTAAGGTCTTACGTACAGTAAGGTTGTGCTTGCAGTTTTGATCCCAGAACATATCACGGCCACAAAGTGCTGCTTCATACAGATAGTATAATAGTTCTCTTTGTTTTGAGGTTAGTTCTTCGAATCCTGGAACCTGATAACGCAACACTCGTAAGTCGGCAAATTGCTCAGTGGCATATTTAAAGGTATCGATGGGTTCCTGTTTTTTTGTTTCCTGAACAGGTTGTTGGCACGATTCACTCATCATAATTATGGTTAGTAGAGTTAATGGAAATAGAATCTTTTTCATTGTTTGAATTTAATGAGTTGCGAATGTAGCGAATTGTCTACTACATAGGAGCGAGAAAAAAGCAGGGGCTACTTCCCCATCTTAAAGGCTTCAAGACCTTTATCGAGAAAGGCTATGTAAGCATTGATATCTTCATTATAACCTCTAGGCACATTCAATAATTGTTCATTGTGGTCGAGCAGCACATAATAAGGCTGTGAGTTTGAGTTGTATTTGCTTGCCTGCAAATCACTGTTTTTGTTACCTAAGGTTTTTATCTTTTTACCACTGAATGACGATATATACTGTTCAGATTCAGGTAAAGTGGTTTTATCGTCAACATATAATGATGCAATAATGTATTCTTCTCTCATGCGTTTTAACACTTCAGCATTAGCCCATACAGATGCTTCCATCTTTCGGCAATTTACACAAGACCAACCTGTAAAATCAATAAATAATGGTTTGTTCTCTTTCTTGGCAGCTTCCAAAGCATCATTATAATCGAAATAACAATCAAGTCCATGCGGGCAGTGAAAAGTCTTGTCGTATTTCTTAGGCGTTTGAACTTTTGATGAAGCATTGATACCATAAAACTGATTGCGACTCAAATCAAAATCCTGAGTAGCCATAGGTGGCGCAAAAGCGCTGATTGCTTTTAATGGAGCACCCCAAAGTCCGGGTATCATATACATAGCAAACGAAAGCATTATGATTGAGAAAAACAATCTGGGCACAGAGAGATAATTAACCTCGGAGTCATGAGAGAATCGGATAAAGCCCAACAGATAGATACCGGTAAGTGCGAAAATGATTATCCAAAGTGACAAGAAAATCTCACGGTCTAATAAATGCCAGTGATAGGCCAAGTCAACGTTCGATAAAAACTTTAGTGCGAGCGCCAGCTCAATAAAAGCAAAAGTCACTTTCACCACGTTCATCCAGCCACCGGATTTTGGTAATGATTGCAGCATTTGCGGAAAGAAAGCAAACAAGCCAAAAGGTAAGGCAAGAGCTAACGAGAATGCAAACATTCCAACAATTGGTCCTAAGGCATGTCCTTGTGTGATAAGCGCCAATGCCGATCCAACAAAGGGGGCAGTACAGGAAAATGAAACCAATACTAAGGTGAAGGCCATAAAAAATATTCCTATGAAACCGCCTTTGTCTGAAAGTTGCTCTGATTTATTAATCCATGATGTAGGTAATGTGATTTCAAACACACCAAAAAATGAAATGGCAAAGACAACAAACAACAGAAACAATGTAAAATTGAAAATGCCATTGCTGGCAAATTCATTGACACTGTCGCCACTAATACCGAATGCATAAAGTGCAACACCAAGTAAAACAAATATGGCTATGATGCTGAATGAGTAAATCAGAGCATTAGTTATTCCTTTGCTGCGTGTTCCACTTTGCTTTGTGAAAAATGTAACGGTTAGCGGTATCATAGAATATACACAAGGTGTAATCAGGGAAATGAGTCCCGCGCCGAATCCAATGAGAAAAATTTGTAAGAGTCCTTTGCCTTGTAAATTTTGGTCGTCGTTAATAGTTGTTGTTATGGTCTCTGTTTGATTTACAGCGGTGTCAGGAGCAATGTTATCAACGGTTTGAGATGCCGAGTCATTAGATTCAGGAGCAGTTGCAGGCACAGAGTTGTTCACCTCATTGTTATTGTTCGTTGAATTATTGCCTCCGGAATTCGTGAGGGTTACCTCAAAGGTGTAATCGTTCGGCGGAAGGCATTGATGATCGTCGCAACACATATAGGTTACGGTTCCACTCACTTTAGCAGAGACACCGTTCAAGGATAGTTTCTGTTTAAAAACTCCGCTGCCTTCGTACATACGTAGTTCCGTAACGTCGTCGGCATCTTTCATATAGTGTGGTTTGCTATGCTCAGTCGTTTTACCAATCAGTTTATAATCAGCTGATTTATCAAAAACTATCTCCGTGGGCATTGGGGTGGCAGTTTCCGGTAATGATTGAGAGAATATGTGAAATCCCTTGTCAATTTTAGCAGTGAGAATTATTTCAAATTCATTTCCACTGAGTTGCTTATGTTCAACCGACCATTTTACAGGGTTTAATATCTGTGCACTTGCGGAGTAAGCACCCAAAACAAATATTAATAACAGAATAGCTCTTTGTATCATCTATGATTTAATAAGTTTTTGCAAATATTAAGGATTAGAATTTAAACAGATGCAACATCAGTAACACCTTCATGAGCAATTAATGACTTAAAAAAGTTCAAACCATCGTTATTACCTAAAATAGATTCAGCGGCGCGTTCTGGATGAGGCATCATACCAATAACATTACCTTGCAGATTACAAATTCCGGCAATATTTTCTAAAGAGCCATTAGGATTTGTGCTTTGATTGACTTCAGCATGTTCATTGCAGTATTGAAACAAAATCTGATTGTTGTTGTGTATTTCGGCCAATACCTCTTCAGATGCATAGTAGCGGCCCTCAGCATGCGCAACGGGAATTTTGTAAGGTTTAAAGGCTAAATCCTGGGTGATGGCATGTTTAAGGTGTGATGGTTTAATCCAAACATTCTTGCACATAAACTTTTGATGATTGTTTAACAACAAAGCACCGGGTAATAATCCTGCTTCGCACAAAATTTGAAAGCCATTACAGATACCGAAAACGTAACCACCATTATTTGCAAATTCAATTATCGCTTTCATGATGGGACTAAAACGTGCTATAGCTCCGCTGCGTAAGTAATCACCATAAGAAAAACCTCCCGGAAGAATGATGCAGTCATTGTTCGAAAAGCTATCCAAAGATTCTTCATTATGCCAGAGCATAATGGTGTCCTGGTGTAATACATTTTTTAAAACGTGATAAACATCCCTGTCACAGTTGGACCCGGGGAAAACTACAATGCCAAATTTCATGTGTTTAATACAAGTATTGAAAGTAAAAGACGAGTAAAAGTAAGCATAAATGAAGGATCTCAGCCATCCATGGCTTACGGAACTCTGCCAGAAAGATAGACACGATGAATGTGAATGGAAGCGCAAGCCAGATGAAATGCGACATTCCATTGTCTTGCATGAACAATGTACTGCAAGCGCCACTGAAGAAAAATATAAAACACAATGTTATGATTACACGGTTTTGCATCACCATCTTATTATAGTTGCTGCGCACACTTAAAGAGGCTACTCCAAAGAGTAGGAGCAATGAACCTAATCGAATTCCTAATGGGATTAATGTTGCTTGCACCTGTTGTACCTGCTCAATATCGTAAAGTGCAACAAGACTGAATAAATATTCTCTGAACGAGTCGTTAAGGAAGTAAACTACACCAGCGAAGTAGAGAGGTATCAAAATGCCAAGAATGCCCGAAAGCAATTCTCTGATAGCAAAAGGTCGACTAAGTATGTGGCCTACTATAAGAAAAATGATGAAGGAGAGATAAGGCAAATAAAACAATGAGGCAACACCGATAAAAAATCCTCCATTGAACATGTAACCACCTGCTTTTTCTGATTTATACATTCTTACGAGTGTAATGAAAGAAAACTGTAAGAAGAAAAATCCACACAACGCAGGTGTTAACTCACAGAACTCGTTGATGAAGCTGGCGCTGAGAATAAAGATGGTTGCGGGCATATAACCTGCACGTTCAACCAACTTGAAACTATTCATTACACCGTTAATAATTATCCCAGAGGTAAATACTACAATTACAGATAATAAATCGTGAATGAATTGCTGGTAATTACTCAAACTGATTAATCGATTCAGCAAGTCGCTCAATGGATTCAACCACTGACTGCCATCGGAGTCGTGAGGGAAAATAAAGATGACTAATCTTAATATTACAGCATACAATAAAGTTGCAGGCAACAAGATAGGATTATTATCTCTGAATAGCTTTAGCAAAGGTTAAGACAGAATAATTTTTATCAACTGAAAATAACCTCTCCTGAATGAAGGCACTACAAATTCATCCAAACTGATTTGTTTCGACATTTTAGGAATTGGTGAAATATTTTTCTTGTTGTTGTCGAAAATTTCTTCACGACGGTTAGTGCCGTTGGTTTCTAATATGTAAGCACTCAAAGTTTGCTGATTCAAAACACGGTCGTTGTAAAACAAATACATGTTGTTTGCCCCTGTAAACAGTCCGAAACCTAAGTAAAAGCCGTTATCATTATCAGAGGATTGTCGCTTACGCAAAACCTGATGCCATGTAGCAGCTCCGGTAGAATCCAAAGAAAAAACCAGGATGTCGTTGTAGTGAAAATAATTAACAAGCATAGAATTACTCACACCAAAAGCACCCATTCCTGGAGAACCAATGTATTCTGTAGAGCGCCATTGTGACTCGGTCATCAATACGATGCCTCCATCTTTCTTGACAAGCAAGTCAGTGGGTTTAAAATTAGTAGCACCATCATTTTTTTTAACTTGTTGTGAACCAACAAGATTGGAAATAAAACCTTCTGTAAAGGGAAGAAATTGAATTTGATAAATCAAGCCTTCACCCATTGATACGTTTATATAGTATGTGCCCGTTGCTTTTACCCCGGGATTATCTGAATATAATCCGCAGATGATGAGTTTGTTTCTAAGTACATCGCGTTTGATTAAAGGGGCACCAAATAACATTCCATTGGCGTCAATATTTTGCTGCGCTATCAAACCATTGTTGTTGGTTAGTATAGCCAGTGAGCTATAGATGAAATCATTCTGAAAGTTCTTTGCCTGAAACTCACCAATCACAAACGCATTAAAATTAAATCCCAGCGCAACGGCATCTATTAAATCTGGTTGCTTCATGTTGTTTACAGCTGTAGATGATTTTGACTTTATTTTCAATGAATTTGTAAAAGCATTTTGATATATAATTTGATTGCGATCGAAGTCTGCTTTGGTATAATATGTATTTACATATTCACGATCAAAGGTTGTAGTGGTCTTCACATCATAATCATCATAAGTGTAATCACTATTAATTGTATCAATGATTTGGGCATTTAAAATAATATTCAGTGACGAACTGTATGCATTCAATTTCAGGATCCGATAACCCTTGCTATAGTGTGAGTATAAGGCAATAATTGTATCGTTCTGCAGTAATACTTCTTCTATCCTTGAGTTGCGATCTGTGATGATGAGCTCTTTCTTCCAGCGGGTAGTCATATCGGATTTAAAGCACTCTATGTACTGAACATTTTTTCCCCACTCGCGAACCAACAAACCGCTCGAGGTATATCCCAGTACATCAATATTGTTTATGCCATAAGGCAAGCTCTGTGGTTGGGAATAGAGTATTGTTTGTGCATGCAATTGAGTGCACGTGAAAAAAATGAGCAAAAGTGTTGTATGACGGAGCATGCTTGCAGGCGTAAATATCACACCTAACGCTTAAAAAGGGTTTTCAATTATATACAGGCTGTTGTAGGTTTGTCGTAATGCGTTATAAATTATTGCTGCTTCTTTTTATGTTAAGCATACAGCGTGCTGATGCTCAATGGAATCCTGAAGCTGTGGATGTAAATATTCAGTACGGCAAAATATTTAAGCATACAAAGCGCTTTAAGCCGGATATCGAGAAGAAATCATGGGCTGTAGAGTGTAACCTCATTTTCAAACCGGATACTTCTAAACACTGGCAACATATCTATCGTTTGCCTCAGCGAGGTATAGCTTTGAGTGCCCGCCGTTTTGGAAACGACGATGTATTGGGTTATGGATATGGCATAATGCCGTTTATTCATCTGCCGGTATGGCGTACAAAAAACAGTGAGTTACAGTTGAGAGTAGCTACAGGAGTGGCATTACTTTCCAAGCATTATGATGTCATAAAAAATCCTGATAACAATGTTATTGCCTGTAAGATAAACAACATTTCACATTTTGGCTTGCGCTATCAAACACAATTGTTTCGCCGAGGGGCTTTTTCAGCATCAGCCACATTTACACATTATTCAACCGGCGATGCACGCTTACCCAATCTGGGTATTAATGTCCCAGCTTTGTCGATGGGTTATGTTTATTATTTCAATCCGCATCAGCCTCTAACACCCGGTAAAACAGGTAAATTGGAATCTTATCCTTCTAAGCATATAGTAAAACGTGTTAAAGCAAGCACTGCGCGTTTTGAGTCGTTTCTTCCTAATGGTCCTTTATATCTTCAGTTTAATGCAGAAGTTGCTATTGGAAAATATTTATCGAGCTGGAACAAGTTGTTTCTTGCATCTGATGTGTACTATAATTCCTTCGCATACCATTTCATCGTTCATCAGGAATTAGAGTCAATAAATAATGCATTTATGAAATCAATTGGTTCATCGATAATGGTGGAGGATGAATTTATTTTTGGTCAGGTAAGTCTTTTAGTTGCTTGGGCTTATGTCTTACATCAACCTTATTTGAGTGGGGGTAATAATTATCAGCGAGTTGGTGCTCAATATCGCTTCATCAATTATCAGAACCGAAAAGCATTTTGTGGAGTATATCTTAAAACGCACTGGGCCAATGCAGAGTTGGTAGCCACAGGTATTGGCTTTGAATGGTAATGTATCGTAGCTTTCTTTTATTATCTATTTTCGTTGATTAATCTGCATTTATGATTACTGACAAAATGACTGTACAGCAAGTTAATTATTTGAACATCGGATTAATGATTGTTGCTGCAGTATCGGCATTCTTCAAACCATTTGAAACATTTCTTTTTGCATATGCCTTCTTTGGTCCCTTGCACTATCTCACCGAGATCAGTTGGCTGCACGATAAGAACTATTACACCAAAGGGAAATACGACTACATTTTTTTATTGGCTGTGGGGGTATTTATTACATTGCTTAACCTGCGATTGTTAAAAAATGTACCGGACGGGACAGTAACCTTCGTAACCTTTTTATCTTTTATGGCAGCCTTGATTTTTGTGTTAACGAACAAAATATTTCAACGCTTGCTATACATCGGCGCTGCCATATTGATCAGTTTCTTGCTTTCAAAATATTCATTGTTCGACAGTATTTTCGGGGCATTTCTCCCAACACTTATTCACGTATTTGTTTTCACCGGCTTATTCATTTTGGTTGGAGCACTAAAAGGAAGAGATTTATCGGGAATTCTTTCCCTGGTTGTTTTTATCATAATAACCATTGCATTACTTACTATAACTCCTGATCGCAGTAGTTATCATATTGCAGATTATGTTCGTACAAGCTATGGCTATGTAACACCTGAAGGCCGATTTAGTGAAGGGTTTATTACATTAAACGAAACCATACGCAGTGTTTTTAAACTGCACGAGTTTGGTGAACCGGAGATGGATGTGCAGGCATTTATCAACTCAGTTAATAATTATTTTTATAAGAATCCTACCATGCTTGCCATAATGGCTTTTATTGGATTCGCATATATGTATCATTATTTCAACTGGTTCTCTAAAACATCTGTCATTCAATGGCACAATATGCCGCGCAGTCGATTTATAGGTATCATACTGCTCTGGATTTTATCTGTAGGTCTCTATGCTTATGACTATGCTGTCGGGCTGAAGTGGCTGTTCTTCCTAAGTTTCTCTCACGTAATTTTAGAGTTCCCGCTCAATCATCTCACGTTTATTTTAATTGGTAAAGAAGTAAAAAGTATAGTGAGCAATCGAAGTTTTGCGCGTTCTAGTAAGCAGGCAGTGTAATTATCGTGCCCTCGTCGGTACAGGCGATAAACGTGCTTCCCCGTGAACTGATGTTGTTATAATTCAGATGAAGGTCATTGGTAGTTTTCAATAGTGTTGATTTTTTACCGCTCTCATTCAAGTCGTATAACACATTATGTTTCCCTGCACTAATCCACTTGTTTGATTGAAAATTATAAGCACTGCTTGTTATGATCAGATTGTTTTTAGTTATTCTGTTTCCCTTACTAACTGTATTCCAGTTGCCATTACTGTATTTCAGGTTAACGCCACTCATTCCAACAGCATATAATCCGTCGTTTGTTTCAACAAAGCATTTAAAGAAATCTCCTTCAGCATTATCTGCTGTCCATGTTTGTCCGTTATCACTACTACTCAAAACTATTCCATAACCACAGCACTTTAGAGTATTGTCTGCTGCAAGTATGATGTCGCTCATTTCATTCTCAAATGTATCGCGTTTCAATACAGCACCGTCGAGAGAGCATTGATAAATGATTCCTGTTCTTAACCCAATACCCCCGCAAATGAAAAGTTTATTGTTAATCACTTTCACACTTTTAAGAGGAAGGTAGTCGAGTTGAATTAAAGACCAAGAGTTGCCAAAAGATTTGCTGAACAATAGTTTACCGTCATAACCTACTGCACAAAGTGTAGAGTCGTTAACAACAATGATATCGTACAGTGCTTTTTCCGCAATGTTCTTTTCAGCCCACCACGTTATCCCACCATCGTAACTGAAAAAGACATCGCCGCGCAAATAACGCGAGCCACCGCATGCAATAAGTGTATCACTGCCGCTTCTTTTTTCTATAACTGCATAGAGTGCTGCATCGGAAATAGCATTATTAATAATAGTTATTTTTTCGTTTTTACTGCACGAGAATAAAATGAAACAGTATAGTATCAGGTAAATAATTCTCACTAACTAATTTCTTGAATAGATTCTAAAATAATTAAACAGGCGTTTCTGATCTCTTTTTCAGAAATAATTAATGGAGGTGCAATGCGCAGGCAGTGAGGAGCAAATAAAAACCAATCGGATATTAGTCCTCTTTTTAAACATTGTTGAATTACCTTTTGATTGATGGTTTCATTTTCAAACTCAATAGCCATGAGTAAACCCGAAGATCTAAAGCTCTTGATAGCTTTATGGTGTAATAATTCGTGAAACAGATTCTCTTTATGCTTCACCTCTGATATACAGTTACCTTTCAATAATTCAAGGAACCCTGCTAAGCCAGCAGCACAGCAAACTGGATTACCTCCAAAGGTGGTAATGTGACCAAGCACAGGATCATGACTGAGTGTACCCATTATTTTTCTTGAAGAGACAAATGCACCAAGAGGAAGGCCTGCTCCAAGTGCTTTGCCTGATAATAAGATGTCCGGTATCACATTATACTGCTCAAATGCAAAGAGAGAACCTGTTCTACCCAAACCACTTTGGATTTCATCTGTAATAAGCAAAGCCCCGTTTTCAGAGCATTTCAATTTCAATGATTGTAACCATTGTACATCAGCAGGTAGAACTCCTGACTCTGCCTGCACTACTTCAACTATCACAGCTGCAGTATCGGTATCAATTTGGTGGAGTACTTCGTTGTCATTATAGTTGAATCGAAAAATATCAGGTAAAAGAGGCCTGAAAGCATTGCGAAAATATTCGTCACCCATCACACTCAGTGCACCTTGTGTACTTCCGTGGTAACTTTTGTTAAATGAAATAAACTTGCTGCGACCGGTATATCGTTTTGCAAGTTTCATAGCTCCTTCGGTAGCCTCACTTCCGGAGTTAGTGAAGTAGACACAATCGAGTGAAGGAGGTAAATGCTGAGTTAATATTTTAGCAAAGTCTGTTTGAGGTGTTTGAACAAACTCGCCATAAACCATAGTGTGCATATAACTGCGACATTGATTGTTAATGGCATCCAGCACCGCTTTATTTCCATGGCCAAGGTTGCAAACGCTAATCCCAGAGATCAAATCAATAAATTGTTTGCCTGCAGTATCAGTGATGTATACTCCTTCGGCATGCGCTACCTCAAGCATCAGCGGAGTGCTGCTGGTTTGTGCATTGTGCTGTAAAAACAATTGCCTTTGATTCATAGCGAGGTAAAAGTAAATCACTACTTGCATAGTAGCTTTGTGCTTCTAAAAACTCATGTTACGGCTTTGAAACAAATGTTCTATTGGATGCACTATGTTAATGTAAGTAATCAGGTTTTCAGAAACGAGCACGAACTAGTTTTTGCCAGTAAGCCCAGAAGAGTATTGAACACCTCGTTTATTATTGCCATAGTCTTTTTTGCTGCCTGCATGTTTCTAAAAGCCAATATTGATCAGGCTTGGGCTGCTATTCCGTTGGGTTTAGCAGCATTTGGACTTTTTTCCAGAGTTTGGAACATCTCTGAAAACGGCAAAGTGGTTTTTGATAAAAACGATAGTAACATGTACCGCATATATAAGCATCTTGGATACATGCAGGTTATTTACACTACTCCACTGTCGTCTGTAACCAGGGCTGAAGTCAGAATCAACGGTACAAAAGCAAGACTGATTCTTGTGCTAGATAATCTTGAAGTGATTTGTATCAGTGAAATTATCTCCGCTGAAGCATCAGCATTACAAGTTATTGCAACGGACATCAATGAATTTATTGGCGCATAAAACGGTCGAGCGTTTTTTTAATTTGCTCCGGCGACAGGTCAACACCAACAATCTCATGTTGCGGATTTAGTAATACATTGGTTGGAATGGCTCCAATGTTATACTTACGAGCTATATCAGATTTAAAAGCCAATGTGTCATTGACATTATAAGTCCAGTTGATGCCCAGCCCCGCCAATGAATTTTTCCAGCGTTCTTCATCATAGTTGAGCGACACGGCATAAATCTCAAATCCATCGGCAACCCCAATTTTTTGGTCTTTATATTCAGTATAAAGTACTTTGAGTTCAGGTATTTCCTTCACACAAGGTCCGCACCAAGATGCCCAGAACTGAACCAACACAAATTTATTTTCTATGCTATACAGCGAAAGGACTTCACCCTTCGGTCCTGACATTACCACATCATCCATTTTCTCCCCGTTTGAGAGATTGATTTGCAGACTTGATTTGTAAATAAAGTATCCCGTTATGGAGGCAACCGCAAGTATGATGATTAACAGATTTGAGAATTTCAATTTCTTCATTCGCCTGCAAAACTATCCTCATTAGACTATAGTCAAGTAATGTCTGATACACACTATATATGAGGCCTACTTGTTTTTTACATTTCAAACATCGTATTTTGCACTTCCTTTTTAAAAACGAATCCTTATAAATGGCAGTATTTATAGACATCCGAAACAAATTAGGCCCTATTCTCGTGATATTGATTGGCTTCAGTTTGGTGGTCTTCATTCTTCAGGCAGCACTTGATTCCCAGTCTAATCTTTTAACCGGAAACCGTGATGTAGTCGGAGTGATAGACGGTGAAAAAATTCATTACAATGAGTATATGAGTAAGGTAGAACAACTCATGGTCAACTATAAACTCAACAATCCTGGTCCAATGGACGATAATACTACATATAGTATTCGAGAGCAGGCCTGGGTTCAGTTGATACAGGATAAAATCAACAGCGATTTGTATGAGAAACTTGGAATCTCAGTTTCTGAAGCGGAGATGAAAGACCTTTTCTTTGGAAATGATCCTAATGCTGAAATCAAAAAAACATTTACTAACCCAAATACCGGAATTTTTGACCCTAATGCGGTGAAGAATTACATTAGTCAATTAGATCGTTCTGTAAATGGCGAAGACGTGAATGAGAAACGGACCCGTTGGGTAAACTTTGAACGCTTTGTAAACGAAGACCGTTTGTCCACCAAACTACGTACTGCATTTAAAAACGGTATTTACATTCCAAAATGGTACGCTGAGAACTCATACAACGAGCGTAACACCAAATTCTCTTTTGAGTACGTAGCCATTCCTTACAGCAACATTGCTGATTCAACAATAAAGATCAGTGACGACGAGATTCAACAGTATATCAATAAGAATAAAGAAAAGTTTAAGCAGGAAGAGAATCGTAAACTTGAGTTTGTTGTATTCACCGTTCAACCGTCGTCTTCTGATACTGACGTTGCTCGAACTTTTGTTTTTGATGCATTAGCAAAATTAAGTGCTCCGGACCTTGATACTAACTATGTGAAAATGAATGCCGACCGCGCTTTGGATGAAATGTATTATCCTGAGTCAGCTATAGATAAGTCTGCTATAAAACCGGGACTGTTCAGCCAACCTATTGGCAGCATCATTGGCCCCATTCAGGATGGTAACGATTTTGTGATTTGCAAAATAGTTGACCGTATAACATTGGCCGATTCGGTTAAAGCCAGCCATATTTTATTCTCTACTCAGGGAATTGCCGATACATTAAAGATTAAATACCGTGCAGACAGTGTATTAAATCTGATCGCTAAAGGTGCTGCTTTTGAAGAGTTGGCTAAAACATACTCTGACGATAAAGGCAGCGCTGAAAAGGGTGGTGACCTTGGCTTTATCAAACAAGGTATGACGGTGAAGCCATTCAATAACTTCCTGTTCTTTGCCGGCAATCAAGGAGATATGAAATTAATCAAGACCGAGTTTGGTTACCATATTGTGAAAATCACAGAAGCGGTAAAAAATTCTCCATCTGTTCGCTACTATTCATTTACTCGTAAAGTAGAACCAAGTTCAAAAACGGATAAAGGATATTTTGAACAAGCCAATCAGTTTGCATCCAAATTCAATACACCTGAATCATTTAATCAGGCATTTACCGATAATCCAAAGTTTATCAAACGTACAGCAGATGCGGTTCGCAAAAGCGATTATCAACTTTCTGGATTGGACGGTGCGCGCGAGTTGGTAACTTGGGCATATAAAAATGAAGCAGGTTCAATTTCTCCTGTTTTCAGTGCAGGAAGCAATTATGTAGTAGCTCATTTGGTTGAAATTCGTCCTGAAGGCACTCAATCGGTTAATAATGCCCGTGCACAGGTTGAGCCACTTCTGCGCAACCGCAAAAAAGGTGCTCAGATAGCTGCAGAATTGGCAGCAGCCGGACAAATGAATACCACTTTGGAATCGATAGCTTCAAAGTATGGTCTAGAAATTAAACCCGTACCGGAAACCAACTTTGCAGATTCTTACATCATGGGTATAGGAGTTGACAATGCATTGATTGGTAACCTGAACGCTATTAAAGAAAATACGGTTTCAGCTCCAATTATTGGTAATAACTACGTTTTTGTAGTAAAGATGCTTGGTAAAACCAGCCCAGCACCTGTGGCAGATTATAGCAACGAAAAATCTGACTTGGCACGTAATCTTGCACCTCGTGTAGAATACGGACTAACAGACGCTTTGAAAAAACGACTCAAAGTAGAAGATCTGCGTTATAATTTCTTTTAATAGCAGGCAGAAACTTTTGTTGTTAAAAAGCTGTTTATCAAATTGTTATGATAAACGAAGAGAAACCGATAGTTAACAAGGTAGCATCATCAACTGTATTAGCAACCCTTGATTTGGAAGATTTTCTTCCAAAGGTTCAGCGGGTTGCCTTCGATATCAAACCATTTCTGTTTAAAGAATTAATTCTTAAGGAGCAGGAATTCAGACAGGCTCTCAAAGACATACAATGGACTGATTATCAAAATAAAGCGATTTATATTTATTGTAGTTCAGATGCAATCGTACCATATTGGGCCTATTTGCTCATAGCAGCATACCTTCACCCCTTTTCCACACTGTATTGCTTTGGTAATGAAAGGCAATTGATTTCAAAGCTGATATCTGATAACTTACAATCGACAGATTTGGAGGCATTTAGAGGAAAGAAATTACTAATAAAAGGTTGTTCGGACAATGGTATTGGAGAGGAAGTATATGTAGAAGCAGCGCGCATATTATTGCCTTACACGGGCAGTTTGATGTATGGTGAGGCGTGTTCTAATGTGCCTATTGTTAAATCGGGTAAAATATCGTAATTTCGGGGTCAATATTCGGATACGTCCGACTAATGAAATCCTGATTCATGAAGAAGGCATTCGCTTTTCTGTTTTTAGCTTCAGTAATTCTGTTGACATTTTGCATTCGCGGTTATTTTAAAATTACCCGCGCAGGCGATACAATGAATCATTATTCCACCTGGGTGAATCATTTCGACACACGATATGCCGGAGTGGACATTCCAAATGAATTGAACTTTGCAGGTGAAGGAGTGCCTATGCACGATATGGAAGTCCGTGGCCGCTATGCGGGTGAAATGCTCAAAAACGCATACTGGTTACTGCCTTCCATATTTAAAGATCCGGTACGTTCAAAAATATTCCGTGACATAAAAGGCATCCTGAAACAAGAAGGAGTACCTGATGATTTTATTTACCTCGCTTTAGCTGAAAGTCAATTACTCAATAAAGTTTCTCCAAAAGGTGCTGCCGGAATTTGGCAAATTATGCCTGGAAGTGCACTTGGTTTGGGTCTGGAAGTTAACGAATTCGTTGACGAACGATATGATTACATCAAAGCTACATATGCTGCCTGTAGTTATTTGAAGCAAGCTTATCAGGAGTTGGGTAGTTGGACTTTGGCAGCAGCTTCTTACAATATGGGTATTGCCGGTATATCCAGAAAAGTAACGCTTAGTGGTACCGACGACTACTATTCTCTAGCTTTAAATAAAGAAACTTCAAATTACTTGTACCGGATACTTTCCATCAAGCAGATTATGACCACCAAGAAAGTCCGCTTTGCTTCGGAAACCATCAAATTTTCAACTCACAGTATTGACACCAGTATTAATGATATTGAAGACTTCTGTGTAGCAACGGGTTGTGACTATTTCACGTTAAAACAATTTAATCCTTGGTTAGTAGGTCAGAAATTACCTAATCAGGGTAAAAAATATAAAATTGTTGTTCCGCTCAGTTACATCTCTCTAGCAAAGAATGAGAACAGCGAAGCAATCACCGACACGCCGGTTCATGTTCGAATTCAGAATAGATTGCTTAGTTTGTTTCGTTAATCTCTTCGAAGTATCCGGTCTTTTTATTCTTGTGTACATTACCGGCTCTGAAGTAACGTCCATTCATAGTAACATATACACCGTGCGGCAGGGTTTGTACAAATGCCAGTGCCGAACCCAGATTAAAGAACCCGTCTGAGCTGCCAAACTTGTATGGAATTAAAGCACCGGTTATTACAATTGTTTTAGGAATGTTTGCTGCCTGCAATTGAGCCGCGGTGATTTCCATTGTATCTGTCCCATGGGTGATAATGATGTTTCCCTCCTCACAATTTTTACATTGGTTGATGATGATTTGTCTGTCCGCGTCATTCATTTCCAGGCTGTCTATCATCATTAATGTACGAACATCTACATCTATGGTACATCGACCTAACTTTAACATCTCAGGAATGTGTGTTTCATTAAAATAAAGTTGCCCGTTAATCATATCGTACTCCTTGTCGAAGGTGCCACCGGTAATAAAAATTCTGATTTCCATGCGCGTATTTAAGTACAGCAAAAATAGTGCGTGCATCAAATAGCGCTGGATTAATTACTTTTCGGCTGATGTTAAAAGGTAATTATTCCGGAATTTACCCTGAGGCTGGCTGCGATGAAGCGGGCCGGGGCTGCCTTGCGGGACCTGTGGTTGCAGCTGCTGTAATTTTTGAAAAAGGATACAAAAACAAAGCACTGAACGATTCAAAGCAACTCAGCGAATCTGAACGTTTTCGATTAAGAGACATCATTATTAAGGATGCGATAGCATATGAAGTTTCCTTTGTTTCTGAAACTGAAATAGATAGGATCAATATATTAAATGCATCTATTAATGCTATGCATATGGCTTTGGATAAGTTAAAAATTATACCTCAACACATTATTGTTGATGGCAATAAATTCAAGCCTTATAAAGGAATACCTTTTTCGTGTATTGTTAAAGGTGATGCGAAATTTTTAAGTATCAGTGCTGCGTCAGTACTTGCTAAAACATTTCGAGACGATTATATGGTGAGTTTACACGAATTATATCCTCAATATGACTGGCTAACCAATAAAGGCTATCCCACTCTAGCGCATCGAAAAGCAGTTCTGAGGTTAGGGGCAACATCATTTCATCGTAAGTCGTTTCGTGTTGCACTTAACGAATCGGAGCAGCTATCTTTATTTGGCAACATCTGACAATCTATCCTTTCCGACTAACAGGAAAAAACACAACAAAGCAACCAGAGCAGAAATACCAAAGGCGTACTTAAACAAATTTTGCTGCCAAAAATAGCCTGTCCAGACAGAAGCGAGTAGTAGCGCAATTGATTGCCACCCTGTATAAAACCCAAGTCCACCTGCTTTCTCGGAGCGCTGCAGAAAGCCTGACAGGTAAGCCTTTGAGGTAGATTCCATACTTGCCGCGTACAAGGCATAAACAATAAACAACAGGTAAAAGGCTTTAACATCATTGAAAAAAACAAAGCCGGAGTACGTTAAGGCAAAACAAAGTAGGCCTATGCGGATAATGAGTTTCTTACCGTATTTATCGGCTAGTATTCCAACGGGAAATGCAAACAGAGCATACAGGATATTGTAAGTGATGTAAACCAGAATAACTTGAGTATCATCTAGTCCGCTTGTTTTCATTTTAAGTAATAGAAAAACATCGGAGCTATTAATTAATGCAAACAACAGAAACGGTAGTAATGACCGAATAAACTGTTTCGATTCAATGCCTTTTCCCCGAAAGACCTCAATTAAATTCAGCCGTGATTTATCTGAAACTGTCTCTTGTTTTTTCTCTTTTATTAACAATGTGAGCAAAACACCTGACAATGCCGGAATGCAAGCAATAACAAAGAGCATACGATAATCACCCGGTAGCAAATACATAATTAACAAAGCAATACAAGGCCCTATGGCAGCGCCAATGGTATCCATAGACCTATGTAATCCAAAAATTTTTGCCGAACTATTTTCTGTAGAGGCCAATGCCAACAACGCATCGCGAGGAGATGTACGTATGCCTTTACCAAGCCGATCTATTAGCCTTGAAACAAATATCACCGGTATAGCTGCAGAAACTACAAGTAAGAATTTGGAAAAAAAGCTTCCTGAATAGCCTGCGGTTATCCAAACTGGATAATTGCCATATTTGTCTGACACCCTGCCAAAATAAATTTTAGACAGGCCTGCGATAGCTTCTGCAATGCCTTCTAATATTCCTATGCCTAAAAAAGTAAAACCAATCGATTTTAAATAAATAGGCATTACCGGATATAACATTTCGCTTGATATATCGGTGAATAAACTCACCAGACTAAGAATCCAAACCGAGCGCGGAATGTATTTAATCATTTTAACGGGATGCAGTAACCGAAATTTCTACATGTACACCTTTGGGCAATTTAGAAACCTCAACTGTTTCGCGTGCAGGGTATTCGCCATTGAAGTAGCTGCCATAAATCTCATTTACCTGAGCAAAGAAATCCATGTTGCTTAGAAAAATTGATGTTTTGATGACGTTGGAAAAGTCAAGTCCGGCTGCATTGAGTATGGCTTTTATATTTTGCATCACCTGATTTGTCTCTGAGATGATATCTTCGGTTATTAACTTTTCTGTTTTAGGGTCAATAGCAATTTGACCGCTACAAAAGAGCATATCGCCGCATAAAACAGCCTGACTATAAGGCCCGATGGGTGCGGGAGCATGTGGGGTTTGGATGATTTGTTTTTTCATGTTGCAGAATAATTATTTTCGCAATCCAAATATCACTAATTAACACGCATTGAAACTGCTAATCATAGGGAATGAGAAATGTGCTGAGGAATTGAAAAATCAAATTCCGGAAATTGCAGAGCATCACATAGACCTCACTAACTCTTTTAGAAGAGGTTATGATGTTGTCTTCCTGTTGCATGATAGTTTACAAATAAATATTGATGAAAGCAGCCATGAAACTTTGTTCATCGCTTCATCGGCTACAGGAACATTGAAAGAACTAAAGAGAAATATCCGTGTGCAGAACATTTGTGGAATGAATCTTTTACCGGGCTTTATTTCCGTGCCGGTAAAAGAGGTGAGTGGTTCAGACGCAGATTTTAATAAATTTATTTCTTTAACAAGTTCGTTTAACTGGAAATATAAACACGTGCCTGATAGACCCGGAATGATTACTTTGCGTGTATTGAGTATGATAATCAACGAGGCGGTAGCAACAATAGCAGAAGGCACAGCGAGCATAGAGGACATTGATAAAGGCATGATATTGGGCACTAATTATCCTAAAGGACCATTGCAGTGGTGCGATGAAATTGGTGTAACTAATATCGTGCACATTTTACAAAGCCTCCACGATTCTACTGGTGATACTCGATATCTAGTTCATCCTTATTTAACATCTATGGCGGATTCAGGCAATCAATTTTATTCCACAAAATTTCAGCAGGCTGCACAATAATGATTTTATTAATCTATACAACTAAAGTTAGTCCGCGTTTATATTATGTGCTGAATTTGATGTTTCGCGAAATGTTGGAAATTGAATATGAAATTACCAATGACGTTCAAACATTTCAGAATTATGGTGGACCTAAACTGAACTATAGCACTCGTGCCTTTGGAGATGAATTATTTATTTCTTCTCAACAAATATTGTTTGAAGCAGGTGTTCGACAGCAACGTACTGAAGCTATCGAATTTGAGGGCATTCCAGTAATATTTACTTCCAATCAGCCGGCATCATTACCATATGATCCTTTTGCAGCAACATTTTTCATGGTAACCAGGTATGAAGAATATTTACCTTTTCGTGGGGATAGTTATGGACGATTTCGTGGAGAAAAAAGTTTAGCGTATCAAAAAAGTTTTCACTTTATACCTGTAGTGAATCATTATGCGGAACATCTGAAAACCATCCTACACGAGCGGTATAGTTCACTGCAATTTGGAGCGAAGAGTTACCAATGCATCTTAACTTATGATATTGATATTGCTTTCTCGATTATAGAAAAAGGAGCATATCGTTCTCAGGGGGCTTTGTTAAAAGCTATGATTACTGGTGACAAGGATTTTATTGAAATGCGTAAAAAAGTTCTTGCAGGTAAAATTCCTGACCCTTATGATACTTTCGAATACCAGTTCCATTTGAACAATAAGTACCAGGTTTATCCGATTTATTTTTTCCATCTTGGCGACTATGGCACGTATGATAAAAGTATTCCCTGGACCAGCGAGAAACTTCAAAATATCATACGTGATATCAGCAGTCGGTATTTGATTGGTTTGCATCCGAGTTATGCCTCTAACAGTAAGTACAAATTACTTGGACTAGAGATAGACCGTCTTAACGCCATTACCGGTAAGCCAACTTTACGTAGCAGACAACATTATATTATGTTGAAGTTCCCGGATACTTATCGCATTCTGACCGACATTGGAATACGTGAAGATTATTCCATGGGTTATCAAAATATTTTGGGATTCAGAGCAGGCATTTGTTCACCTTTTTATTTCTACGATATTCAACGCGAAGAACAAACATCGTTGCGCATTCATCCCTTCTGTGCTATGGATTCTACTCTTCACCATCAGATGAATCTTGGTGCCGACAGTGCACTTGATGAGGTAAAACTATATGTAGATGAAGTCAGAAAAGTGAATGGTACTTTTATTTTTGTGGCACATAATAATCTCGTTGGACCGCAAAGCGAATTTACCGGGTGGAGTTCACGATTTGAAGAGTTGATAAAATACGCAAAAGAATAACACTATGCTGCGCATTCTTCCGAATCAGCAAATAGATAAACAACGGTGGGATGCATGTTTAGATGACTCGACTCTACCACTTCCTTACTGTTATTCATGGTATTTGGATATTGCCTGCCCGGGTTGGGACGCTATAGTGGACGAACAATACAAGGTTATTGCCCCTTTACCAAACAGAATTAAAGCCGGAGTTAAATATGTTTACCAGCCGTTCTTTACACAACAATTTGGATTGTTTGTAAAGCAAACTGTAGACCTTGATATAAAAATTACCCAGCAAGAATTTTTATCAATGCTCAATACTTACGCTTTGTTCATACATCTGCAATTACACTTTCAACACGAAGCACCAACAACATTTGATAAAGTACTTGCGCGAACTACGCACCTGATAAATCTCAAACAGTCCTACGATCAAATAGTTAGTAATTATTCCGAGAACTTAAAGCGCAACCTTAAAAAGCATTCATCAAATTGTATTGTAAAAATAAATTCAAGCTCCGATAATCTGATTCAATTATTTCGCGATTCAAAGGCTGATGAGGTTAAAGAATTAAAACAAGAGAATTATAAAGTGTTATCGGAACTTGTACATGCGGCAACTCAAAATAATAACGGTATGGTGTGGGAGGTTTGGATGAATGACCAATGCGTCGCAGCAAGTTTTATATTATACAATGAATCGTATGTCGTTAACCTGTTTAATGCTTCAAATAGCGATGGTAGAAAATATCAGGCTATGTCAATTCTATTGAACGAAGTCATAAAACATTTTTCAAACAGCAATCGCACATTTGATTTTGAAGGTTCTGATTTGCCCGGAGTTGCTGCTTTCTATCAAACATTTGGGTCCCAGCCACATACATATTGGCACATCATGTTAAATCAGTTACCTTGGCATCTCCGAATTTTAAAAAACATAAAAGATGGTTTACAACATAGGTGAAAATAACTCATTGGTTACTCAGTACATTGCTGAAATACGCAGTGTGAAAATTCAGAATGACCGCATGAGATTCAGAAGAAATCTCGAACGGATTGGTGAAATAATCGCTTACGAAATTTCAAAAAAACTTACTTATAACAAGGAAGTCGTAATTACACCATTAGGCACTATAGAAGTGCCTGTATTAGAACAGCAACCTGTAATAGGTACTATTCTTCGTGCAGGGATACCCATGCACCACGGTATATTGAATTATTTCGATCGCGCCGACAATGCCTTTATCTCTGCATATAGAAAACATACTAACGGCGACAGTTTTGTGATTGAGCTGGAATATCTGGCTTGTGCTGATTTGCAAGACAGAATCTTGATCGTTGCCGACCCCATGCTGGCTACCGGAGCATCCATGGTTAAAACACTCAAGCAGGTCTTTGAAGTGGGCAAACCACGCCATACACACATAGCATGCGTTATTGCCAGTCGTGCTGGCATTAAAATGGTGCAGGATCATTTAACAGATTGTACCATCTGGACAGCAGCTATAGATGAAGAATTAAACCCTCAATCTTACATCGTTCCAGGCCTCGGAGATGCTGGAGATTTGGCTTTTGGCGAAAAAATGCAACATTAAGTCGATTACCCCCTTGTTTAACTGATGTTAATGCTTATTTTTAACCACACGTTAGATTCTTGCGTAATTAAAAGCATCTAAGTACGTTTACAAGCCGGATAATGAATATGAAAAAGTTACTCTTCCTTATTGTGTTTAGTGTGTCTGTGCTGAGTGTTTTAGCTCAGGATCCGCACTTTTCACAGTTTTACTATTCTCCTCTTACACTGAATCCGGCTCTAACGGGTAGCATGAGCGGCACCTGGCGCGTAGGTGTCAACTACAGAAATCAGTGGGGCAGCATTTCGGCACCTGCTGTTTATGCAACTCCATCTGCTTTCGCCGATTTTAAATTACTCAGTGGCCGTTTCAGTGGCAACTATCTTGGATTAGGCGTATTGTTCTTAACGGATAAAGCTGGCGACGGGCAATTAACTACCAGTTCAGCGATGTTATCACTCGCATATCATCAGTCGCTCGATAATTCAGGCAACTATCATTTATCAGTTGGTGGCTTATATGGTTGGACTCAAAAAGGTATTGACTTAACCCGTCTTGATTTTTATGATGAGTTTACCGGTACTGGTTTCAAACCCGGGTTTGCTTCTTTAGATCCTATTCAGAATACACGTTTTGCTTATACTGATTTAGCAGCAGGCTTAGCTTTCGATGCATTATTGACAGATTATTCACGCTTTACACTCGGAGCCAACATCTCTCATATTTCCCGACCATTTGAATCGTTTTATGGAACAAGCAACGATAACAAAATAGGTACTCGCTATACCGTTCATGCCGGCGGTACTTTTGGTATCAATAACAAAGTATACTTATTGCCTTATGTGTTGTACCAATTACAAACCAGTGCTCAAGAGATGGTTGCAGGTACAGCTATTGGTTATAACTTCTCTCCTTCACGTTATAAAGTAGGAACAATAGTTTATGGCGGGGTATTTACTCGTACAAACGATGCGTTAATCCCTACAGTTGGTGTTATGATGAATGGTGTTCAGTTTGGTGTAAGCTATGATATCAATACTTCAAACCTGAATGTTGCTACCGGCGGGCAGGGTGGTTTTGAAGTTGCAGTAATCTATACTTCAGGTAAGCCAAACAAGAAGAATAGGCGTACTTTCTGTCCTCGTTTTTAATTTTTATTAGCTAATTGACCGCAGGCAGCGTCAATGTCTTTTCCTCTGCTGTAACGTACGGTAACTGTAACTCCATTTTGTTCTAATGTTTCTGCAAAGATTTTAGTCTTTGCAGTAGTAGCTTTCTCAAAACCTGTTCCTTCAACCGGATTATATTCAATGATGTTGACTCTGCAAGGAACTCTTCTAGCTATCTTAATAAGTTGTTTAGCATCTTCAATTGAGTCATTGAAATCTTTAAACAGAATATACTCGAGTGAGATTCTGTTTTTTGTTTTTTGGTAGAAATAGTTCAGTGCCTGTATCAGTGTTTCCAAATTATTTTCGTCGTTGATAGGCATAATTTTACTCCGTTTCAAATCGTTTGCGGCATGTAGTGATAGTGCTAAGCGGTATCGAACTTCATCATCACCCATTTTACGAATCATCTTGGCAATTCCAGCTGTAGAAACTGTAATTCTGCGGGGTGACATTCCCAATGCATCGGGAGAAGATATTATATCAATGGCTTTTGAAACTTGAGAGTAATTCAAGAGTGGTTCTCCCATTCCCATAAACACAATGTTAGTTAGGCCACGTCCGCATTCTTTCTCAGCAATCTCATTCAGCATCACCACCTGATCAAATATTTCAAAGAAATGCAGATTCCGTTCACGTTTCATTTTTCCTGTAGCACAGAAAGCACACGTCAATGAACAGCCAACCTGTGAAGATACACAGGCAGTAATGCGATCCTCGGCAGGAATGATGACACCTTCTATATAATGATTGTCGTTGGTTACAAACCGAACTTTAATGGTGCCATCGCGACTGATCTGAGTTTTATTCAATTCTAATGCAGGAAATGAAAATGATTCAGCCAGTTTGGATCGGGTCTCTTTGGAGAGATTAGACATTGAGTCAATCGCTCTTACTCCTTTTTTCCAAAGCCAGTCATAAACCTGCACAGCACGAAATTTTTTATCGCCTGATGCTACAAACCACTCTTGCAATTCGGGTAAGGTAAGGTTGCGGATATTTGTATTCTCTGAAGCCATTGCGGCAAAGGTAGGCGATGTGACTCTAACGTATTTGTTCTTGTTAGTTTTAGTGCGTGAAAAAAATTACAGCAGATTCAATCTTTACCATCAGTGGTCAGGTGCTTAAAAATCATGTCCTAGTTTTTAATAATGATGGTATTATCTTGCAGATTGATACTATTGATAAACATACTAACGGCGATGTGCTTCAATTACCCGGTGCAATTGTACCGGGATTTGTAAATACTCATACACATACAGAGCTATCTTTCATGAAAGATATGATTCCCCGCGGTGGCGGACTCACTCAATTTATAATTGACTTGTTAAGCATCCGTAATACAACACGCGAAGTAATTACTGAAGCTATTGATAAGGCAGATCAGGAGATGTGGAACGACGGCATAGTTGCCGTTGGTGATATTTCTAATACTGCAGATGCACTGGAGATGAAGAAAAAAAGCAAAATTCATTACCACACTTTCATCGAAACGCTGGGGTACAGAGCAGATAAGGCAGATGAGTTATTTAATTCGGCAGTGGCATTACTGCAGCAGCATAGAAAGAACGGACTTCAGTCATCCATAGCACCACATGCACCATATTCCTTGTCGAGAAACTTGTGGGAGCATATATCGCTTTACATTTCGCTGGCCTCCGATGTAACAAGTATTCATATGGCGGAAAGCAATGAGGAATTGACGTATTGTTATGATGGAAGCGGAGCGATGAATAATATTCTGGAGTATCTCAAATATCCTGAAGAAACCTTTACTCCTTTTGGAATGCGCAGTATTCAATCTATTTGGCCTTATATGGAACATGCTGCGCAAACTATAATGGTACACAATACTTTCTTGTCGCAGGTTGATTTTGATTTTATTGGTGAAGGATTGAAGAAGATATGGTTCTGTACTTGTCCGAATGCAAATCTATATATTGAAAAGCTTTTACCTGATTATAACCTCTGGATGAACAACACCAAACAAATATGTGTTGGCACGGATAGTCTTGCATCTAATAGTCAGTTGAGCATATGGGAGGAGTTGAAGACCATACACAATAATAATCCCGAAATTGAAATTCATGATTTGCTAAGTTGGGCTACTATCAATGGTGCCAATGCTTTGCTCATGGATAAAGTAATTGGCAGCATTGATATTAATAAAAAACCGGGATTAGTTCATTTAGACTTTAACCCCGTCAGCCAGAATATTTGGGATGCTGTGCCCAGGCGTGTTATATAACTTATTCGTAGCTCTCCAATATCTGTTCGGTGTGATTCTTAGTATCAACCTTATCAAATATTTTTTCAATCTTTCCTTTCTCGTCAATCACGAATGTTTTTCGTATGATGCCCATATATTTTTTTCCGTACATGCTTTTCTCTCCCCAGGCATCATAGGCTTGAAGTACTTTTTTTTCGGTGTCGGCAATAAGAGGGAAGGGGAGTTCGTACTTATCGGCGAATTTCTTGTGTGACTTTTCGTTGTCGGCACTAACACCTACTACGGCATAACCTTTCTTGATGAGTGCTTTATAGTTATCTCGTAGGTTGCATGATTCAGCGGTACAACCGGGGGTATCATCTTTCGGGTAGAAATAAAGTATTACTTTCTTGCCTTTAAAATCTTTAAGTGATATGCTATTGCTGTTTTGGTCTGTGCCATTAAAATCCGGGGCTTTGTCGCCGAGGCTTATCTTGCTCATGGTGTAATGAATTTGTAAGTGAATGTTTTTTTGTTTTGAACCTTATCAATAACAACAGCTTGTAAAATATGTTCACCTTTTGAAAGTGTCCCTAATTTTACATTTACTGTATCAGACTTGGCATCATATTCAGCAATAATCCACTTCTCATCCATATAAAAGTTATAAGACTCTATGCCTGAAAGTTTATCAATCATTGTAAATGAAATTGATTTTGCTGTCAGGGTTTGTCCGTTCTTAATGTCAGGAGTTGTAAGTATTGGTGCGGAGGTATCTGCCATTATACAGAAATTACCAAACTCTTTTGGCTCTGCAGTTATCTTACCATCGGCATACATACTGCTGTAGGCCGTATAATTGCCGTTCGACTTAATTCTTATAATTATCAATTTTGATACGCTAATATTTTTTGGCAATAAATCTGGTGCTATGCTCAACTTATACGTTTTGTGAACAGGGGTGTATTCATCGTGAATTTTGTATAATTTGGATAATGCACCTGATGGTGCTTTACTCGAATCAATCTTAAGGTATAAATCTTCATACAAAGATTTGGCACTAATTTGTAAACCAAGTTTACTGTTATTCCATAGGTTGTCTTGTTCCATGCTCATGTGAATGCCCGAGGGTGGTGCACTCTGAATCTTTCCGGCTGAAGTACCCTCGATATAAAACTCAACACGGCAAATGTTTTTATAATAATCAGATGCTGTAATCACCACCTTTTTTATCTCACCATTGTTCAGGTTAATCATTCCCCTGTTAGAAAGTGCACTATATATGCCTGCTTCATTTCCGGGCATCAGATAACAGCGATAAAATTGCTCTTTCTCTTTTTTCTTTTGCTTGTAATCAATATGGCAATTGGCATATCGTCCCTCAGCAAAATCGAGCCGGTCTAATGAAAATTCAAAAACGGTTTTATCGTCAACGGTAACATTCATCGAATAGATTCCAAAGAAGCCATCGCTGTCGCACCCGTTGGCTAAGTCATAAGCCTTGATGCCTATGCCTGTAGAAATAAACGGTAAACGCACGGTGTCGGGTTGTGTGCGGTTTTGAATTTTGTAAACACCTTTTACATTATATAAAACCATTTCCATAGGGGCTACGACGTCAATTAAATCACTTGTGTTGTAAAATGCAATTTTTCTAAATTCAGGTGATATAGTATCCTTTAAATCTAAATGATACTTCAGAGGATTCAGCGGATAACTGTCTCCACCCGGATCACGAATTTCAAAATGTAGATGTGGCGCGCCACTACCACCTGAATTACCACTGTAAGCAATAATCTGACCTTTGCTTACTTTGATTTTGTTTTTTTCAGGATATAGTTCTACTTCATTTTTCCTGAGGTGGTATTGTTGTGTGGTAACATATTGTTGTATATCATCATTGAACTTTGACAAGTGACCATATACACTCATTAGTCCGTTGGAGTGCGTAATGTAAACCGCTTTGCCGTAACCAATCGACGATACTTTGATGCGCGACACGTAACCGTCTTCAAAAGAGTAAACAGCAATTCCCGTTTTGCCACGTGTGGTTAAATCTACTCCAGTATGAAAATGATTTTCGCGAGGCTCACCAAAGGAGCCAGATATTATTAATGGTGTATTTAATGGTTTAGTTTTTTGTGCTTGTGTACTCAAAAAACACACAACTAATATCCATAAACAACTAATTGAAACGCGACTCATGAATTTGAAATGAATAGTGTGTTTTGTCTTTTACTAATGAGCCATAAGCCCATGTATGTAAAAGCGCCATTAAGAATAATTAATTCAAATCCCATTTTGTATCCTCCAAACCAAATGCCAGCATTGTGGTCTATAATATAAGTTGCCATAAGTGACATTAGGCAAACAATAGGCACTAAATAATCGTGCAATGGTTTTTTGGAAAATAATCCAAAGGAATAGAGTCCTAATAATGGACCATATGTATATCCCGCTACAGTAAATAGTTTTAGGATAACTGCTTCATCGTTGATGATTCTGAAAATAACAATTACCACCAGCAGAATCAAAGCGAAACTAAAATGGACAACATAACGAATACGTTTCTTCTGCAAATCGCTGAGTTTATCTTTTTTATTCAGTCCAAGCATATCAAAACAAAACGATGTGGTGAGTGCTGTAAGCGCTCCATCGGCACTTGGATAAGCCGCTGATATTATTCCGATGACAAAGAACACAGCAGAGATGCCACCTAAATATTCCAGTGCAATTCCTGGGAATAGTTCATCAGTACGTGTAGGAATCTGAATGCCTTTGCTTTCAGCAAATAAGTACAGCAATGCGCCTAAGCAGAGGAATACCAGGTTTACAAAGACAAGAATACCTGTGAAGGTGAGCATATTTCGCTGCGATTCTTTTAGGTTCTTACAACTGATATTTTTCTGCATCATCTCCTGATCCAATCCGGTCATGGCTATAGCAATAAACATGCCGCCGAAAAACATTTTAGGCATGAAGGTTTTTTGCTGCCAGTCGGTAAAAAATATTTTACTGTAGTTGCTCGATGCTATAATTGATGGCACATCCAGGAGGTTAATATCTAAATGACCTGAAATTAGAATAATAGTAAGTAGTAATGATAAAAGCATGAATGATGTCTGCAACATATCAGTATAGACTATGGTGCGAACGCCACCTTCAAAAGTGTATAAGAGTATCAGAATAATAAATGCCAGAACAGTTGCCCAGAACGGAACTCCCCATGCATCGAATACAAAAGCTTGTAAGACATTTACAACTATAAATAATCGGAATGAAGCACCGATTACACGTGAAATGATAAAGAAAAATGAACCTGTTTTATAACTCCAGAAACCAAATCGTTGTTCTAAAAAGGTGTATATAGACGTTAGTTGTAAGCGATAATACACCGGAAGTAAAATAAAAGCAATAACCAGATATCCGAGTATGTAACCGAGCACTACCTGAAAATAAGCGAATTGTGTAACTCCTACTGCTCCAGGTACCGAAATGAAAGTGACACCACTGAGCGAAGCACCAATCATTCCATAGGCGACAATGTACCACTTGCTGCTTCGGTTGCCTATAAAGTAGGTTTCGTTGGTTGCATTGCGAGAGGTAAGCCACGTGATAAAAAATAAAAGTGCTGAGTACAGCACTACGCAGGTTAATATGATTCCGGGTGTCAAATGAATATTGTTTCAAACAAAACTATTCAAGCATCATTGGCTTCATCATGTTTTCTTACACACACTTATCATTACGCGTGTACAGAAATAAAAAAGCCGCAAGAACTAATACTTGCGGCTTTAATGTGGAGTAGTTCGAAAATTATTTTACAACAAACTTTAATACTTCAACTTTCTCATCCATCACGAAACGAAAAAAGTAGAGGCCACTTTGTTCTACATGAAAGTTAAGGGTGTTCTTCCCTTGTTTAATAATCGATTGCAACTGTTGTATCCTGCGACCAGTGATGTCAATAATTTCAACAGAGCATAATTCATGGTCAACGGCATCGATGTTAAGGGTAATGTTCCCGTCAGAAGGATTTGGAAATAATGTTAAAAGAACTGAGTTGTTCAACATTGTTTGAGCAGATACTGGGAAACTCACTGTTACTGTTGCACTTGCTGATCCCGGGCAACCATTCGCATCAAAAAAGTTATAAGTTATCGTGTGAGTACCAATACCAGCAAATGCCGGATCAAATACGTTTCCTGCTACACCTGGTCCGCTAAACGTTCCGCCTGCAGGTGTCCCGCTCATATTTGAAGATGCTGAGTTCGTAAAGTAGGTTGCATTTAGTCCACTGATGGTGCCTGTTGTTTCAGGATATACATATACAATGACTTGCTCACTCGCTGTACAACCATTGGCGTCGATACCGGTGACTACATAAGTGGTATTAATAATCACATTAGCCTGAACACTACCTCCGGATGTTGCGCTTAAACCGGTTGCTGGCGACCATGTGAAAGTATTGGCACCACTTACTGAAAGTGTTGCGACTTGTCCTTTACAAATGGAATCATTAAATGCTGTAATCGTTGGTGGCGGCTTTACAGCAACAACCGAGATGGCTTCACCCGAACATCCGTTAGCATCAAATCCGGTAACAGTATATGTAATGCTTTCAAAAGGAGTAGCCGTAACTATGGAGCCAGTACTTTGGTCTAAAGCTGTGCTAGGAGTCCAAGTGTAATTGGCAGCGCCGCTTGCTGTTAATATAGTTGAAGCTCCTTGACAAATAACCGGTGAGTTTACATTAATATTTAAAGAATTGCCAATTGTTACTACTGACGTAGCTGTACCAATGCATCCTGCAGAAGATAAACCTGTAACAGTATATGTTGTTGTTTGAGTTACGTTGGCAGTTACTGAATCCCCTGTAGTCGAGTTTAATCCTGTTGCAGGAGACCACGAATAAGTATTGGCGCCACTTGCAGTTAACGTTGCGGAACTACCCGGACAAACACTCACAGAGTTAACACTAATTAATGGTGGATTATTTACCGTAACTACACTGATAGATGATGCAGTGCAACCTGCTGCTGATGTGCCTGTAACAGTGTATGAAGTATTTGAACTAGGATTTACAGTTACTATACTACCTGTAGTAGCACTGATACCCGAGTTCGGTGCCCAGGTGTACGTGATGGCACCCGATGCGTTCAGATTGCCACTTAATCCGACACAAATGCTCAGCGTTGAAGTGGAAGAGACATTGGGTAATGCATTAACCGAAACTACGGATGTTGCATTTGCCGAGCAGCCATTACTACCGATACCTGTAACGGTGTAAGTGGTAGATGTTGTAGGTGAAGCACTTACACTGGCACCTGTGCTGCTGTTCAAAGTTGCAGACGGGATCCATGTGTATGAGCTTGCGCCACTTGCATTTAGAGAGGCTGATGCACCAATGCATACACTTGCAGAGTTAGCCGATATATTAGGTAATGCATTGACAGAAACTATAACTGTTGCGCTTCCTGTGCACCCGGTAGAGTTTGTTCCTACAACTGTATAAGTTGTTGTTATTGTCGGATTAGCACTAATGTTAATTCCTGAGGTATTACTGAGTCCTGAAGATGGGGACCAGGTATATGAACTTGCTCCATTCGCTTGAAGAGCAGCTGACTGACCTATGCATACGCTTGGTGATGAAGGATTTACTGTTACCGTTGGAAGAGCAGACACAGTTATTGCATTATTAACTGTCTTTGTATCAGAGCCGTTTGCATTAGAAACTGTAAGAGAGACGTTGTATGTGCCTGGAGTATTGTAGCAAACGTTTACTGTGTTATTGGTTGAGCCGCTTGGTGTACCTCCTGTAGTAATCCATTGGTAGCTATCAACCTGACCGGTAGATGTTGAGGTTAATTGTACACATTGACCAGCGCAGATACTTGTGTTGTTTATCGCGAAATCAGCAACAGGAGCAGAGCCACCGCTTGATGTACCGGATACTATAATTTGGTCAACACTATATGCCGGATCGGACGCAACAAATTCATTGGCACTGTTCTGTACCCACATAAATGCAAAGCGCAGGTCGGCTTTATTATCGAATGCAGGATTTGAAATACTTGTTTGCGTCCAGGTGCTTACTTGATAGTATGTGGTCGGATTTTGTATCCATGTGTTTCCACCGTCTATGCTATAATAGGTTCTGCCAAAATAGGCATCGGTAGCAATTGCATCGCCATTGCATAAATACCAGAAGTTGATGCTAACACCGGTATATCCTATGGTAGAAATGCCGGTATTCATTTTTACAAACTTGTTGCCATCAGCAGGCGCAAGAAAAAGTGCATTTGCTGTTAATGAACTTCGAATATGTAAGTACCCTGATTGTGGAGCACCAGTTATCGCCATTGGTTGCGAGGGTGTTGTGCCGAATAAACTTGAATACGAACTATTAACAACCCAGTAGTTCCCGGTGGCACCCGCAACAGAACCTACATCAGATGTATTTAATGTCCAGTTTGTGCTGCCCGAATTAAATGTTTCTGTAAAAAGAGTCGTTTGGCTATTCGCTTGAAAGGTTAATAATAATAGTGTTAAGCAGTAAAGTATTTTTTTCATGTTTTTGGCTTTACTGCTAATATATATTAAAGCGGTTAAACTATAAAATAATGGATAAAAAAGCCTAACGCAGACTGATGCTGGTGGTTTTAGCTGGGTCTATTCTAACGGATATAGTTTTTGTTCGCAATGCTTTTTTCCCTCTGTCTGGTCTGTACATCAGTAAATAATTGCCGGGTTGAAGGGTAATATTTTGATTACTTGTAATAGAATGGAAGTCATGAATCAATACCATTTTCTCATTTTGTTTGATGAAAACAGAAGCTACACCCGGTTCATTGATATTTAATTGCAGATAACCAGGTACAGAAATTTTTTGTACAGTGGCATTACTTTGGTTGATGGACACATCTGTAACATAAATTCTTGGTAGAGTAAGTATTTCTAAATCGTATTTTCCTGTCAGGTATGTATTCTTTGAGCCAACATCTTGCACATACAATATATGAGGGCTACCGGCACGGCGAACAATACATTGAACCGCATTCAAGGTGCTGAGTTTTTGTCCTTCAAACTCGAGGGAGAGAATACCTTGAGGAACATCAAGTGCAATAATGTTGTGCTTTCCCGCACTCAACTCAATATTATCCTTTCTTACTTCGGGTATAGAATGTACCACTAAATCATAGATGCCTTTAGGGTCTATTACTATTGTGTCCGGATTGTTTCTCTGATCTAAACGATGAACATATTGATAACGCACTTTATGAGAGGAATGATCGTATAGTGTGTACGCAATATTTGTTTCCAAAGGCTCTCCGTTGTTGTTCAGCAGATTGATTTGTGTGGTTGTTTTATTCAACGCTTGCTTCACTGCAGCACTGATTATACCACTTAAATCATTTTCTTCAACGGCATTTACTACTGTACCAACACATTTATAGAAGTTCAGCATGGTATCGGAAATACCAAGTCCAACAATATATGGTCTCACTGAGATTCTTTTTTCTGCCAGCTGTTTGGCTGCATCGCAAGCATTGCCTTTACAGGTTTCTATTCCATCGGTGATGATGATAATAGAATGACCTGCTATAGAATCTTTTGGGAAGTCAAGAGCTGCCTGCATTAAACTATAAGCTAATGGTGTTTGACCCTTCGGAGATATTTTGTTCAAAACTGTATTTATCTGCAAACTGTTGTTTTTTCCGAATGGTACTTCCAGTTTACTGTCGGTGCAGTTGTCTAAGTCTTTGTGATACTGATGCCCCAACACACGTACCCCAAACTCAATGTTTTTATTAGTCTTATAAATACTGTCGGTTAGAGTTGTCAAAATATCTTTAGCTAGTTCAAAACGAGATTGTTTTTGCCACTTGGCATTCATAGAGCCGGAAGCATCCAGTATAATGAGTATGCGCTGTGTTTTAGGATTAAAGATATATTGTGCATGTAATGATGTGGTAAGCAATGCAACCATTAAAACAATTACACTTGCTCCTTTACTAATTGTTGATATGTACGTTTTAAGAATCAATAGTCTGTTAATGTTAATGGCAGTTGCTCCAAAGCTTTTGCCAATTGTGCATCGTTAGGTGCTATACCGTGCCATTCGTGACCGGTCATCATAAAATCAACGCCATAACCCATAGTGGTTTTCATCAGTATGGCTACCGGTTTCCCTTTACCTAGGCGGATTTTAGCATATGATAATCCATCCACAACGTCTCTCATTTTATTCCCATTCATCTCTAACACATCTAAGCCAAAAGATTCAAATTTTGCTTTGAGGTTACCCAGATCCATGACTTTTTTTGTAGAACCGTCTATTTGCTGGCCATTGTAATCTACAGTTATAAGAAGGTTATCCAACTTATGGTGTGCGGCAAACATCAGTGCTTCCCAATTTTGACCTTCTTGCAGCTCACCGTCACCTGTGAGAATGAAGACAGTTTTCTCGTCTTTATTCATCTTTTTGGTAAGTGCAGCACCACAGGCCACAGATAACCCTTGCCCCAATGAGCCACTGGCCATGCGAATCCCGGGTAATTCTTCGTGTGTGGTTGGATGTCCCTGCAATCGGCTATTGATTTTTCTGAAAGTTTTTAATTCACTCAGCTCAAAATATCCTGCACGCGAAAGCACACTATACCACAATGGAGAAATGTGCCCGTTGGAGAGAAAGAAAACATCTTCATTAACACCATCCATTGAGAAGGGCAGTTTGTAATCCATCACCTCAAAGTATAATGTGGTAAGAAAGTCGGCGCAACCAAGAGAGCCGCCTGGGTGGCCGCTTTGGCAGCCGTGTACCATGCGAACGATGTCGCGGCGCACCTGTGAAGCAATATTTTCAAGCTCTTGAATAGAGTGTTTCATGAGTTAAGTATGGGTTTCGGGCAAATGTACCAAAGCCTCAACGATGCATATGCACAGTTATTCCAACACGAACGGTTTAAAAAATAATTAAAAGATGGTGTGGTTTTTATTATTCATCGGTAAAAAGGAACCACTCATAAATAAATACGTAGAATGGGTTAATTTCAATTTAACTTTAGCATAACAATACAATTAATAAATAGCTATGAAAAAAATCATCATCGTATCTATAGCAGCTCTCAGTTTGCTGCTAACTTATTTCTTGTTTCAGAAACAAGGTAACACGGTGAAAGCTGATGATCCGGAAATTTCAAAGCTTAGAGTTGACAACAACGAGATTGTAAAAACCTATGCATTGGTGTTGCCAAGCAAGCTGAACTTTTGCAGCGAGGTTGTGCCCATGAAAGACCAGGATGTGCGAGAGCGTATAGACAGGGAACTATTAGTGAACACTTACTGGCAATCGCAAACATTACTCATCATTAAAGAATATAACAAGTTAAAGCCTCTGCTCGAACCTGTTCTAAAGCAATACGGTGTGCCCGAAGATTTTGTTTTTCTGGCAGCTGCTGAAAGTGGCTTTAAGAATGTGGTTTCACCATCAAAAGCTGTAGGTGTATGGCAGATACTGGAAGAGACCGGAAAAATTTACGGGCTGGAAATTAATGGTGAAGTGGATGAGCGTTATCATTTTGAAAAGTCGACTGAGGCAGCTTGTAAATATTTTAAACAGGCTTACGAAAAATTCGGCTCGTGGACAATGGCTGCCGCTTCATATAATATGGGAATGAATGGTCTCGCAGAAACATCGCGCAAGCAAAAGGCAACGGACTACTACGACCTGATGCTGAATAATGAAACATCACGTTATCTTTTTCGCATACTAGCATTGAAAGAAATAATCCGTAATCCTTCCAAGTACGGTTTTATCATTAACGAAACCGATTTGTATAAACCATACTCGTATAAGACTATAACGGTTGACAACAGTATTGAATCACTTCCTGATTTTGCACAATCAAATAGTATCAACTATAAAGAGTTGAAAATATTGAACCCTTGGTTGCGCTCCACTATGTTGTCGAATAAGCTGCGTAAATCGTACGAAATAAAAATTATGCAGCGCATTTAATGCGGTCTCCTTTATTTCTGCCATTTTTTTTTCAATAATATAATTATCAAAATACTGTGTTAAACCGGTATTGTGGTTTGGCATGGGTTTAATAAATTGCAACGCCTTTTGGCACGGCTCAAACTAGCCGGTTTTTTTTCAAACGACCTGTTCAGAATTTTATGAAAGAGCAATTACCTTATCAACCCAAGAATAAAATCAGAATAGTTACTGCGGCATCATTATTCGATGGCCACGATGCAGCGATAAACATCATGCGCCGTATCATTCAAAGTAGCGGTGCTGAGGTTATTCATTTGGGTCACGACAGGAGTGTTCAGGAGGTGGTGAACTGTGCCATACAGGAAGATGCGCAAGGTATAGCCATGACCAGCTATCAAGGGGGACATATGGAATACTTCAAGTATATGTATGATCTGCTTAAAGAAAAAGGATGTTCTCATATTAGAATATTTGGCGGCGGTGGTGGCACTATATTACCCGAGGAAATCAAAGAACTGCATGAATATGGCATAGCTCGTATTTATCACCCTGACGATGGCCGCACACTCGGCCTGCAGGGAATGATTAACGACCTTTTACAAAAAGCTGATTTTGCATCCGGCCATCCTTCATCTTTTTTACCCATTAGCGAAGAAGCATGGAATGAAGATGAAAAACAAACAGCAACCATTAGTCAACTTACTTTAAGCGAAGGTTTAAAAAAGAAAAACCAACGCATCATTGCCGGTCTCATATCATGTGCCGAGAACTATGAGGAAGAATTTCATTTCATCAAACCTTTTTTGAGGTCTAGTGCTGTAGGAAGTGACCTAAAGAAAACACCTGTACTTGGTATCACCGGTACGGGTGGTGCAGGAAAATCATCTTTAGTAGATGAACTTGTGCGTCGTTTTTTAATTGATTTCAAGGATAAAAACATTGCTATACTTTCTGTTGATCCGTCTAAACGTAAGACTGGTGGCGCATTGTTGGGTGATCGTATTCGTATGAACAGCATCAAGAACGAGAGAGTGTATATGCGTTCATTGGCTACACGACAATCGAATCTGGCATTAAGTCGTTATGTAAAAGATGCAGTGGATGTTGTAAAGGCAGCACAGTTTGATTTAATTATTCTCGAAACCTCGGGCATTGGACAAAGTGACACTGAAATAATAGAACACAGCGATGCCAGCCTCTATGTAATGACTCCTGAATACGGTGCTGCTTCTCAGTTAGAAAAAATTGACATGCTCGACTTTGCAGACATCATTGCGCTCAACAAGTTCGATAAACGTGGTGCTCTCGATGCATTACGCGATGTAAAGAAACAATACAAGCGCAACCATCAGTTGTGGGATGCTGCTGATGAAAGTTTGCCAGTATTTGGCACTATTGCCTCTCAGTTTAATGACCCCGGAATGAATCAACTGTATAAAGCAGTGATTCAAAAGATAACCGATAAAACGGGCATTGATTTAAAATCTTCTTTTGAGGTTACAGCAGAAATGAGTGAGAAGATTTACATTATTCCACCTGCACGAACACGTTACCTGAGTGAGATTGCCGAAAATAATCGTCGTTATGATCAATGGGTTAATGAACAAACAGAAATTTCTACCACATTATTCAGTATTCAATACACTATTTCAAAAATTGATAAAAGCGCTATTGCAGATAAAGACCGTCTGCGCAAAGAATTGCAGGAGTTGTATGCTGAACACGAGATGAAACTATTTGGACCGCTGAAAAAAGTGATTGCCGACTGGAAACAAACTTGTTTGCAATATCATGCCGATGAATTTGTATATCAGGTTCGCGGAAAAGATGTTTGCGTGAAGCCATATACGGTATCATTAAGCCAAACACGCATTCCAAAAGTGGCTACTCCCGATTATGAAAACTGGGGAGAAATAGTTCGCTGGGTGTTGCAGGAAAATTTCCCCGGAGAATTTCCATATACTGCAGGTGTGTTCCCTTTCAAACGCGAGGGTGAAGACCCAACAAGAATGTTTGCCGGCGAAGGTGGACCAGAAAGAACCAACAAGCGCTTTCATTATGTATCGCTTGGTATGCCTGCCAAACGCCTGTCAACAGCTTTCGATTCTGTTACGCTATATGGCAACGATCCGGATCATCGTCCCGACATATATGGAAAGATTGGCAACAGTGGTGTGAGTATTTGTTGCCTGGATGATGCGAAGAAATTATACAGTGGATTCAATCTTGCCGATCCAAAAACTTCAGTAAGTATGACTATCAATGGTCCTGCTGCCATACTGACTTCTTTCTTTATGAATGCGGCAATAGATCAGCAATGCGAAACTTACATTCATGAACATGGCCTCACCGATATGGTCAATGCTAAGATTGATGAAATCTATAAAAAGAAAGGTGTTCCTCGTCCAAGGTATCAGGGAGAATTACCTTCAGGAAATGATGGGCTTGGTTTAATGTTGCTCGGTGTTACCGGCGACCAAGTTTTGGACAAAGAGGTTTATGAGAAAATAAAAGTACAAACCTTAAGTGCAGTTCGTGGCACAGTACAGGCCGATATTCTGAAAGAAGATCAGGCACAAAACACATGCATTTTTTCAACGGAATTTTCGCTGAGACTGATGGGAGATGTGCAGGAGTATTTTATTAAAAACAAAGTGCGCAATTTCTATTCAGTTTCTATCAGCGGATATCATATAGCTGAAGCCGGTGCTAACCCAATTTCTCAATTAGCATTTACGTTAGCCAATGGTTTTACTTATGTAGAATATTACCTGAGTCGCGGTATGCATATTGACGACTTTGCACCTAACCTTTCATTCTTTTTCTCGAATGGAATCGACCCCGAGTATGCAGTAATAGGTCGTGTGGCACGTCGCATCTGGGCTAAGGCTATGAAGAATAAATATGGAGCCAACGAGCGCTCACAGATGTTAAAGTACCATATACAAACCAGTGGCCGCAGTTTGCATGCACAGGAGATTGACTTTAACGACATCCGTACCACACTGCAGGCATTATATGCCATATATGATAATTGCAACTCGCTTCATACCAACGCATATGATGAAGCCATCACCACACCAACTGAAGAAAGTGTTCGCCGTGCTATGGCTATTCAATTGATCATCAATCGTGAGTTGGGATTGGCAAAGAATGAAAACCCATTGCAGGGTTCTTTTATCATCAATGAATTAACAGACCTTGTTGAAGAAGCAGTGTTGCAGGAGTTTGAACGAATTACTGAGCGTGGTGGCGTGCTCGGAGCTATGGAAACTATGTATCAGCGCGGAAAGATTCAGGAAGAAAGTCTTTACTATGAGACATTGAAACATACCGGCGAGTTTCCCATCATTGGTGTCAACACTTTCCTGAGTTCAAAAGGCTCACCAACTATTTTACCCAAAGAAGTTATTCGCGCAACTACTGAAGAGAAAGAATATCAGATACAGATGTTGAATGATTTAAATGCTGCACATAACGATAAGAGCAATCATTTGCTTAAAGAGTTACAACTAATTGCGGTACAGAATAAAAACATGTTCGAATCGCTGATGGAAGTGGCCAAATATTGTTCTTTAGGACAAATAACCCATGCTTTATTTGAAGTAGGTGGTCAATATCGCCGCAATATGTAATGAAATCATTGCTCTGCAGGTTTTGTAACATCACTTGAATATCTACTACTGGATTCTATTCCGGTTGTCCGTTAACAGTAATCTGTTTTTATTAAAAACGATTATTCCTTACGATATATAGGTAGATTCATTGTTCAAGTTATTCCAATATATAAGGCTGAGTTAACATTCTGTTTCATTAAGTATTTGCATAATTGATTATTTTCTCTACCTTGCCTTAAACACTTTGTTATGCTCGATCATATTAAACCCGAGTCGCTGTTATGCGTCGATATTGAAACTGTACCGCAATATGCAAGTATCCATAATCTGGACAAAGAAATGCGGCAGATGTATTTAACCAAGACGGCGCGTTTGCATCAGGAAAACGAAAACGAAGATGAAAAATATTTTAACCACGCCGGTATATATGCCGAGTTTGGTAAAGTGATTTGTATCAGCATGGGTATATTCCATAAAGAGAAAAAGACCGGAGCTCTTTCATTCCGGGTTAAAAGTTTTTTCGGTGATGATGAAAAACAATTGCTCACCGATTTTATAACCGTTTTGAACAAGTACTATAAAGACGCATCAAATTTTTTTTTTGCAGGTCATAACATTCGTGAATTTGATATTCCCTTTTTATGTCGCAGGTTGTTAATTCATGAACTGAAACTGCCTGTCCTGCTCGACATATCAGGTCGCAAACCTTACGATGTGCATCACGTGGACACCATGCAACTGTGGCGCTTTGGAGATTATAAAAATTATACCTCGCTAAAACTTTTAGCTCGTTTACTCAACATCGAATCACCAAAGCAAGATATTGACGGCAGCGATGTGGCACGTGTGTATTGGAAAGAAAAAGATTTGCCCCGCATAGTGTCTTATTGCGAGCGTGATGTGGTTACTATAGCACAACTTATCAGAAAGTTTAAAGGCCTGCCTTTGCTAGTTCAGGAACAAATACACCTGATACATCAAAATTAGCAGTGATTTACTTGCTATGATTTTATAGCAAACCTTATTGTTTCGCCAACTTAAACACCGCATTGTTTTCTCCGGTGATTAATTGCATCAGATAAATACCCTGTGGCCATAGCGAACTGTTGAAGTGCTGATAGTTCAATCCTTTTTCACAAGGCATTTCTTTACTAAGCATTAATCTTCCTGTGGAATCATAAACATTTATCTCTAAGTTTTCGCCTCTCTCTGCATTGTATGAAAACGACAACTGTTCGTGAACCGGGTTCTGATATAAGGTAATGTTTGATTGCAAAGAATTGTTGCGTTCAGGATAAATGATATTCAGCAATTGCTGATCTTCTGCTGAAAGATTTTGATAGTTTAACGTGCCACCATTCATAATCACATTCAACTTCATTAACCCGTCAATGCTAAACTCATTGGTGAGTCTTGAACCGGGAGCAAAAGTTAAAGTGGCACCTTCGTTTAAGGTAACATAGATTTGTTGTGGGCCTTCTTCCATACTGTTTTCGCAAATATTCAAACGGTTATGTATAATGAGTTCTGCATTTTTTTTAATATCCACTACAGCACCGGTTTGCCAGGCTAATACGCCCATTCCACCACTTCCATAATGAAAAGTGGATCCTACATCCACAATCATTTTTCCGCCTTTCTTAAACATCATACAACTCATATGTCCATCGAGCGAAACCGTGCCGCTTCGGTATGTGAATGAATTATCATCTTCCACAACTATCTCAACAAATACATTTAAACAAATGTCACCTCCATTATTAATTAAATTAAACAGATGTGGTATAGTGCCGCCATTAACAAGGTCCGGTTTTAATTGGGTATAAGGTTGAAATGATACAAATACCTGATCGTTGATGTAAATGTTAGCTATGGCTTGTGTGCTCGGATTGGGTGAGAAATGGATGGGAATATCAGTAATGTTATTGGCGTTGGGATAAATATTGGCGGTGTGTAATCCCAGATGGTTATACCAAAAAATATTAAATGAATAACTATATGAACCGGACGTCGGAGTAGCAGTAATTCCCGAAAACGTATTGGTAGGTGTATGTTCAATAGTAGGAAAATATAAGTTGACATACCCTGTAACAGCATCGGGTATTAGTTTGATTCTATATGTTAAAGAAGTAACTTTTTGCTGATCAAAATATTCAATGGGTATGCAAGCAAGTATCGAACTATAGTCCCAATTAGATTTATACTTGCCGTAATAAACACGTTCTGCCGAATAGGGAATACCTGCACTATCCGGTATGGCAATAGTAATTCTGGATTGTGTACAAGCTCCTATATTGCAAAGGGTATCAATTTGTAACGCATTAAAACCATCAAAGATTATAATTGCATTAATAGCATAAATTGAATTGGGAAACAAAGACAAACCCGGATTGTTAGGGATATCGAACTGAATAAAAAGTGCTTTACTTTTATTGAAGCTATTTGTATCAATAGTTATGTATGAATTATCTCCTGAACTTACACCAATACAATAACTGGAATCTATGGGTCCATCCCATTCATCGTTTAAGGTATGGTACAGTCTGATATTTGATGGTTTATTCACGAATGTCCCCAAATCAAACTCGCAGGGTTGTGAGATAATGGGGCTATAGTATAACATATAATTCTGCGCAAGGCTTCTGTTCTGATAACAAATAACAAGGCTTAATAACAGCAGGTAAAAATTTTTCATAGCAAAAAAGTTTACTGAAAGGTAATAATAATTATATTTATTGAGGCTTAAATACCAATTTATTATTAATTGTTTGTTTAATTTCCTCCTCATTCATCATTTGTTTGCGGTATTTACAATTGATATACATCAATGCCTGATCACAAAAATGTTTCGAGGAGAACACACCGCTTTGTCCGGTCGGATTAATGCTTAATGAGTTTTCGATGTCGGCAAAGTCAATCAATATGCGCATAGCCGGGCCGAATGTTGCCGGATATTTACCCTCAGCATTTAATGAAAAGCCGCTGTTGTTGAGTGTTTCCATACCACCCGGTGCGGCCATGGGGCCTACATTAAAAAAATGATTCAAAGGCTTTTTTCTTCCCAAGGCACTGATATGTTCTAGGGTATGTACTCGACCCCATTGCCAGTCGCTTACATTTTTACCTAATTGCTTTTTTAACTCACTCACGGTAAGTTCAAAAGCTTTTAATAATATGTCACTTCTTGTTTCCTTGCTATCTGTTTTGATATTATCCCACCAAACAGAGTTCTTATTACTGAGAAACACGCCAATCGAATTTTTCATCAGGTGTGTGTGAAGAAAAGTCTCTAAACTTTTTTCACCGATTTCATCAGCCATACTTAAATGCCATATATGATATAATAGTTTGTAATAAACGGTTGGGGCTATTTCGTCCACTTCATGGCTGCCGCTCCATTTCTGCAAAGCATTTAATGCCTGTATGCTCACCTGATCTTTGCCTGTACTGCCTTGTGCCTGAATAAGCTCAAAAAGTTTTTTAGCATAAGCAGCCTGTTGCTGATTGATGACATCTCCCTGCAATTCTTTGAAATCATCTGCAGTAAATCTTTCTTTGCTTTTGGAGAACGCAACAATCTTTTGTGCTCTGTCGTCGGGTACATAATATCCCGGGAATAAAATGCCTTGCATGCTGTCGGGTTGGTTATTGGCTGAATATAGAAATCCTGCAACAGGATTTACAGAGTGAGGATTTTCTTTAAAATCGTAATACCCCAATATATCATCCTTGCCACTGCTACCATCCAAAAATAATACTGGGTCAGTATGTGCGGGACGTTTCATGAGTTTAGCTGCAGCCCACCATGCAATGTTGCCTTCTGCATCTGCGTACATCACATTTAATCCGGGGGAAATAATTTTTGATACAGATTGTTCTGCTTCATTCAGGTTTTTTGAATGAGCCAATTCATAAGTTACATTCATCAGTGTACTTGGAAACTTTGTATGTACCCAAAACATACTCACAGGATTCTTTTCCAGTTCATCAATATCCTTCATCGCTTCATTCATCACCGGACCGTGACGTGTATGTTTTACTTCAAAAACAATATCATCGCTGCCTTTTACTTTTATAGTCTCGCGTGAAATGATATAGGGCATCCAAGCATCGTTCACCCTGTATTCGTTTCTGTTTTTAGGATTTTCTTTTTCTAAATAAAAGTCAATGTCGTCGTGCTCGAGCATGGTAAGACCCCAAGCCATTTGTCTGTTATGACCAATGGCAGCAAATGGAAAACCAGCTAAAAAATTCCCATAAAACGAATGACCCGGATATTCGAGATGCGCCTCGTACCATACTGATGGCTGTGAGTATGCAATATGTGTGTCGTTGCCAAAAAGAACTTTGCCACTGGCACTACGTGACGGTGCGGCGATAAAAGAATTACTACCTATCCACGGCGCAACAGGAATTTTATCCAGAATGTCGATTATTGAAAGTGCATCTGAATTAATTTTTACTGCAGCGGATTCGTTCACCGGAATTGTTTCAGAGCCTTCAACATAATGCGGTGCAAGATCTTTGAGATAGCTGTTGCCTAATCGTTTCATTTTTTCGCATAGCGGATCAGTTTTAAAAGCAAGTGCAAAACTGAAACTCATATAGCCACTCACCAGATATAAATCGCTCACTTTAAAATGCTCTGCCGAAATACCTATCAATTTAAATTCAACCGGCAAACGACCTTCATCTATAAAAGCATTAATGCCCCTAACATAAGCCAGTGCTGCCTTCTGATAGGCTTCTGTGCTGTCGTTCATATACATTGCCGCTGACTCGAGCGCATTTTGATGAATGCCTATGGTTCTGAAAAAACGATCTATCTCAATCAGGTCTTTACCTAAAATTTCACTCAACCTGCCTGCACCAACACGGCGCAACAACTCCATCTGAAATAGTCTGTCTTGTGCATGCACATAACCTAAGGTGTAATAAGCATCGGGCTCACTCTGCGCATAAATGTGCGGTATGCCGTATTCATCAAAATAAACAGTGCTCTCCTTTTGCAAACCTGTAACGTGCACTTCTCCGTTGTATTTGGGTTTTAAAGATTGTGCATAGAAATAAAGTCCAAGTAAAACTAGGCAGAGTAACAGCAACAAGCCAATTCCAATTCGGGTAATCCATTTTAACATACCACGAAAATAAGCAGGTTGAAAGCAAGCGTATTCTTGTATGTAAATAGCATGAAAAAATTCTGTTCCACTACCTTTGCCGGCCTATGAGCAGTCAACCACAGGATTTATTCAAAGATTTAGTTTCTCATGCCAAAGAATATGGCTTCATTTTTCAGTCATCTGAAATTTATGATGGCCTCAGTGCTGTGTATGATTACGGACCCTATGGTTCCGAATTGAAAAAGAACATACGCGAGTACTGGTGGAAAAGCATGGTGCAAATGCACGAAAATATTGTAGGTATAGACGCGGCAATTTTTATGCATCCTACCACATGGAAAGCAAGTGGTCACGTTGATGCATTCAACGATCCTTTGGTAGATAATAAAGATTCCAAGAAGCGCTATCGTGCCGATGTGTTGATTGAGGAGGCTCTCGCAAAAATTGAAGCCAAGATTGATAAGGAAGTAGAAAAAGCAGCAAAGCGTTTTGAAAACTTTGATGCACAAATGTTCCGCAGCACTAATCCGCGTGTGATGGAATATCAAAAGAAAATTGATGACTACAACGCCAGATTTAAAAAAGCATTGGAAGAAAATGATTTGGCTGAGGTAAAACAAATTATACTCGATTTAGAAATCGTTTGTGCCATCAGCGGAACTCGCAACTGGACTGATGTGCGTCAGTTTAACCTGATGTTTAATACTCAGTTGGGTTCTGTAACTGAAGAAGCCAACACCATATACCTGCGACCTGAAACGGCTCAGGGTATTTTTGTAAATTTTTTAAATGTGCAGAAAACTTCTCGCATGAAAGTGCCATTCGGCATAGCACAAGTGGGTAAGGCTTTTCGTAACGAAATAGTTGCACGTCAGTTTATATTCCGTATGCGCGAGTTTGAACAAATGGAGATGCAATTCTTTATTCGTCCCGGCTCAGAAGATACCTGGTACACCTACTGGAAAGAGAAGCGAATGCAATGGCATCGTGCACTCGGCTTGCCTTTGGAGAGTTACCGTTATCACGATCATTTAAAACTGGCACACTATGCCAAAGCCGCATGTGATATAGAGTTTAAATTTCCGTTCGGGTTCAAAGAGTTGGAAGGTATTCATAGCCGCAGCGATTTTGATTTATCACAACATGAGAAGTTCTCAGGCAAAAAACAGACTTATTTCGACCCGGAAATAAACGAGAGCTATACACCCTATGTAATTGAGACCTCCATTGGGTTAGACCGTATGGTTTTAGCTATGATGAGTTTTGCTTATCAAAACGAAAAACTCGAAGATGGCAGCGAACGTATTGTGATGAAATTCCCTCCGGCGCTAGCTCCCGTTAAAGTGGCAGTATTGCCTTTGCTAAAAAAAGACGGGCTGCCCGAAAAAGGATTGGAGATTTTTAACGATTTGAAATACACACTCTATTGTCAGTATGATGATAAAGATTCTATTGGCCGCCGCTACCGCCGTCAGGATGCGATTGGTACGCCATACTGTATTACCGTTGATCATCAGACACTCTCCGATAATACGGTTACCATTCGCGAGCGCGATTCTATGAAACAGGAACGCGTTGCAGTAAGCGAGGTTGCCAACATTGTGGAGGAGCGTGTAAGCTTTAAACGATTATTGCAACAATAATTTTCGAGCGTGTTGTTTATGAAACATCTGTTTATTTTCACTTCATTCATAGCATTTCTCACTGCTTGTACTAAAGATAATAATCAGAGTCAGGAGGTTAAAACAGATATCTCATCCACACTCAATATAGAAGTCAGGCATTACTTTCCTGATTCTTTAGGTATTGTAACAGATACTCCCTTACATCACTTTCCTGTTTACTTGTTTCAGAATTTTAACGAGGCCAACAACAACGAGAATCTCTTGATTTCAAAGTTGACCGATGTAAACGGTATTACATCATTTTTAAAACTCGATTCAGTACAATATGCCATTCGTGTTGAACATCCGGCTTTAGGAATTAAAATTAAAACAGTTTACACACCGTATAAATCTGTAGTGAATCAGGTAATCGTGTATTAGTTTTATTATTGCAAAGCATGCAGCATCACAATAAAGTAATCATCATTACTGCACCATCGGGCTCAGGAAAAACAACACTGGTAAAACATCTGTTGTCGCAATTTCCTGTACTTGAGTTTTCAGTGTCTGCCTGCACACGCACTCCGCGACAAAATGAACAACACGGTAAAGACTATTACTTCATCAGCAACGAAGAATTTCAAAGACGCATTGCCGCCGATGAGTTTGTGGAGTATGAAGAAGTTTATCAAGGCTCATTTTATGGTACGTTAAAATCAGAATTGCAACGAATATGGAGTAAACATCACATTGTGTTATTTGATGTAGATGTTCAAGGGGCATTGCATCTTAAAACCATTTTTTCAAATCACTCATTATCTGTTTTTATTAAGGCACCAAGCATTGAGATTCTTGAAAGACGACTCAGAGCCCGTGCTACTGAGCCTGAAGAAAAGATTCAGATACGCTTAGCCAAGGTGCGGGATGAGTTGACAATGGAAAACCGCTTTGATGCAGTGATTGTTAACGATAATCTTGAAATTGCGAAAGCAGAGATAGAAAAAATTATTAAAAATTTCGTTGAAAAAAATCTGAAAAAAGACGATTAAAAATTTTGATGACCTGACAATATTAATATCTTCGTTGTGTAATTATAAATATGCTAACCAAGATAACCAACGGTGTCAAGATTTCAGTGGAAACCTTTTATCAGCCGGAATATTCGCAGCCGCTCAACAATGAGTTTATGTTTGCTTACCGCATAGCTATCACCAACGAGAGTGAATATACCATTAAGTTGCTTCGTCGCAACTGGGTAGTTGTAGATTCCAATGGCGTGATGCGCGAAGTGGAAGGCGAAGGCGTGGTGGGACAGCAGCCCATCATTGAACCCGGTCAAACTCATCCATATATCAGTGGTTCGCACCTCAGGACCGAGATGGGCAAGATGCGTGGTTTTTATACAATGGAGCGTTTAATTGACGGTAAGCTTTTCAAAGTGGAAATACCTGAGTTTCCTTTGATAGCGCCTTTCAAGATGAATTAAGTGCATCTGCTTTAAAGCAATACAATTCTTATACTTTTGCCACTCTAAATTTTGTGTAGATGAAAGTTATAGATCATATAGCAGGCAAAGACAAAAAAGTTTTTTCGTTCGAAATATTACCGCCTTTAAAAGGCAAAGGCATACAGTCTATCTATAATTGCTTGGATCCATTGATGGAATTTAAACCGCCATTCATCAATGTAACCTACCACCGTTCAGACTTTATTTATAAGAAAACAGCTGAAGGTCTTTTTCAGAAAAAGATGATCAGCAAACGTCCTGGCACTGCGGGTATTTGTGCGGCTATTCAAACCAAGTATAAAGTGGATGCTGTACCTCATTTGATTTGTGGTGGTTTTACTATTGATGAAACAGAAGATTTATTGATTGAATTAAATTTCCTCGGTATTGAAAATGTTTTGCTCATTCGGGGAGATAAAATGAAGAGCGAGGATGTATTTACCGCCGAAAAATATGGTCATGGTTATGCAGTAGATTTAGTGAAGCAGGTGGTGAATATGAACAAAGGAATTTACCTCGAAGATGATTTAAAGAATACCATGCCATCTAACTTTTGTATTGGTGTTGGTGGCTATCCGGAGAAACACTACGAGGCACTGAACATGAGCACCGATTTAAAATATCTGAAAGCTAAAGTGGATGCCGGTGCCGATTATATTGTAACGCAATTATTCTTCGATAATAAAAAGTTCTTCGATTTTGTAAAAGCTTGTCGAGAAACAGGAATCACGGTTCCTATCATTCCAGGTATTAAACCACTCACGAATATGCGTCAGGTGTATAATATGCCTCGTGTGTTTTATGTCAACTTTCCAGAGACCATGGCTAATGAGTTGGAGAAATGTAAATCTGATGAGGATGTAACACGAGTTGGACTTGAATGGAGTATATCACAGTGTAAGGAGTTGATGCAAAATGGATTTAACTGCCTGCATTTTTATACCATGAGTAACCCGGTGCCTGCTTATAATATTGTGAAGCAGTTGGCATAAAAAAACCTCTGCCTTTAGGCAGAGGTTATTAGAGTTCTTAAAATAAATAATTATCCTTAATCGTTTTGGTAAACCACCTTAGTGGTTTCTCTCTTTTCACCATTATTCAGTTCAACAAAGTACATTCCCGGTGCAATGTTCAGTTCGCGCAGGTTAATTACCACACGATTCTCAGTGGCATTGGAGAAAGAAGCACTTAAATCAGCAACCATCATTCCGGTGATAGAATAAATTATGCAGCTTACGTTATTATTGAAGCTATTGCCCTTATAATCAACTATGAGGTTATTGTTAGTAAGGGTAGGGAAGATACTTGTTGTGAATTCCGGTAATTCGGTAACACTATTAACAACTGATGGCCAGTATTTAAACTGTGCAACGATTGTATCCGGTATGCTCAGATTCATTTTTATGGTATCAGATAAGAATGTAGGAGTAACAGCATTGTTATTGGGTATCCAGTAACCAAACACATAGTCTGTAACAGGATTGGCCTGGAGTTTTACATTTATGTCACCAAAGTAAGTGCCTGTGTATGGATATACTTGAGGTGTAAATGTTCCGATCGTAACAGTGCCACTGCCAGGAGGATTAATTTTTACCGTTAGTTGATAAGGACCGGTAACCTGATAACAGTCCACCAAACTTCCTGCGATAAAATTACAGCGAGCATTGATGAAGTTTTTCATGGTTTGAACATTATTATTCCAGGTAGCCATAGATCCACCCCAGCGCTGAATTTGTTTAGGCATTTCCGGGTTCATAATACTTAAGAACCAGTCTAAGTGTGCCAATGTAGAATCGCAACTCAGATAACCGTTAATAAGGTCAGCATAACGGTTGATATACATTTCTTTAAACTCGTCATTTTCCAAAAGCTTTGTTAATATTTTTAAGTGACCCATATTAGGTCCGGCATTTGGAAAATTGTTTTGAAGATCACACGGGTCGGCAGTCGGCCCAGTTGTTTGCCAACCACTGTAGTTCTGGCCAAGGTTAAACACGTTATCCATATCCCAGCCTGAGTAACGCCATTTGCGTTTATCACCAGCAGGATTTCTGCCTCTCCACCACATGGTGTTCCAGTTGATCCAGTCGCTGTTTACGATGTAAGTGTTATAGATACAATTATCTATAATGCTACTGAAATCTAATCTTGATTTTACATTATTGTAAGCCACAGGGTCAGTCATTGTATTGGCCATTACATAATTGAATAAGTTGATCCAACCTGTATCACTGCCATAATCAACCTGTAAGCCACCCCAATATTTCAACAAATCAATGTCATTTCCACCTTGATTATAATAATAACTAGTATAATCCTTGTCATCCATTTTTTCGCGCGTCTCATAAAAGCCCCAATATTGACCATTTACATAAAGTATGTTGTGTTTTAATGTTCTGCAATCAAAATCTAACCCGATTTTTTGAGCGTAATCCTGAACAAAGGCATCGCGTAAATGACAACTGGGCAACCATCCACTACCCGGATAACTGTCAGATGCTCCGGCTTTGAACATAATTCGCTGGAATTTTTGTCTGTTTGTACGAGGGAATATCTTATACTTCATTAAATGGCTGTACCCATATTGATCCCAGGCAGAGAAATCGATGCCTCTTTGGTCATATGCCCAAGAGTCATTGCCATGTTTGTCAGTACGTCCAACGGTTTTGAATTTGCGTTGTTGATCAGTTTCAAAGTATTCAAGAGAGGTAACAGGATTAAGACTGCTATTACCATCCAACAAGTTTTGAACCTGATCGCCGGAGATAGAAAATACAGGAACAGTAAATGGACCTTCATTAATAAAGTAGGTAGAGAACTCATAGAAACTGGGGAGAACGGTAGGATCAGTTACAACAACATAAGATTTTAATACTGTTGTGGTATTGAAAGTGAGAGATGAACTGTAAACGTTTGATGCAGTTGTTGGAACAAATCCATTTGTTGTATAATATACCGTGGCATTGCTTTCATTAGTCGAAATGTTTACACTAACTGAATTTGAATAATAACCAGCATTCTGGCTGAAAGTAGGCATGTTGGCGTATCGTGCATAAGGTGTCACGGTATTGTTAGATGCATTTACAGTGGGAGTCGTGAATATGCTCCATGTGTTTGCTCCATTAGTTGTGCGTCCCCATGAGTGGTTAGCCTGATGTCTTTTTAATGTTAAGCTGTCAATGATTACACCTGCAGATGTTGCCAGAATAATTTTTTCATTTTCTGTTTGAAGAACTGTAAAGTTGGAGTGATAATTATTTCCAACAACTACATCTCTTCCACTTGCCCATATTCTTACAAAACCATTTGGAGCAATAGATCCACTGGGGAAAGGCCATTTGGTAGGATTATTAGCCCTGTCGGACATGCAGTAACCGGTTAAATCAATTGCTGTAGCACCGGAATTATACAATTCAATCCAGTCTTCGCGACTACCGAAATTATCTGTCACGGTATTAATATTTCCGCAGGAATATTCATTAATCACCAATTGTGCTTTTGCTTTAAGCACTGTTATAATAAGGATGGCAATCCAAAGAGCTATGACTCTGATGCTATTCATGGTCTTTTTTTATTTAGGAGTTTAAAAATAGGAAATTATCGGAGTAAGGAAACATTTCCAAATTTTTTGAATGTTTCACCATTTCTGAAAGTACCGGTAACGAGGTAAACATATACACCAAGAGGAAACGGTACGCCCCACCCATCAGTTCCATCCCAAACATTCTTAATGTTGTTTGAGAAAAACACGCGTACACCCCATCTGTCGTAAACGGATATTTCATAAGTATTTAATTGTGCCGATATAGCACCAAATACGTCGTTTATACCATCGCCGTTGGGTGAAAAGGCATTTGGTAAAAAAATGGAGCAGGCGGATTCAATATCAATGCTGTCTTTAGCATAGCATCCATTTCGGTCAACATAAACCCAAAGCAGCACGGGATAGTCATCAATAGAAATAACCGGTGCCTGTACACCATTAGACCAATAGTATGTGGCATTGTTATTTGTTGCATCAAAAACCAGTACTTCGCCGTCGCACATAGCGGTGTCGTTCCCCAGATCAACAGTAGGAATATTCGTTATGATATAGGTGAGCTTATAATTATCCGGTGTAGCATTTCCACAAATGTCAGTTACAGTAGTTCCATCGGTTCCGGTTTTGATGGTTAAGGTGTATTGGCCATTATATACAATTGGACTGTTGAGCACTATCCCAATTAAATTTGTAGAGGTGACTGAGCCACAGCCAACACCAAAGGCGCTATAAACGGATCCGCCTGAAGGACCTGAAAAATCAAAATCAGAACCATCGGCAGCAATAGAATTACACAGTACTGTTTCGGACATTTGAATATACAGGGTGTCCTGCTGGTCGCAGCTGCGATGCAGTATGGAATCCGGTGTAGGTATTTGATTATCTAAAAGATTTGCTGTGCCATTAAAATCCAGCTGATATCCTCCTGTTGAACTGGTAGCATTATTAATGACCATAGCGTAAGTATTGCCGGCTATCAGATTAATGGCAGCGCCGCTATTAGAGTCAAGCGGTCCGGCGCTAAAAAGTGTGCCGCCTGCATTCATTCCGGTAGCCCCCGGAAATACAGAATAGTTGCATGCTACTTCAGTTGCAGTACCGTTTGCTATTCCTGGACAGCCAGTACCTGTAATATTAAAAATAGCCCAGTCGTAATCATCAGTAAATGCGGCAGGGGTTAAAGTGAATTCAAGTGTACCTGCTGTGGTAACGGTAAAGGTGTACCAGGTACTGTTTTGCTCACCTGCAGCAAGGCAAGAAGTTGTGAACGGGTAACTTAATTCCTGAACGGTACCAAAACCAACGCTGGAAATGTTCTGGTTAAATGAGGTACTGCATACCTGAATAGCATTAACGCAATCCTGTTCAGGAGTTTGTCCATAAACTATCGTGGTCAAGAACGAAGCAGTTAAGGCTAAAAAGAGTCTAAAAGTCAGTTTGGTCAATTGCAAAGGAACACAAATTTATGCTTTGAATTGGTATTAACAATATCCTGTTCAAATACGGTAATATGTGAGTTATAGTGAGTAAATAATCTAAAAATCATTCTAAATACTTGCCAACAATAGGCAATCTTCTGCCACTGCCAAATGCCTTTGGAGATACCCGAAGTATCGGTGGTGTCTGATGCCTTTTATATTCATTCATGTTAACTAGACGCAATACACGGTTTACCAGTGATTCATCGTATCCAAGAGCTTTAATTTCTACCGGTCCTTGGCGTTCTTCTATATAATGAGAGAGGATTTTATCTAACATGCCATACTCCGGAAGAGAGTCGCTGTCTTTCTGATTAGGCCTTAATTCTGCCGAAGGTTCTTTGGTAAGAATATTTATCGGGATAATTTCCTGAATTCGGTTGATGTATGCACAAAGTTCATATACCTGTGTTTTATATAAATCCCCAATAACACTCAAGCCGCCACACATGTCACCATATAAAGTTCCATAGCCAACAGCTGCCTCACTTTTATTTGAGGTGTTAAGCAAAATATAGCCTTGCTTATTACTCAGCGCCATAAGAAATAATGCTCTTATACGAGCTTGCATATTTTCTTCGGCAATATTGAATGCCGTTTTCCCGAAATAGGGTTGCAGTGTGTTTAATGCTGAATGAAAGGTTTCATGGATTGGTATAATATGATGCGTTACATCCAATCTGTTGCATAATTCAAGTGAATCACTGATGGAATGCTCCGAAGAGAACTCTGAAGGCATGAGAACTGCAAGAATATTTTCCGGCCCGAGTGCCTTTGCTGCCAGAGCAAGAACTAGGGCAGAATCAACACCACCGCTTAACCCGAGAATGGCTTTATTAAAATTCAATTTATTGAAGTACTCGCTGATTCCATGGACCAACGCATCATGAATGAGTTGAGTTTTTTCAGGATTGATAATTCCGGGATTACTTTTTAATTCAGAAGTATGAATGGTATGCAGGGCTTCTTCAAAAAAGGGAAGTTGATGCACAGGATGTCCCAATTCATTATAGATCAGAGAACCTCCGTCAAAGATGAGTTCCGTGTGTGCCCCCGTAGTATTGCAATAGAGTAATGGCAACCGATATTTTTTACAAATACCTGCTATTAGTTCTTTGCGCTTGTTGTTTTGTTCAAAGTCAAATGGTGAAGCGGAAATATTGATGATTATTTCGGGTTGTTGTATGGAGAGGATGTCGAGGGGAGTGATGGTATAAAGCGGATTATTTCCGGTATTCCATATGTCTTCACAAACTGTTAAAGCAATACGTTTACCTTGATGAATAATAATTTTTTGATCTCTGGCAGATTCAAAATATCGTACTTCATCAAAAACATCATAAGTAGGTAATAGTGTTTTATGCACCACTTGCTGCACCTTGCCTTCATAGATATAATAAGCGGAGTTGAATAAATCTTTACCAAGCGCGTCTGGATTAACAGAAGGTGCACCTACTATTACTCCAATATTTTTTGTATGAGATGCTATTTTTTGTATAGAGTCTTCGCAGCGACTAATAAAATCTTTAAACTCCAGAAAGTCGCGTGGAGGATAACCGCAAATGGAAAGTTCGGGAAATACAATGAGCTGACTACCTACTGATAAGGCCTGATGAATGGCAGTAATGATTTTTTGGGTATTGTGCTCAAAATCGCCAATGATGTAATTCTGTTGTGCAAGTGTGATTTTCACGAAATAAAAAACCCGCAACAGGGTTAAATGTTGCGGGCTTAAAAGTAAGTGTTATCGTTAGTTAAAACATGATGCCAAGTGAAAGTCCCACACGATTCAATATAGCTTTCGTTTTATAGCCTTTAGGATTTCTGGTAACATCAATCAAACCATTATAAAAATTTAGTGAAAAGAATGCCGAAGTATTACTTGATAGGCTGTAAGCAGCACCTGCACTGATAAGCATAGAAACGTTTGGAAGCGATACATCTTTTTTAATTGATTCCGGTTCGTATTTGATGTTGGGAGTTGCCAAATTTTCAAATGAACCTTTAGATGAAATATTGATAGCAGGAACAATTCCGAATACACCAAAGTAGGTCATATATCCTATTTCGTTAGTTTTCAATCTAAGTGCTATAGGGATTTCAATATATTGAAGCTTGTAATCCACAGAAGATCCGCGTTCATATAATACAGTTTCTTGAGAGTTAAAGCGGGTTGTGTCCTTGTATGTAAGTGATCCATTGGAACGGCTAATGGTGATACCTGTTGTTAACGCATAATTGTCACCGAAACTATAATCGAATACAGGTCCAAAATTGAAACCTAATTTAGAGCCTTTGTTTTCCAGTGTCAGCGATTTGGCTTTTAACCAGGTAATTTCAGGTGTAAACTGAAAACCGATTTTTAACTTGTTTGGTTGTGAATCCTGTGACATAGTTAAATAAGGTAATGAGGCGCAAACGATGAAACAGGCAAGAGTTTTAATCATCAGTAAAATTGTTTTATTAACTTTCAAATATAGATTAAGGCCCGAATTGAATAACAATGAATATGCACATATTGTACACTAATTCATTCAAGAGATATCTAAATGTATTTTCATCGAACTCAGTCCTGTGAAGCAATCTGTTTTTCTTTTAACACCTTTCTTGAAATCAGTCTTATTGGCTTGCATATTTTTAAATAACAATATTGTTACAGCTCAGTCTATTACTCATACCCATAACGAAACGGAATCAGCTGTAATCAGTTTAGGTGCAGGTTATCATAAGGGGTTCATTTTTGCACACAGTAAAAACGTACAAAATACAAGTGGTTCTTATCCCTCGGGTATAGAGTTGTCTGTAAACCTTCACCAGCGATCACAAAGAGTATGGGATCTTTGTAATTGTTACCCGCGAAATGGATTCAGCTTACAATATTTCAATTATGATAATACTGTGTTGGGTAGGAGTGTACATCTCAATACTTTTCTGGAACCATACTTTAACATCAGAAAAAAAATACAACTATCGGTTAGGGGGCTTGCCGGATTATCATACTTAACCAACCCTTATCACCCGACAGATAATCCGACGAATATGTCATACAGCTTGGCTCTTAGCGGATACGTTGCATTAGGTGCCGGAATTCATCTTCCGATTTCTAATAGGCATTACCTGCATCTGCACGGTCTGTATAATCATATTTCAAATGGAGGACTGAAAGAACCTAACAAAGGAATCAATTGGCCCACAGCCTTTGTTTCATACGACTACTCGTTTTCAGACCATTCAATGCAGAATCGCTCTGAACGGGATAAGTCATACACTAAAAATATCAGGATACAATCCTGCTTCTATACTTCCACTAAAACTTTAGCTCACGGTGAAAAGAAACGTTGGTTAATTATCGGAATCAACACATTGGCATCAAAACAAATATCAACATTGCATCAGATTCATGCCGGCATGGAAGTGTGTTATGATTATGTATTAAAAGAGAGAATGCGTTTAGATGAAACGGATAAAACTGCCTTGCGTAGCGGTGTACTTTTAGGGCACGATTTCTTGCTAGGTCGTTTTCTGCTCTCACAAAGTATTGGTGTATATATCAGCAATCCAGCCCGGTATTATGATGTCTGGTATCAGCGATATGGACTTTCATACTATTTTAACCGAAGACTATCTGCGGGAATCAATGTTCTTGCACATACATATACTGCCAACTTCATAGACTTTCGGCTTGGGTATTATTGGAAGTAAAAGATGCCTTATGTGATGTTACTTATTTCCGTTTCATCTTTTTTGGAAACAGTTCTTGTTTCTTTTTACTCTTGCTGCCACTGGTACCAGTTACAGAACCTTTCATATATGCAGGGCATGTAGTCTTGCGTTTAAAAATAAAGCATCCACTGCACAGTATACTAAGACTGAGTAACAGAATAAATATGCGTTTTGTATAACTCATAAGTTGTTGTTAAAGGTACATTAAGTATTGTTGTTGTCTGAAATCCGCAACAGATAACGTTTTCAACAAACGCCTCTTATATGTATGTGTAATTGAATAGTAACTTTTTATACGATATGGCATATCAAATTCTCAAAATATGCATGGGCTGAAAGCCGTACCCACAGCCACATTTATCCACATACACCCCCTGTTATCCACACGGGGTAAGGTTTTCAGAAAAAATGTTTTTTAAAAACTTGTGAAATCCGCGCTACGCCTATATTTTTGCAGTACACAATTTTTTTTAACTCTTTAAAAAACAAAACAATGAACAAAGGACAATTGATCGACAAAATCGCAGGTGATGCGAAAATTTCTAAAGTTCAAGCTGGTGCTGCTTTAGATTCATTCATTACTTCCACTATGGGTGCTTTGAAAAAAGGCGACAAAGTGACATTGGTAGGTTTCGGTACTTACAGTGTTTCTAAGCGTGCTGCTCGTATTGGTCGTAACCCACAAACCGGTAAAGAAATTAAAATCGCTGCTAAAAAAGTGGTGAAGTTTAAAGCCGGTAAAGAATTTTCTTCTAAATTGAAATAATCAATCTTAGAGAAAGAAATGCAGCGGCGGCACCAAAGGTGCCGCCGCTTTTTTTATAGACCTGTTCTGAAAAAAAATTCACTTATTCAAAAAGTATCGGTCATATTTGCCAAACAATAAAACAAAAACATCTATACAATTATGGGAAGAGGAGATAAACGCACCGCAAAAGGAAAACGCTTTAAAGGCTCTTTTGGAAATAGCAGGCCACATTCTGCCAAGAAAAAATCTGTAGCACCTAAAAAAGATGCAGCACCGGCTAAGAAAGCTGCTGCAAAAAAAACAGCTGCTAAAAAGAAAGCAAAAGAATAAGCTGATACCCGAATGAAAATCTGAAGGACTGGTTTCGCTAAGGAGCCAGTCTTTTTTTATGCCACATACCGTTGGCTTCCGCAGTAAATAAGATGCGATCGTGCAAGCGATTTGGACGGCCTTGCCAGAACTCAATTTCATAAGGTAAAACTTTATACCCACCCCAGTTTTCCGGACACTCAATGTCTTTACCTTGTAAACCCTGATTGAGTTCTTCATATTTATTCTCTAAAAAAGCTCTGTCGGGTACTTCAGAACTTTGTAGCGATACCCATGCACCTACCTTGCTGCCATGCGGTCTGCTGTTGAAATATGCAACGCTTTCTGCACGACTGACCTTTTCAACTCGACCTTCAATTCGTATTTGTCTTTCAAGTTCGTGCCATAAAAAAACCAATGATGCATATGGGTTCCACATTAGTTCTCGGCCTTTTCTGCTTTCGTAGTTGGTATAGAAAACAAAACCACCTTCTTCAACACCTTTTAATAATACAATTCGTGCAGAGGGTTTGAAATCAACATTTGCGGTCGCCAAAGTCATGGCGTTGGGTTCCCATACCTCGGCATCTATTGCCTCTTTAAACCAAAGTTTAAATTGTTCAATAGGGTTATCTAAAGCATCGCGTTCATCTAGTTGATGAGCAGCATAATTTCTTCTTAGGTTTTGTAATTGTTCGTTGCTTAACATATGAACTGTTTAAGTTGCAAAACAAAACAACCTTGTTTAGTACTGAGTTGACATTAATCATACACACGCTTGATAACAAAGTCGGAGTGCGGTTTTAGAATCAATGGAAATTTCTCAATAGTTACAGAACTTGTATCCAATCCAAACTCACGACCTTCTGACAAGGAAACTTTCTTCAACCAGAAGTAGGCATCCATTACAATCTTCTCAAAGAATGGTAAGTCGTTTTCGTAGGACAGGAATTTTTCAATCACCACAAAACGGAAATCACCTACCACATTTTGTTTACTCAAAGAATCGTAACGGCTGCCTATGTCCACCTCTTTATTGGCCACCATATTTTCCACCACTTTTTTAAAGAATAGATTGATGCGTGGAGCAACACGGAATCCTAATCGGAACTCAACACGATATACATCGCCGGGGACTAAGATGTTGACATTGTATTCTGAAGTATAAGGTTCGTCAACAACATCGACGTGTACAAACCAATATATGTCGGCTCTTTTAGGTTGTTTGTTGAAAATAGAATAAATAATCTTTGATTCCACTTGTGAGCCGTAATCCGCACTGGTCATGTATATCAGGTGAGTAGCATACTTGGGAACAGAGGTGTCTTCGCTGAGTTGTTTTAACTGCAGTAAATAATCTTTGAAGTTGACAAACTCTAGATAGCGATTTTTAATCTTGCGAGCCTTATACCAGATAAACATAACTCCGAACAATCCAGTAGCTAATATCAGAGTAACATAACCTCCGTGCATAAACTTATCGAGGTTTGCGATTAAAAACATCAACTCAATAAAAAGAAAAACCCCGGCTGAAATAGAAACCAGCAAAATTGAACCACGTTTCACATACAAGTATGTTCCAAAAAGCAAAGAAGTCATTAACATAGAGAAGTTGATGGACAAGCCATAAGCCGCTTCCATATTTTTAGATTCTTTGAAAAAAAGAACCATTGCTATACAACCGATGAAAAGAAAGATGTTTACAGAAGGTACATAGACCTGTCCCTTTTCTTCAGTGGGGTGCACCACTCTAACCTTAGGCCACAGATTCAGCCGCATAGCTTCACTGATGAGTGTGAACGATCCGGATATTGTTGCCTGACTGGCAATGATGGATGCAAATGTGGCAATGATGATGCCGATGATAACAAACCATTCGGGCATGATGGCAAAGAAAATGGGTATTTCAGGTTTTACACTTCCTTCGTGCATCATTAGGTAAGCACCTTGTCCGAAGTAGTTTAATATCAAACAGACTTTTACAAACATCCAACTTACACGGATATTTTTTCTGCCGCAATGTCCTAAGTCGCTGTAAAGTCCTTCTGCCCCTGTAGAACATAGGAATATCGCACCTAATAACCAGAATCCTTGTGGATACTTAGCCAAAAATTTAATGGCATAAAATGGGTTTAATGCTTCTAGCACTTTGGGGTTTTCTACTAGTTGCAATGTTCCTAATACAGCTAGCATACCAAACCAAATCAGCATCATAGGGCCGTATGACTGACCCACACGTTGTGTGCCCATAATCTGAATCAGAAATATCACTGAGATGATGGCAATAATGATGGGAATGGTATTTATGTTTTCGTTAAGTGTTTTTAAACCTTCCACAGCACTCGATACCGTGATGGCAGGAGTAATAATACAATCGGCTAAAAGAGATGCGCCACCTATGATTGCCGGAAAAACCAACCACTTACCCCGTTTTCGAACTAATGCATAAAGTGAGAATGTACCACCTTCACCTTTGTTGTCTGCACGCAATACCAGTATTACATACTTGATGGTGGTTTGAATGGTGAGTGTCCAGAATATGCAGGACAATCCGCCATAAATAAGCAAGGAACTGATTTCTCTTTCACCAACTATTGCTTGCATCACATATAATGGTGATGTACCAATATCGCCAAAAATTATTCCTAGGGTAATAAGTAAACCTGCTACCGACAGGTTATGATGCGAAGAACGTTTGTCCACTTACGTTTAAAAAATAGGAGGAGCAAAAATAGTGCTTTGCATAATACCAAGCATTAATAAATAAAGATGAACCAAACCAGCACTAATATCGGTAAAAGGTAGACAAAGGCATATTTCACAATGTATTCGACAAAGTTCGGCATTTCTTTATGCGATTCTTCCACTATATTTTTAACAATAAAGTTTGGGCCGTTACCAATATACGTCATGGCGCCAAAGAAAACAGCGGCTGTAGATATGGCCTGCACATATATGTAGTATTGTTGCGACATGGCAAATTCAGAAACTTGTTTGGCGTCGTCGATAGAAAAACCATAATACGTTAATGAAGTAGTGAGCATAGTCAGATAAGCGGGAGCATTGTCTAAGAAACTTGAGCTTGCTCCGGTAGCCCAGTAACAAAGAGTTGGACTCAGACTACTCAAGTTGTCCGGTGTTGATACAAAATCCTCGAGTAACTGTAAGGCGGGCATCATAGAAAAGAAAATTCCGAAGAACACAAATGCTACTTCGATTATAGGTTCAAAGTTGAAGCGGTTATAATAGAGCGCTTCGCGGTCAGAAGTTCTGTAAGCTACGTAGGCTATTGAGAGCTGAAGTATTTCACGAACAAACGAATTACCATGAATGCTTGGCAACCAGGTGATTTTAGCGGGGTCTAAGAAAATGCATCCTACAATGAGTAAGAGCCAGAATACATTTTGTATGCCTTCTATGTTTACAAATTTGCTGTAGGTGCGGGTTTCAGAAGTGCCTGTTTTATTGCGGATATCCAGTATAATAAATAAAATAGAAAGTAAGCCTACGGCAACAATCCATTCAGGTATAATATGTATCAGTGTCCATTCGAAAGGCACACCTTTCAGATAGCCCAGAAATAATGGCGGGTCACCAATGGGAGTAAGTGCGCCGCCAACATTGCTGACAATGAAAATAAAAAAAACCGCCAGATATGGTTTAAAGCGATGCTGATTCATTCGAAGAAAAGGACGAATCAACAACACGCTCGCTCCAGTAGTTCCTATAATGTTAGCGAACATTGCCCCGGTTATTAGCAGTATGGTATTAGCTAATGGTGTGGCTTTAATATCCGCTCTGATATAAATGCCTCCTGTAGAAACATATAAAGCAGTGAGTAGAGATATGAAAGAGAAGTACTCGAAGAAAGTATGAATTGGTTTGTGTGTATCGCCAATAATTAAAAGATAATAGAGTAAACAAATCAGACCTATGCCGACAGCTATTTGCTTATAATATTGATGCCAGATTACTTTAAAAAATACCGGACCTGTAGCAATCAGCAATAACAGAAGGATAAATGGTGCCGACAGCCAAACAGGAACAGATGCTGTGAGTAGCACCATCAGGAATTGGTTTGTGGTTGTTGTATGGCTTTCAAAAATTCGTTGGCAAAAGCACGGAGTGCATTTGCTTGTGGAGCATTTCGTGTAGCACGTTCAAAAGTATCGCTCATAGTCATCAGGGATTGAAACACAAAAATGTTCATCTCTTCCACAGTCATTTCCTTGGTCCATAAGTCAACTGACATGCCATTGCGCGATTGTTTATCCCACAGTGCAAGCATCATTGCCTTTGCATCCTGCACTACTGGAACCATTTGATCATCTGACTGCCATTGTATACTTTCGGGAATGTTGTTTTCATCTAATGTGATATTGATTTGAATGCTCGATTTTTTTGTACTCATGGCTTCTCTTATTGTTATATGGTTATAATATTTTTTTGTGGCTCTAAAATTAATTTAAATAATGAATAGCCTGAAATGCTTATTAGACGTGTGTTTCAGCCGTTGCGGCTTTGGTTTATGCACTGAATAACCAAATATTGCTGAACAAAAAAATTTTCGCTTATGATTATTTATCCAACCGTTATCCACATAAAAATTGATTGATAATGAGGCGTTTCTGAATCCACAAAAAAACTGTGCATTAAGTGTGCAAACAAGAACGACATTGAACTGATTTGTTTGCGTAACCTTGTTTCAGAAGTTGATTGATTCGTTTATGATTTCATATTCAATCTGCTTCTATTTCAAGCCGGATAAGACTGAAGTTAAGCACTGTTGTTTTTTCAATTCTTAAAAAAACGACCACGCCACCTTCACCCCTTATCAAAAAAACTTAAAACAACTGAATAGCTACGATGAGTCAAATTTCTACCGAACCCATTTTACAAGAAAACAAAGACCGTTTTGTTTTATTACCTATTAAGTACCCGGCCATATGGGAAATGTATAAAAAGCATGAAGCTAGTTTTTGGACTGCAGAGGAGATTGATCTTTCTCAGGATTTAAAAGACTGGGATGCTTTGAATAAAAATGAACGTCATTTCATTTCACACATCCTTGCATTTTTTGCAGCTAGCGATGGAATTGTGAACGAAAATCTGGCCACTAACTTCATGAACGAAGTTCAACTCCCCGAAGCACGTTGTTTCTATGGTTTTCAGATCATGATGGAAAACATCCATTCTGAAACTTATTCTCTGCTGATAGACACCTATATTAAAGATACCGTTGAAAAAGATCGCTTGTTTCATGCCATAGAAACCGTTCCCTGCGTGAAGAAAAAAGCAGAGTGGGCACTTCGTTGGATTACAAACGGCAGTTTCGTGGAAAGACTTGTCGCATTTGCTGCTGTGGAAGGCATATTTTTCAGTGGTAGTTTCTGCTCCATCTTTTGGCTTAAAAAACGAGGACTTATGCCCGGACTTAGTTTCAGTAATGAACTCATCTCGCGCGATGAAGGATTGCATTGCGAGTTTGCGTGCCTGCTATATAGTATGTTGCAAAACAAGCTGACCAAGGAACGTATCTATGAATTGATATCAGATGCTGTTACTATTGAGAAGGAATTTATCACTGATGCGTTACCAGTAGATTTGATAGGAATGAACTCAAAACTGATGGCGCAATACATTGAATATGTAGCCGACCGCTGGATTGTGTCCTTAGGTTATCCTAAGCTGTATAACACATCAAATCCTTTTGATTTCATGGAACTGATTTCGCTGCAAGGCAAAACCAACTTCTTCGAAAAACGTGTTGGAGATTATCAAAAGCGCGGCGTGATGCAAAACGCACAAAGCAGTCAGCAGGAAGCCATCAAATTTGACGACGATGATTTTTAACCATAACAACTCACACCTAAACATAACCCCCCCCATAGAAAAACATGTTTGTAATAAAAAGAGACGGACGCACAGAAGCAGTTAAGTTCGACAAAATCACAGCACGCATAGAGAAATTATGCTACGGACTGAATCAGCAACATGTGGACCCCATTACGGTGGCTCGTAAAGTGATTGAGGGTTTATACGATGGCGTAACCACTACCGAGTTGGACAACCTCGCTGCAGAAACTGCGGCTATGCTCACCACAAAGCACCCCGACTATGCCTTGTTGGCGTCGCGCATTGCGGTAAGCAATCTGCATAAGAATACCCGCAAAAGTTTTTCGCAAACCGTACAGGCTCTATACGATTATATAGATCCTAAAACAGGACACAAAGCGCAACTGATTGCCGATGATGTTTATGAAATCATCAGGAAGAATACAGAGTTACTGGATTCATCAATTATATATGACCGTGATTTCAGCTTCGATTACTTTGGATTTAAAACATTAGAGAAGTCCTACCTGCTGAAAATGAATGGGCTTGTGGCCGAACGTCCTCAACATATGTTCATGCGTGTAAGTGTGGGTATACATAAAGAAGATATTGAATCAGCTATTGAAACATATAACCTGATGAGTGAGCGCTGGTTTATTCACGCAACACCAACATTATTCAATGCGGGTACTCCCAAGCCTCAGATGTCTTCGTGCTTTCTGTTAACCATGAAGGATGACAGCATCGACGGTATTTACGATACACTAAAACAATGCGCTAAGATTTCTCAATCTGCCGGTGGTATTGGTTTAAGCATACACACTGTTCGCGCTACTGGTTCTTACATCAAAGGCACCAATGGCACATCGAATGGTATTGTGCCTATGTTGCGTGTGTTCAACGACACTGCACGATATGTGGATCAGGGTGGAGGAAAACGTAAAGGTTCATTTGCCATTTATCTCGAACCCTGGCACGCTGATATCATAGATTTTTTAAACCTCAAGAAAAATCATGGTAAAGAAGAATTACGTGCCCGCGATTTATTCTTTGCTATGTGGGTTCCTGATTTGTTTATGAAACGAGTGGAAGAAAATGGCGAATGGAGTTTGTTTTGCCCTAACGAAGCACCTGGTCTGGCTGATTGTTATGGTGAAGAATTCGAAAACTTATATACTAAGTACGAACAGGAAGGTCGTCAACGCAAAACCATCAAGGCACAGGAGTTATGGATGGCGATTGTAGAGTCGCAAATTGAAACCGGTACGCCGTACATGCTTTATAAAGATGCATGCAATGCAAAGTCGAATCAAAAGAACCTCGGTACCATTCGCAGTTCTAACCTATGTACAGAGATTATTGAGTACACGGCACCTGATGAGGTTGCTGTTTGCAATCTGGCTTCTGTTGCGTTGCCTCGTTATGTAAAAGATGGTGAATTCGATTTCAACCGTTTGTTTGAAGTAGTGTATGTGATGACAAAAAATCTGAACAAGATTATTGACAACAACTATTATCCTGTTGAAGAAGCGCGTAAATCAAACTTGCGTCACCGCCCTATAGGCTTGGGAGTACAAGGCCTGGCTGATGTATTCAGCATATTGCGAATGCCTTTCGATTCAGACGAAGCAGCACAACTGAACCGCGACATTTTTGAAACGATATACTATGCAGCGTTAACATCATCAAAAGATTTAGCCAAGAAGCAAGGCACTTACGAAACCTTTACCGGCTCACCTGCTTCGCAAGGTATCTTGCAACACGATATGTGGGGAGTAACACCTGGCAACCGTTGGGAGTGGGATGTTTTGAAAGAAGAAATTAAAACTTACGGCTTGCGCAATTCCTTATTGCTTGCACCTATGCCAACAGCGAGCACTTCGCAGATTCTGGGCAACAATGAATGTTTTGAACCATACACTTCTAATATATACAGCCGTCGTACATTAAGTGGTGAGTTTACTGTAGTGAATAAACACTTGCTGAAAGATTTAGTGAAACTTGGTTTGTGGAATCAACAGATGAAAGATAAAATAATTGCTGCCAATGGCTCTATTCAAAATATTTCAGAAATACCGGAAGAAGTGAAGGTACTGTACAAAACAGTTTGGGAGATTAAACAAAAAGTGATAATTGATATGGCTGCAGACCGCGGCGCGTACATTGATCAGTCGCAGTCGCTGAACTTGTTTATGGCACAACCAAATACTACCAAAATCAGTAGCATGCACTTCTATGCTTGGAAGAAAGGATTGAAAACAGGTATGTATTATCTGCGCACACAGGCAGCAGCACAGGCTGTTCAGTTTACACTAGAAAAAAATGCAGCAACTGAGAATACTCCTGCCTCAGCTATTGTTGAAGAATCATTGCAACCCGAATATGCCGAAGGCGCTGCCTGCACATTCGATGATGAAGGAAACTGTATTAGTTGTAGCGCGTAGTGGATTACTTAATTTATATTAAAGTAAAGCCCGGCGAAAGCCGGGCTTTTTTTTCATTCCTCCACCTAGCTATCCGGCTAAATTTAGATAGATGGATATTTTTTTAACTTAGGATACAGATGTGATCTCACAGTGAAATAATTAGTATTAACTGTATTAGCTACATTCTGGTTCTTTCATTATTTTGCAATAAATAACACTTAATTTGACCATAGCACTGATAATTCTCTTTCTTATTGTAATCAACAGTTTCTTTGTTCTTAGTGAGATTGCAATAATCACTGCCAGAAAACCCAGGTTATCAAAGAAAGCAAATGAGGGAAGTCGTCAGGCAAAGATTGCATTGCAACTGGCAAACCAACCGCAAAGGACATTATCAACCATTCAAATCTTTATTACACTTGTTGGGTTTATTGCTGCTGCATACGGCGGAGCCGAATTGTCCGATCCGCTTTCTGAATATTACAGTCGGTATGTATTCACTAGGCGATATGCTAATTATTTAGGAATAGCAACAGTTATTGTAGCTACAACCTATCTATCCTTGGTAATTGGAGAACTTGTACCAAAATCTATTGCACTACAAATACCTGAAAAAGTTGCATTGATTGTTTCTCCGGTTATTTTATTCCTCAATTGGCTGGCAACACCATTAGTTTGGATACTTCAGATTTCAACTAAAATATTTCTGAAGCTATTATTTATTAAGAAGACAAAAGATCCTCCAATTACTGAGGAAGAATTGCAACTGATGATAGAACAAGGCTCTGAGCATGGAGTTATTGATGAAAGTGAATCTCAGATGATGAAAGGGGTGTTCCGTATCGGCGACAGAAAAGTGAGTTCACTGATGACACACCGCAACGATATTGTTTGGATAGACAGCAAGAGTAGCGAAGAAGAAATCTACAGTATCATGCGCAGCAGCATACACTCCTCGTTTCCTGTTTGCGATGGCGACCTCGATAAAATTATAGGTGTGGTGTTTATTAAAGACATTGCCGTACAGATTGCAGATCATAAACAGATAAATATTAATTCAATTTTAAAGCGACCTTTATTTGTGCCGGAAACAATGGCAGCCTTAGAGTTGCTGGAATTATTTAAAACCTCCCGTAACCATACCGGGTTTATCACCGATGAGTTTGGAGTACTGCACGGAGTGGTAACATTTCATGACATTCTTGAAGCTATAGTGGGAGATCTGCCGCTTTCTGAACACGAAACTGAAGCGGATTTGATATATCGCAACGACGGCAGTATTCTGGTTGACGGCAGCAAACAGATTGACGAGGTATTGGAAGAAATTAGTATTAAGGATGTCAAAGAGAGCGACCTGGGTAATTATAAAACACTTGGTGGATTTATGATGCACCGCCTTGGACGTATACCTCATACTACCGATTGTTTTGAGTTTAAAGGTTACATCTTTGAAGTGATGGATATGGATGGAAAGCGCGTGGATAAGGTTCTTATCAAGAAGTCAGAATCAATAAACTAAAGTACTGTTTACTTACTTTGGTACAATACAGACCCAAAGTTGTAATGAATCAACACGTGATATGCGTATTCAAACAGCGATTCATTTAGGTTATAGTAGGGCTCTGCTTCAACACTCACATGAAGTAAATTGTTGATCTGATATCGATATAATCCTTTCAAAAACATTAATTGTCTCTGTGGTAAGTATGCCTCTTTATCCGTATAAACAGAGCTTCTACTTTGAGTAATAAAACGACCATATGGTGCGTAAAAATCCTGCGACTGCCAGTAGCTTATTGAAGCCGAAAAATTCTTCAGCAAGTTAATAATTGCAATTGCTTCTATTGCAGTGCCGTTAACAGGCATTCCAACTGTTCTGCTCATATCTGTATGACTCAAGTAGTACAAAGCACCTACGCTCCATAAATTCACCATTGCATCAGGATAATATTTTTGAATAAAAGCACCACCACTGAAATTTAATGTAGTACCTCCGGGTTCAGACATACCGGGAATTCCTATTTGACCACCACTGTGATGTGCCATAGCATAGAGAGGAACGGATAAATGAAATTGGAGCGAGTCGTTTGAATTTCTTGCAATAACAGAAAGACCGGCCTGAAATCGCTCGTTGCCTTTGCTGTCGTAATATATCATTCGTTGCCAGTTTATCCATTGATCAGTTTTTACATAATTGTTCCTGTACCTGAACTGTGTGCCGTATTCCACGGGATTAAACACAAGTTGATCACGGTTGTATAAAGCCTCAGGAAAGTAATGATAGTCAGAGTTAATCAATGTTCCCATTCTGAACATCCACTCTTTACGGAATTGTGGTGTAGGATTGTCAGTAGTAACAAGTAAATACTTTCTTCTTGTTGTTAATGAAATCACAGGCAGTACTCTTCTAAGTTTCGTGTTGCCAAAGTCTTGTTGTAAAAATGCACCAGTCTGCAATCTAAAGCCTTGGCTATTGTTAGAAAATTCAAGCACAGGTGTTATTGCGTTTCCAAAAAGAGTATAGCCTTTTTGAATATTATTGTAATATTCATAGTTGCGCATGTATGAGAAATTATTCACACGCAACGAAATGGAATTGGTCGTTGAATCGCTTCGCGACTGAGAAAAAACCCCCAGGCTAACAAACAAAAAACCCGTTGCAATGAGTGTGATCTTATGCAACGGGTTTTTCATGAATTGTTACGAAATAGTGAACGATATTAAAGTTTAATCATACGGTGACGCAAAACTTGTCCGCTTTGAGTGGTTAACTCTATAATGTATGTGCCGCTCATCAGATCAGAGTAATCTGCATAATATGAAGTGGAGTTCAACAGATTTACAGAACTTACCAATTGCCCCAAAGTATTATAAACTCGAATGCTTTCCATATAAACAGGTGCAGCAATCATCGTTTGATTTTTTACGGGATTAGGTATAATAGTGAAAGCACCTTCTGTAACAGGGAACACACTGTTCGGGTCATTTTCCACAATAGTTAAAATATTCTTATTGTTGGTTCCGATGGTTGCATTATTGGTAGGGTTAGCAAGAATCAAAGCAATAGCTTCATTTCCTTCATAAATGACGTCGTCTGTGATCCCCACACTAATCAATTGAGACGTGCTGCTGCTAGCGGGAAAGGTTACAGTGGTATTGGTGTAAGTAAAGTCAACTCCTGGTGTTGCCGTTGTTTGAGCCAAAAGCAGATTAACATTTACAGATGTAGGGTTATTGTTTGGACCGAATATTTCAATTTGTACTGCACAACTGTTTGTTTCTTCAGGACAATTTTGTGAAGCTGACAAAAAGAAAACAGTTGGCGGTTCAATACTAATATCATCGTCAAGAATTATTATGGAGTCAGTAGATAAATCAATCAATGCGTTATTAGTGGGATTTGAAATCTTCAATAAAAAAAATTCAGTTGACTCTATATCAGCATCATTAATAATAGGAATAGTAACTGTTTGGGTGTCGCTGCTGTTACCAGGAAAAGTTACTGTAATCGGATCAGGTAATGTGTAATCTGCACCTTCAGTGGCAGTGCCTCCGGGCAGCACACTTAATGTTACAGAAGTGGCGTTGGCTGATGGATTCTCTATAATCATTTTCACATTCACATCGCCATCTATTTCGGAAACAAATTGTTTGACATTTAACATGGAAATAATAGGTGTTGAAACAATCGGACAAGGATTCATTGAATGTGAACCAAGGAATGTGTAAGTATTTTGAGGATAAGAAGTCCATTGTGTCTGTCCTGAAATCCAATTTGTTGATCCAACGTGCACGTCAGCATTTCTGACCAGAGTATAATTTTCAGTACTTCCGCCGGATGTAATAGGCCAGTTAGTGCCCGGGTCCTCACCTATTGTTCCTATGATGTCTAACGTATCACCCGTTACAGTATCTATCAATGCTATCGCATCATTGCCATTAAACCATGTTCCTGTTTGTTTAATATTCGATAGTGGAAAAAGCGTATTTGAATCAGGTGCCTGATAGTGGACTATGATATATGTACCTCCTGGCGCAAGTGAACCGGAAAGTACTTTCGATGTAACAGATGCACCACCGTTGAATGATACAAATACTTTGTACTTCGACATATCTATGCTCTGTTGGGCGGGGTTATAAATTTCAAGCGCTTTATTGTTTCCTGTGCCTTCAATGTATTCGCTAAAAAAAAGCTTTGTACAAGGCAACTGTGCCAACAATAAGTTGCTGAACATTAAGCTAACAGCGACAAGTAAAATTTTTTTCATGATAGTTATTAATTTCGAGGCCGTGAAGATAGGAATTGCAGCGTACTTACCTATGAAGCCTGTATTAAAATCTTCCTAAAACACTTAGATTCAGAAATGTCAAATCCACCGGAGATTCAGTCAGGAATATTATTAGTAGCAGAACCCTTTATGGAAGACCCGCATTTCCGGCATACCGTGGTATTGCTGTGCCACAAAACAGTTGATGGCTCATTCGGATTTGTACTCAACAAACCTACTGGCATTAAAGTAAGCGAAGCCCTTGACGATTTCCCGTCAGACGACTTTATGCTCTACGAAGGTGGCCCGGTTGAAAAGGATACCATTCATTTCATTACCACACGCGGCGATTTAATTGACAACAGCAAACAGGTTGCAGATAGTATTTATTGGGGTGGCGATTTTGAGAAACTGAAATTGCTGATCGACACCAAACAGATTGCTCCGGACGAAGTCAAGTTTTTTCTGGGCTACTCTGGTTGGGATGCCGGACAAATAGAAGACGAAATGGAAACAAAATCCTGGATACTTTCTCCGGCTAAGAGCGAATTCGTTTTTGAAACAGACTCCACCAAAGTCTGGCGTAATGTATTGTTGAATATGGGAGAACAGTTTAAGTTCATAGCCAACATTCCCGAAAATCCAAATCTGAACTAAGGTTCCACCAGGGCACGCACTGCCAGTTCGTAGCCTTTTAATCCCAGTCCGCAAATCAAGCCTCTGCACTTGGCCGTTAGCCACGAATGATGACGGTATACCTCGCGGTTGAATACATTGCTGATGTGCACTTCAATCACCGGAGCATCAATGGCAGCTATGGCATCTGCCAATGCAACTGATGTGTGTGCATATCCTCCGGCATTCAATACAATACCATCATAAGTAAAACCTACGCGGTGCAACTCGTCTATCAAATTGCCTTCGCTGCTACTTTGATAATACTCTAAATGTATATCCGGAAATTCTTGAATCAACTCAGAAAAAAAATCATCGAAACTTGTATGACCATAAATACTTGTTTCGCGTTGACCAAGCAGATTCAGGTTAGGTCCGTTTATGATGATGATGCGTTTCTCTTTACTCATAACTATACAATATTACACTTTGCAGTTCACAGCATTTATAACTTCTGCACTACTTACTCCATTACTTTGCCGTTATGGATTGGTATAGTACCATCAGGGGTTTTGAATCTTATCTCAAGTTGGAACGCTCCTTATCTAAGAATTCGGTGCAAGCTTATATGCATGATATTGCCATGCTCCATTCTTTTGTTCAGGAGAAAAATATGCAGAAATCTCCGGTTGAACTTTCCTTGCAAGATCTTCAACTCTTTGTAAAATATATTCACGAATGTGGCATGGCTGATTACTCACAGGCTCGCATCATATCCGGCTTGCGCGCTTTTTATAAGTTCATGATCATCGAAGACCTCAATGACTCCAATCCGGCCGAACTATTAGAAGGTCCTAAGCTGCGGCGAAAGCTGCCTGATGTATTGGGCCTGGAAGAGATTGAAAAAATGTTTTCTTTCATAGACCATAGCACCACCGACGGCATGCGCAACCGAGCTATGCTTGAAACACTCTATAGCAGTGGGCTGCGTGTAAGTGAGTTGGTTGACCTGCGTCTTTCTAATTTATTTTTTGATATTGGGTTCATTAAAGTAATTGGTAAAGGCGATAAAGAAAGATTAGTACCCATTGGTAACGACGCTATCAAACACATCACCAACTATGTGCAACTGGTACGTACACACCAAAATGTAAAATCAAATTCAGAAAACTTCGTTTTTCTGAATCGCCTCGGGACTAAACTATCGCGCGTATTTGTATTTATGGTCATCAAAGATTTAGCAAAAAAAGCAGGCATCAAAAAAAGTATCAGTCCGCATACCTTTCGACATTCCTTTGCCACACACCTCGTAGAAGGTGGTGCCGACTTACGAGCTGTGCAGGAAATGCTGGGTCACGTTTCCATCACCACTACTGAAATATATACCCACCTTGATCGGGAGTATCTGCGGCAAACTGTTTTGCTGCATCATCCGCTATATAATAAATCCACAAGCGAACATTAAGTTTGTATCATGATTAAAAACATCACCGCATCGTTGCTCAGCATACTCATTATCACCTATATACTGGTGCAGGCAGGTTACTTCAATATAGAGATGGCCCAAATGGTATTGCATATTAATCAGCACAAACCTCATGGTGATTCTTTAATTACCAACTACGAAAGCGCTTCTTCTTATATAGGATTTCCCGACCAGCGAATTAAGGATTTTGAAGAAGAAAACAAGAACAATCAGGTAAAATATCTAATAAGCAAAATCAGCAACAACAGCCGCTATCACGAGTTCAAAAACAAAGACATTAATATCAGTATACAAATTCGAGAACTCAATAGTGCACCGCAAGACACTATTACACTTCACATTACCGGAGTGGTCACCGGCTTTTGCTCTCCGCAAAGTGCGCGTGAAATTACACAACTCGTCTTGGCTAAACTTGAATATGGTCAGTTGAACTAGCTTGTAAAGCATATCTTGGTTAAGTTGTTCCGGCAATTAGAAATGTTTATTTTTCGTTTCTAAAAATTAATTTTTAACAAGATACATGACCATCAGATTGCGCCTTACACTCCTCAGTTTTTTTCAATTTTTCGTTTGGGGAGCATGGCTGATTACCTTGGCCACATATTTTTTTTCAAATAATATTGGAACAGGGATTCAATTGGGTGCTATTTTCTCAACTCTGGCACTCTCATCGGTCCTAATGCCGGCTATCATTGGAATTATAGCTGATAAATGGATGAACGGTGAAAGGTTATATGGAATTTTACAGTTTATATATGGTCTTATTTTATTATTGATACCCCATGTAAAAGATGCTGATGCACTCTATTATATTTTTTTTGCTGCAATGATATGTTATATGCCTACAATATCATTGTCCAATTCTATTTCTTATAGAATTCTTAAGGATAATGGCTTTGATGTTATTTCTGTTTTTCCACCGATTCGAGTGTGGGGTACAATTGGTTTTATAGCCGCAATGTGGGTTACAAACCTTACCGGAAGTAAAACAAATGCTAACCAGTTTATTATCGCAGGAGTTGCTGCAATAGCGTTAGGGGTGTATTCATTTACTTTACCAAAGTGCACACCGCAACGTTATATTGCTTCGGGAGCATCATGGGTTGAAATGCTTGGATTGAATGCCTTTAGATTATTAACTCAGTATAAAATGGCGCTGTTTTTTATTTTTTCGATGTTCCTAGGTGCAGCGTTACAGTTAACCAATATGTATGGCGATACTTTTCTGGATGATTTTAAAAATATTCCGGAATATGGACCGGATTCATTTGTAGTGAGATATTCAACCATTATAATGTCAATTTCTCAAATTTCAGAGACTGTATTTATCCTAACCATTCCTTTCTTTTTGAAGCGTTTCGGAATTAAAAATATCATGATGTTTTCTATGTTAGCTTGGGTCTTGCGTTTTGGTTTATTTGCTTTTGGTGATCCTGGTAGTGGATTATGGATGATTATCTTGTCTTGTATTGTTTATGGTATGGCATTCGACTTTTTTAATATATCGGGTTCGTTGTTTATTGAGGCTAGCACCAATGCTGAAATTAGGGCAAGCGCACAAGGATTATTCATGATGATTACTAATGGCGTAGGTGCTTTTTTGGGAAGTATGGTCAGTGGCTTTGTAATACAGAATTATTTCACAGCAGACAATGGTTTAAAAAACTGGCATTCCATATGGCTTTGTTTTTCAATTTATGCACTCATTGTGGCAATTTTATTTATTATTCTGTTTAAACATAAACACAATCCTAATGAGACTGTATTAATCAGGCATTAATTCACTACCGATACAGTTTATAGATAATTATATGTTGGCTTCTTTCAACAAACGATTTATTTTATAGTACGCTTCTATTGAGCATGTCAGGTGTGAATAGTAATATCACAATTCTATGTTACTGTTCATTGAAATGAGACGACAGCTAATCATAATAACGATATTATTTATGACTTTAATATGTGATGATAAAAAAGTCAATTTATTAGACCGGAAATGTTGACTCTATAGCAGTTGATGAACTGAAAAATGGATTAAAAGAATTTTATCAGATAAATAGCAGACTTTCCTTTATATGATGAAAGCTCCCTTTTAGAAATTAAAGAATACAATCTTATAACTCTAATTAATTGACAAATAATACTAGCAGAGTTATTCTTTCATTTTAGTTGATTCGCATTTATCTTAAGAAATTGTAACCAATTTTATTTCGAGCGTAGTTATTAAACTTCTCTCTTTCCTTTATGCTAAATCAATTTACAAAGCATAAAACACATCATACTTATCTAATTGATCATATTACATTTGGAAAAATGAAACATGAAAACTACTTTCACAAACCAACTTGAACTGTAATTAGAACAAGAGAAAATCTTTAAATAATAAAATCACAATGAAAGAATATAAATTTTGCCAAAGCTGTGGTTTTCCACTAAAGAAGGATAAAAAAGGAGGAGGAACGGAAAAAGATGGGTCCATAAGCAAGAAGTACTGCTCCATGTGCTATGAGGCCGGAGAATTTCTTACCCCACCTGAAATTGACACCGCACAAAAGATGCAGAAATTTTGCATTCAGCAAATGAAGCAAAGTGGAATTAATGGTATTCTAGCTTGGCTGGGCACCAGAACCATTCCTAGCCTTGAGCGTTGGAAAAAATAAATTACAAGCATTATTTTATAGGCTAGATATAACTCCTGCATAATTGTATATGTACAATTCAAAAATAATTAACTGGCTATTGGAAGGGGATGTATCTATTCAATACCAGGTATGGCGTGATTTGTTGGAAAGTGATAATAAGAAGCTTCAGGAACGAATTGCAAATGAAGGGTGGGGTATGGCCTTTTTATCTAAACGCAATCCCAATGGTCATTGGGGAGACAGATTCTATCAACCAAAATGGATTTCAACTCATTACACCTTGCTTGATCTGCGCAATTTAAATTTACCTACAAGTAATAAGATCATTCAGGAAACCATTAAAATTATTTTACAAGACAACATTGCAGATGATGGCGGGATCCGATTGGGTCCAAGTAAGACTGAACATAGTGATGTGTGTGTCAACGGCATGTTCCTGAATTATGCTTCGTACTTCAAGACACCTGAAACCAAACTTCAATCCGTCGTTGACAGTATTCTAGATGAGGTCATGCCTGACGGAGGTTTTAACTGTCGCTCAATAAGAAGCGGAGCCAAACACAGTTCGTTACACTCCACCCTTTCCGTTCTCGAAGGGTTTACCGAATTTAAGAAAGCAGGATACAACTATAGAAATAAAGAAATATCTGAAGCTATAAAAACAAGTATTGAATTTATCCTGATACACAAGCTTTTTTTATCAGAGCGAACAGGACAAATAATTAACAAAAACTTTCTTAAGTTAACCTATCCCTGCCGATGGAAATATGATATTCTGCGAGCTATGGATTTTTTTCAATATGCAGGGCTGAAATGGGACAATAGAATGGCAGAAGCAATCAATTATTTAAATAATAAGCAGAATAAAGAAGGAACATGGAATGTGCAAGCTGCACATGCAGGACAAGTACATTTTACCATGGAAAAAGCAGGCAAGGCGAGTAGATGGAATACGCTAAGAATGTTGCGAATAAAAAAACACTTTAGTTTAGAATAAGTGCATCAAAAAGAGCTCGCGGCAAATTCGTCGAATACCTCAATTTATTCAACAAAATATTTACACTAACCTAATCCCCAAAAAAACCAGAGCGGTTTGATTGAATAGTAATATTGTCGTCTCTTATTTCATCGCCTCTTTGAACAGGCGATTTACTTCATTCCAGTTAATAATGTTCCAGAACGCCTGTATATAATCCGGTCTGCGGTTCTGATACTTTAAATAGTAGGCATGCTCCCACACATCAAGTCCCAATATAGGTGTGCCCTTTACTTCTGCAATATCCATCAATGGATTATCTTGATTAGGGGTGGAACAAACAACCAGCTTCTTATCGGCATTTACAATCAGCCAGGCCCATCCCGAACCAAAACGTGTAGCACCGGCATTGTTAAACTGCTCTTTAAAAGTGTCCACAGAACCAAAGGAAGCATGGATAGCAGCAGTTAAATCGTCAGACGCTTGTCCGCCATTGGGAGAAAGAATGTTCCAGAACATACTATGGTTCCAGTGGCCGCCGCCGTTGTTGCGCACCGGCATAGGAAACTTGCTGATGTTGCGAATAATTTCATCCAGAGATTGATGCTCTTCGGGCTTACCGGCTAAAGAGTTGTTCAGATTATTAACATAGGCAGCATGGTGTTTGCCATGATGTATCTGCATAGTCATGGAATCGATGTGTGGTTCCAGGGCGTCTTGCGCATAGGGTAACTCGGGTAATGTAAAAGCCATGTGTTTTAGTTTTTTTGTTAAAAGGTTTGTTGAATTGTTATGGTGAACAAATATAGACATCATTAGTTCAGCCCTGCGGAAATGTGTTGTGTCCGATTTCATTTAACAATCAGTTAAAATGTCGGGCTGAAGTTGGGTGTATGCAACTCTTAAAAACAATTACATTAGCCGCGCTTTTATGCGCACACTATTACTTGTTTCTTATTTAATGGCTCTCGGTTTTCATACGCTGGCGCAAAAGGCTTCTGTGTATGGTGTCATAACCGATGCCAAAGACAAGCAAGCGTTAATAGGAGTAACCGTAGTTATTAAAGGAACATCATTAGGTTCCATTACCGACATTGAGGGCAAGTATAAAATAGAAAACATTGCAGCCGGCACATACAATATTGAGTGCTCTTATATAGGTTATGAAAAAATGCTGTTTACCGGTATCAAATTGAAAGACGGTGAAAGCAAACTGCTGAACATAGAAATGAAAACCTCAGCCTTCACCATTGATCAGAACATTGTCATCATTGGTCAAAAACCATTGGTGGATGTGGAAGATGCTAAGTCTGTGAAACAGGTAAGTAAAGATGTGATAGAGTCGGCACCTAACCGAAACATACAAGGCATACTGAACACTCAAACCGGTGTCATACAAAACCCCGAAGGCGTGCATATACGTGGTGGCCGCACTTACGAAACCGGATTTTTTATTGATGATGTATCCGCCACCGATCCACTTGCTGGTACGGGTTTCGGTATAGACATAGGCAGTAATGCCGTAGACAATGTAGAGGTGAACACCAGCAGCAGTGATGTGGACTTTGGTAACGCCACAGCCGGTGTGGTGAATACCAAAACGCGCAGCGGTGGTAATAAATTTTCTGCCAGTGCCTTAGTGAAGCAGGACAATTTTGGTTTTAACAGTGGATGGAATGCTTCTTTCAACCAAACCATAGCTGAGGTTTCGCTGGGGGGGCCTTTGGTTTTGAAAAAAACCGAAAGCAAACCCAAGCTGAAATATTTTGTATCGGGCAAAGCTAACTTCTCCGATACCTATATCAAGTTGCCCGCCGATCAACTGTACTCTTCCATCTATCCCAATCAGACCTTTTGGAGTCCGCGGCAGGATAACCGCTGGGCTATTATGACCAAGTGGAATTATGATTTATCACAAACAAGCAAGTTGTCCTTTACTTATCTGAAATCGTTAAACATTAATCAGGATGTAAATATGCTGCGCATCACCGGTAACGATATCGGTTACCTGCCGGGCTATCAGTTTGAGTTTTTACAAACCCCCGACAACGCCAACACCTTTACGCACGATGCCAATATGCAGGTGATACAATATATCAATACACCAAAACCCACCTATTCATACCGCATCACACTCTCGCGCTTGTTTGTGCATCTGCGCGCCGATGCCAATGGCCGTCCGTGGAGGCCCGATGTAGTGAACGCGGAATTCGACCCGCGTTCTATTGTGGATTTTCCTACAGAAGTATTTAACCCCAACGACTCTATAGTATTTGTAAATCCGTCGTCAGGGTTTTACAACAATGGTGGCATTGCCACCCTTTGGCACGACCACTATGTAGAAACCAATACTTTAAAATTCAGCAACAGCCTTTATTCTAAAAACACATTGAGCCGTTTGTTTTTTGGCGGTGAAATCAAATCACAGGAAATGCGCTGGATAGACATAACCCGTCCCTGGATTGGCGCTCCCATACAGTTGGCTAATGGTGAATACACACAGTCGTTTCGTTTAGGTGATTTGAGCGATGTGTGGAAGGCAACATTAGTGAAAGGCTCTTTCTTCATTTCAGAGAAATACAAGTTCCGAGGATTGATAGCCGATGTGGGATTGCGTTATGAATACTGGTTCCCCGGAAAATTTGTGGATGACGCGATAAACAACCCTGAATCGCCAATTGCAGATGCCATTCGTCAGAGCTATTTGAATAACACGGTTTCGGTTTTTGGCCGTCGTATGAAAATGCGTATTCTGCCAAAAATAGCTGCGTCATTCCCCATCAAAGAAAATCAGGTGATGTACTTCAACTATGGTCATAGCATGGTTGACCCGCACCCCAGCTTTGTTTACACCGGCCTCGATCCCAACTTTGCCGACCGCTCTACGCTGCGCCGTATTGGCAATCCCGATCTCAATCCCGAAGTGGATATTTCTTATGAGCTGGGATTAAAATCACAGCTGTCTCAAAATGATGCATTGACTTTAGCTGCATACTGGAAAGATAAATACGATTTTATAACATCAGCATCAGTATTAATAGTAGATGTCAGTGGAAGAGAAGTGGCACGCACTATTCGCATCAACTCCGATTATGCAAGGGTTCGCGGACTGGAAGTGAGTTATACTAAACGTATTAAACGTTGGTTTGAAAGCACTACATCTTTCTCATATAGTGTGTCAACAGGTCAAAGCAATTCAGCTAACCAGAGCATAGCGGATATTTTGCAAACAGGTAATACGGTAAGTGCAAAAGAACTTTTTTTGTTGTGGGACTCACCGATAGATGCAAAGACTTACGCCATTTTTAAATGGAATGAAAAAGAAGGTTTGTGGGGTAAGAAATGGTTAAACAGATTTAACATTTATACCGAGGCTATTTATAGAACAGGACGACGATATACACCGTATTTACTAAAAGGGTATGAGGAATTCAGTGGCCGTCCGATTTATGAAATGGATAATAACCCCAATAATCTTAACTCTAAATTATCGGTTGGCAACTTTTGGTTGAATATCAGCGGACGTAAATGGTTTAAGTTGAAGAATATGGAGTTTGCGGTTTCGTTTGAAATCAACAATGCACTAAACAATAAAAACTCAGCTATCATCAATCCAGTAACCGGTAGAGCATGGAGGCCCGGTGACGACGTGCCAACAGAGTGGCGCGACCCGCGTTACCTTGATCCACGCGACTCCCGTTCTTATGGTTTGCCGCCTGATAACCCTGCCCGATATTTTGAACAGCGCCATTTATTACTTGGATTATCCTTGCGTTTCTGATAATAATACGCTTGGTTGAAAGGCATTGTTTATAAGTCATTAGGAAAATACGTTTTAACGGTTATATTTGCCGCACCCTCTTAAAAAAATTCATCATTATGATCAAATCTATTTTAAAATCTTTGCCAATTATTCTAGTATTTTTTGTTACGACTAATCTGGCAATTGCACAAATGCAAACCTCTCCGAAGAAGTACTTCAGAGGTAACAGTTTAACTCTGAAAGTAGGTTTAACAGAAACTTATACTGACATCAGAGCAAACGATTTCGGATGGCGCAGCTCTGGTGGGAAAAGTGAAATGAAGCCCGGTTTTGGAGTTTCATTCAACCATATGTTCTCAAGCGTTTTCGGTATACAAGGAAACTTCGCTTATCATCAGATCCTTGGCATTTCTGATATGGATACCACAGTTAAAGAAGATAAAAACATATACAGGAACCTGGGTTTCCCTGGTCCGATTTATTTTGACGCAAATGTGATGCACGGAAGTGTTTCAGGTTACATCAATCTTACAAACTTGGCTATGGGATTAGCTAAGGCGAATCAAAAAGGTAATCACGGTCGTCGTTTCGGTGTTTATACTGCAATCGGAGTTGGATTGTCCTCATTTGAAACCATTATTAAGGATTTACCCGGTGATGGAATTGCTGAGGGAGTATCTTATGACAAGCCATATGTAGATCCAGTAACCGGCAACAATACCGGAATTGGTGGTTATTTAAAAGGTAAATCAGGTCCTGAAACTTCAGAATTAGATTTCCCTTTTTCATTAGGTGTTAAGTATAAAATTTCTAAAAGACTTGATGTAGGTCTTGAACACACTACTCATTTTTTAATGAGTGACAAACTTGACGGATATTCATACTTCCCTAAGAGTTCATTTAAGAAAAATAATGATAAGTATAGCTTATCTGCATTGACTTTAACATACAAATTCGCAGGCAAAGACGAAAACATTGATTATATTGAGTGGATGGATCCAACCGAAGTAATGTATGATGATTACCAGATGCTGAGCGACAAAATCCGCAAATTGTCAACCGATACAGATAATGACGGTGTATCAGATATTTTCGATAAAGAGCCTAATACACCAGCTGGTGCTGTTGTAGATGGATCAGGACGCGCAATTGATACAGATGGCGATGGTGTTCCTGATTATAAAGATACTGACCAATTCTCGCCCAAAGGTGCAACTGTTGATGCCGATGGTAAAGCAGTTGATACTGATGGTGACGGTGTTCCTGATGCCTTAGATAAAGAGCCTAATACTAAACCAGGTACTTTGGTTAACCAGGAAGGTAAAACTATCAAGCAGGACTTTGCAACAAAAGATGATGTGAAAAATGCAGGTGGTGGTTATGTTCCTCCAACAATTTACTTTGACAACAATAGTTCAACTATTAAACCGGTATACTATCCAGAATTAGCCGGGTTAGCGAAGTATATGAAACAAAATAGTAACGCAATTGCTATTTATGGTCATACAGACGTGAATGGTTCTGAATCCTCAAACTCTAAACTTGGTCAGAAACGCGCTGATGCCGTTAAAGATTTCTTGGTTAAGTACTATAATGTAGATGCTTCTCGTATTGAAGTAAAATCAGAGGGAGAAGGAAAACAACTTTTCGAGAAAAATTATCAGGTTAACCGCCGTGTTGAAGTTGAAATTAAGAAATAAGTAAAAAATTAAAACCAGTATTTTCAAAAGCCTCAGCTTATTCAGCAGAGGCTTTTTTATTTTTTAATTAGGTTTGTCATATTTCATGGCCGATATATATTCTACGATTAAAGCAGCAGCGGAAAACGGTGATAAAAAATTAGCCGTGCTCATTGACCCCGATAAAGTGTATCAACCTCATTTAGATCAAACTATTGATCTGGCTTTGGAGTGTCATGTAGATTATATATTTATTGGAGGCAGTTTATTAGTACGCGATGAGCTGGAATACTGTGTGAAGCGTGTTAAAGAAAGATCCGATATTCCGGTAGTACTCTTTCCCGGCAGTAATAAACAAGTAAGCGAAAGCGCTGATGCTTTGTTATTATTGTCACTCATATCCGGTCGAAATGCTGAGTGGCTGATAGGGCAGCATGTTGAAGCAGCATTAAAACTGCGTAAAAGCTCTCTCGAAATTATTTCTACAGGATATATACTAATAGATGGTGGTCGCGAAACATCGGTTACTTATGTTAGCCAAACCAAACCCATACCATCCGATAAAACAGAAATAGCTGTCAGTACGGCTATTGCCGGCGAATTGCTTGGTTTAAAACTTATCTTTATGGATGCGGGCAGTGGGGCAATAAATCCTGTATCGCCACGAATGATTCGTTCTGTGAAAAACAACATACAGCTACCGTTAATTATTGGAGGTGGAATTAACACCCCCGAAAAAGCTACCCGAGCCTGTGCTGCAGGAGCAGACGTAATAGTTGTTGGTAATGCTATTGAAAAAGATGCGGAGTTGATACGAAGTATGGTTGATGCGGTTCATCAGTATGTTAGCGCTTAGCTATGATTAAAGGCCGCGTTGTAAAGGCAACAGGTAGTTGGTATCAGGTAAAAACCGAAGACAAACAATTATTGTCCTGTAGAATTAAGGGTAAGCTGCGATTGGTGGATAGGCGTTCTACTAATCCTGTTGTTATAGGTGATTGGGTATTGGTAGAAAAAGATACGCACGGAAATGATTATGTTATTGGCGAAATTTTACCTCGTCATAATTATATCATTCGCCAATCGTCGCGAAACAGAACAGCAGAACATATTCTTGCTACCAACCTCAATCAGGTATTAATAATTGTTTCTGTTAAAGAACCCATGACACCGGTAGGCTTTATAGACCGCTTTCTGGTAACAGCAGGGGCTTACCATATACCTGCTGTTATTGTTTTTAACAAGGTTGATATTTACGATGATGTGGATAAGGAGAAACTCACTAACCTAACACATATTTATACAAAAGCAGGATATCATGTATTTCATGTTTCAGCACAAAACGGAAATGGAGTGGGTGAACTGAAAAATGAAATGAAACATAAACTCTCCTTGTTATCGGGCAACTCAGGTGTAGGAAAATCTACCTTGATTAATCTGTTGGCACCGGGATTGAATCTGCGTACAGGCGCTTTGTCAGGCTTTCATCAAAAAGGAACACATACAACCACTTTTGCAGAAATATTTGAATTACCTGATGGCGGAGAAATTATTGATACACCGGGAATCAAAGAGTTTGGAATTTTAGATCTTAATAAAGAAGAAGTATCACACTACTTTCCAGAGATGGAGCGATTGCTTCATCAATGTCGTTTTAATAATTGTGTACACATCAACGAACCCGGTTGCGCTGTGCTCGCGGCATTAAAAAATGGTATGATTGCTGTTTCCCGTTACAACAGTTATCTAGGCATTATTGATGAACTGGAAACAGACGAAAAAATTTACGACTAAACATGCGCGTAGTAATTCAAAGAGTAGCTGAAGCTTCAGTGATTTCAGATGGAGAGTTAACCGGAAGAATTCAACAAGGCTTATTAGTGTTGGTAGGCATTGAAGAAGCTGATGAAAAAAGTGATGCAGACTGGCTGGCGAAAAAAATATCAATGCTGCGAATTTTTTCAGACGCTGAAGGCAAGATGTATCTTGCAGTTACTGACATAGATGGCAATGTAATGGTGGTAAGCCAATTTACTTTACATGCATCCTACGAAAAGGGAAATCGTCCATCTTTTATCAAAGCTGCTCGTCCGGAACAAGCTGTTCCATTATATGAGTATTTTAAAACTCAACTCAGCACTTTATTGAACAAAGAGGTTCCATCAGGAATATTTGGCGCTGATATGAAGGTACAGCTTATTAATGATGGTCCGGTTACCATTTGGATGGATAGCAGAAAGCGTGAGTAGCAATTAGTGTACATAATTTCACATCAGGCACTATTACATAGGGCATATCATTTAGCATCATATTTGTTCGTTATGCATTGCAAGCGTAACATTGACTTCGATGCGATCTTGGTTAACAATTTTCTTATACAGTGTCATTCTTTCCTTTTTGTATGTTGGAAGTCAGTCACAACCTGTTCCTCCAAAGCAGGAAGGGGTAACACGCATCTTATTCATTTTCGATGCTTCGGGAAGTATGATGGATAGTTGGAGTGGCAGAAAAGATGTGATGGAATCAGGACCTAACAGGATGTCGGTTGCCAAACAGGCGTTGGTGGATATTATAGACACATTGAAGCGGAAACCAAATGTAGAAATAGCACTTAGGGTTTATGGATTTCAAAGTCCGGTAGTTAAGAATGATTGTATTGACAGTAAACTGTGTGTGCCTTTTGGTAAAGACAATGCATACTACATTAAAGATTTTGTAAAAAAATTAACTCCAAATGGAGTAACACCAATTGGCTATTCTCTTGAACAAACTGTAAACGACTTTCCTAAAGACAGCACAGCACGAAATGTTATCATTATTATTACAGATGGTGAAGAATCCTGTGGTGCTGACCCATGTGCTATTTCAGCATCGCTGCAGAAAAACCGCATTGTTCTGAAACCATTTATTATAGGAATGAACGTAGATGAAAGATTAAATGCCAAGTTTGAGTGTATTGGTAACTATATAAACCCTAAAGAACCCGAAGAATTTAAGCAAAACCTAAGCACCATTATTCAAACAGTATTGTCCCCGGCAACAATACAGGTTGCCTTGCTTGATAAAGAGAAAAAGCCTACAGAAACAGATGTGAACATGACTTTTTATGACGCTAGCACAGGCTTCACAGATTATAATATTTATCACACAATCACATACCGCGGAACACCGGACACCATAGATATTGATCCGGTAACCTCATACAATATTTTAGTACATACACTTCCCCCAGTTGAAAAGAAGAATGTTAAGATTGAAAAAGAGCGAAACACATGGGTTGAAATTCCGGCTGCACAAGGTTTTCTTGAACTCAAACTCAGCAGTGGTACTATCAATAACAACATTAACAATAAGCTGAAATGTATTATTCGCGAACTCGACAGCTACGGAACGATGCATGTTCAGCAAATGAACAGTACAGAAAAATATCTCTGTGGCACTTACGATTTGGAGTTTATGACCTTACCTCGCCTGAAAATGAGCAATATCAAGGTTGACCAAAGTAAAACCACGAGCATAGAAATTCCTGTTCCGGGCATTTTGAGCCTGATGAAGCAACAGGTGGGATATGGCTCGGTTTTTAATTATGAGGATAACGAGTGGAAAAAAATATACGAGTTGGCTCAAAACGGCGGCACGGAGACTTTAGCTTTGCAACCTGGTACATACAAGATATTGTACCGTTACAAATCAGCTAAAAAAACCACCGATACCATTGAGCGCAACATCACAATCAACTCAGGGAGCAACATCAGCGAAAGGCTTTGATATCCGTTTGTTTGAATATTCCGACAACGACAAGAAAGAAACACGCGCCGGCTATGGCGCAGGGCTTTTTGAAGCTGCAAAAAAGAATTCTAACATTGTAGCCCTTGCAGCCGACCTGGCTGGTTCTCTCCGTATTGATGAATTTATCAAAACATACCCGGAGAGATTTATTCAGGTAGGTATAGCTGAAGCCAATATGATGGGTGTAGCAGCAGGTTTAACCATAGGAGGGAAAATTCCTTACACCGGAACTTTTGCCAATTTCTCAACCGGTCGTGTTTACGATCAGATTCGACAGTCTATAGCCTATTCGGGAAAAAATGTAAAAATTTGTGCTTCGCATGCAGGATTAACCCTTGGTGAAGACGGCGCTACTCACCAGATTCTTGAAGACATTGGTATGATGAAGATGCTGCCTGGTATGACTGTGATTGTACCCTGCGATTACAATCAAACAAAATTAGCCACAATGGCCATAGCGGAATATATAGGACCGGTTTATCTACGTTTTGGTCGTCCGAAAGTGGCCAACTTCACTTTGGAGAGTGATCCATTTGTGATTGGTAAAGCACAGTTGCTTACCGAAGGGAGGGATGTAAGCATTATGGCTTGTGGCCACTTGGTTTGGAAAGCTATTGAGGCAGCACGCATTCTTTCTGAAAAAGGAATAGCAGCAGAGGTTATTAATTTTCATACCATTAAACCTTTGGACGAAGAAGCAGTCATACTAAGTGCCCGCAAAACAAAGTGTGTGGTTACAGCCGAAGAACATCAGCGTGCCGGTGGATTGGGAGAATCCATAACATCGGTTTTAGGATCAAACGAACCTTGTCCGGTCGAGTTGGTCGCAGTTAATGATTCTTTCGGTGAAAGTGGAAAACCTGAAGAGTTGCTAACCAAGTATGGTGTGGACACACCAAACATTGTTGAAGCAGCGTTGAAGGTCATAGCCCGTAAACACTAACAGCAATGTGCTGGCATCCTATACAATATGATGCTATCTGACGAAGAGTTATTAATACGTTTTAAGAACCCTACAGAGAGGGATTCTGCATTTACGCATATCGTAAAAAAGTATCAACAGAAATTATACTGGCACATTCGCCGCATGGTCATCTCGCACGACGATGCGGATGATGTGATACAAAACACATTTATTCGTGTATGGAAAGGTCTGGATCATTTCAAGGGTGAATCTCAATTATATACCTGGTTATATCGAATTGCCACTAATGAAAGTATTACATTCATTAACAACAAGAAAAGAAAGATGGCAGCTAGTATTGACGAAGAAAACGATTATTTGCACACTACCCTGAAGGCGGATAAGAACTTCGATACTACAGCCGCCGAATGGAAGTTACAACAGGCTATTTTAGCATTACCTGAAAAGCAACGAATAGTTTTTAATCTTCGCTATTTTGACGAAATGCCTTATGAAGAGATGAGTAAGGTATTAGAAACTTCAGAAGGAGCGTTGAAGGCAAGCTATCATCACGCGGTAAAAAAAGTTGAAGAATATTTGTTAAATCGTTAAACCATCCAGTAAGCAAACAGTCATTATATTACTAGGCAATGAAAGATATTAAACATAGAAATACAGAGGATTTTAATATGCCTGACCTATTAAATGAGTTGCGCGATAAGCAGACATTTTCTACGGATGAAAAATATTTTACATCGCTCGAAGAGTTGACTTTAAGTGAAGCTAACATCAGAAAGCTGAGCAATAACTCTTATGGCACATTTGAAGTTTCTGAGCATTATTTTGAAGCACTGCCAAAAGATCTTTTACTGCGAGCTAAGCAATCTGAGTTGAAAAATGCGGCGGTTAAACCACTTTGGATATGGATATATTCTGCTGCTGCTGTCTTGGCTCTTGCTTTAGTCTGCTATCCTTTCTTCAAACCAACTGCACTGGTGCAAAATATTTCGTACGAGTCAATCAGCGACGATGAATTGAATGATTACTTACAGTTACTCATTACCGAAATGCCTGTAGATGATATCGCCTCGCAACTGACAACAGAAAATAACACATTCTATATTCCTACTGAATTTACCATTGACGAACAAACTTTAATGCAATACGACATTGATGCTGATGAGTTATCGTCTCTTTAAATAAATCGAAACAACATGAGAACCTACATCCTTTTTTTGCTGCTGACAATTGCTCATAATAGCTTGGCACAGGGTCCACTCGATGACCGAAAAGAAAAAATTGAATCACTGAAGATTGGCTATATCACCAAAGAGTTAAATCTTACCCCAACGGAGGCGCAACAATTTTGGCCGGTCTATAACAATTATAGCACTGAACTCGAATCACTGCGCAAAAACAGAAAGATGGATTTGCTGGCTGCAAAACTCAACTTTGATTCAATGACCGACGCTGATATTTTGAAGTTGATTGATAGCGATTTTCAGTTTCAACAATTAGAGCTTGATTTGCGCAAGAAGTACATTGCTGAGTATAAGAAAGTGCTGCCTGTTCGAAAAGTAGCCCGCCTTTTGCGCGCGGAACATATGTTTAAGATGGAACTTCTGAAAGAGTTTCGAGAACGTCGTGGTGATGGGCCACCACCGCCTCCTAATGGCCGATAATAATATAGTGTGGCATGAATATTGAATAACTTTGAACACAATTCTATTAAAAATGAACTATCGAATAATTTTCCCCCTTGTTTTATCTATTGTGGCTTTACTATTTACTTCTTGTGAAAAAGAAAATGACACTTCAGACACAACCATTGCTCTCGATAACTACACAGTTACCCAGGAATCCAATGGAATTATGGATGCCATCAACTCGGCCGCTTACGACAACGGTGTTTTGAAACTTGATGAAGCCGGCGCAACCGCAGCAACGCTTTTACCTGAATGTGCCACCGTTACTATTGATACAACTTCAAACCCAAAATCAATTACCATTGAATTTTCCTCAGATGGTAACGGCTGTCTTTGCAGTGATTGGGATAACAAGTATCGCAAAGGAAGCATCATTGCGACATGGACTGGTAAGTACCGTGCTCAAGGCACTATCATTCAAATAAAAACTGATGATTATTTTGTGAGTGGAAATAAATTTGAATATCTGAAAACCGTAACCAACAACGGACAAAACACAAGCGGTAACTTATATTACAGCGTTGATGTGCAGAAAGCGAATATATTCTTTAGTGACAACACCACATTTACCAGCACCAGTACTCGTACCCGTGAATGGATCAACGGCAGCAACACTTTAACGCCATATGACGATGTATATAAAATCACAGGTAGTGCATCTGGTGTTTCACGCAGCGGTGATAACTTCACATATACCATCACATCACCTTTAGAGATTGCCATAGGTTGCCGTTGGATTCGCAAAGGAGTTATTGTAATTACACCAAGCGACAAACCTGCGCGTACCATTGATTTTGGCGACGGCTCCTGCGATAACAAAGCCACCGTAGAAATTAACGGTACTGTTTACAACATCAACTTATAATTAAGAAACAGTTTCTTTTATAAACCACCTCTTCTGTTCGATGCGGTGGTTTTTTTATTTAAGGACAATTGCGTCTCACCTGTTTAATTCATTAACTGTTACAGATAAGCATTAGGTTAGTTTTGCGTTAGAAGATAATTATCAGTGAGTTCTGTAGTTAAACGATTGGCCGGTCAAACAGCTATCTATGGCCTAAGTAATATTGTTGGTCGCTTGCTGAATTATTTTTTAGTGCCTCTGCATACCTATCTGTTCTCGCAGTCGCAGTATGGTACTATCACAGAGTTCTATGCTTACAGCAGTTTTCTTTTTGTGCTTTATACCTATGGCATGGAAACTGCATTTTTTCGTTTCAGCAATCAGGAAAGAGATTCCGATGAAGTAAAAAACACATCTATGTTATCGCTTCTTGCTACTTCATTTGTTTTTTCATGTGTATTATTTTTTGCAGCAGATCCCATTGCAAACTTGCTGGGTTATGAAGATAAAACTTATTATATCAAATGGTTTGCGTTCATTATGGCGGCAGATACACTTTGTGTGATACCATTTGCAAATCTGCGTTTACAGAACAGGCCGCTGCGCTATGCTGTTTTAAAGCTCGCCAATATTGGTATCACTGTATCATTTAATGTTTTGTTCCTTTTGTACTTACCAAAGTCTGATTCGCTCATTCAGTTCTTTGCAACAAACTATGCAGAAGGATTTGTGTTTTTAGCAAATCTGATTGCCAGCGTAGCAACATTTATATTTTTTGTTCCGGAATACAGCCGTCTGAGGTTCAGAATCAACAAAATTTTAACTGCTGAGATGTTCCGTTATTCATGGCCATTAATCATTATAGGTACTGCAGGAATGATCAACGAAACACTGGATCGTATTCTGCTTAAAAACTTTTTACCATTTTCTGAACAGGCTAATCTGGCACAGATAGGTATTTATGGTGCTTGTTACAAACTCTCCATCTTAATGAGTCTTTTTATACAGGCCTACCGTATGGCGGCAGAGCCATTTTTCTTCAACGAGTCGAAAAATAAAAATGCTGCCGATACCTATGCGCGAACAATGAATGCCTTTGTTGCTCTTTGTGCTTTCATCTTTATTGGAATTATGATTAATCTCGATTTCCTGAAATACTTTATCGATAAAAAATTTCACGAAGGATTATTTATTGTGCCTGTATTGCTTGCAGCTAACATGTGTTTGGGTGTATATTATAACCTGTCTATTTGGTATAAACTCAGCAATAAAACTCTAAGCGGTGCATGGATAGCCATTCTGGGTGCTGTTATTACGTTAATACTAAACATCTGGTGGATTCCTATATATGGATATGCCGGTAGTGCCTGGGCAACATTAATCTGCTATGCAAGTATGATGCTTGTATCCTATTTTATGGGTCAGCGCTATTACCCAATTCCGTATAACACCATCAGGATTGTACTTTATGTTGCGGTTATGCTTGGATTATATCTTCTGTATTATCAAATCTTCGGTGAGTTATACAATCAATCACGCGTATTGTATTTTCTGATAAACTCAATAGTGCTTCTTGTGTTTGCAGTTTTTGTATATGCCATCGAGTTCAGAAAAAACCCTACAAAGTCAGGGTATTACAAGTCTCTTAAATAGAAGGAAATACCGCTACTTTTGTGAGGTATGAAAATTAAAATCATCAACAAATCAAACAACTCACTTCCCGCATATGAAACAAGCGGTGCAGCAGGAATGGATATACGCGCAAACCTAGAGGAAGCTATTTCACTTCAACCTCTTCAACGCACACTGATACCAACCGGACTGTTTCTCGAAATACCTGAAGGATATGAAGTGCAGGTTCGTCCTCGCTCAGGATTAGCGGCTAAAAAAGGACTAACCGTATTAAATGCTCCGGGAACCATAGATTCGGATTACCGCGGAGAGGTTAAGGTGATATTGATAAACCTTTCAAGTGAACATCAAACGATTGAACCTTCCGAGCGTATAGCACAGTTGATTGTTGCTAAGCACGAAAAGGCGGAGTTCCTGGAAGCAGAATTGTTAACCGAAACAGAACGCGGTTCTGGTGGATTTGGTCACACCGGAAACCGTTAATTTTTACAAACCTGATATATTGAAGTAGTCACACGAATGAAGATTATAGTACCAATGGCCGGTATGGGTAAACGTATGCGGCCGCACACGCTCACAACACCAAAACCTTTAATACCCGTTGCCGGAAAATCTATTGTGCAGCGACTGGTTGAGGGGCTTGCTGCTATGTGCAGCGAAAAAATTACTGAAGTGGCATTCATCGTCGGTCGTTTTGGTGAAGAAGCTGAACAAAACCTGATTCAGATTGCAGAAAAGTTAGACACTAAAGGAAGCATCTATTATCAAGATGAACCACTTGGTACAGCGCATGCCATTATGTGTGCATCAGATAGTATCAGTGGTCCGGTGATAGTGGCTTTTGCCGATACTTTATTTTATGCCGACTTTCAGATCGATTCCACTAAAGATGGGGTTATATGGGTGCATCAGATTCCTGATCCATCTGCTTTTGGTGTTGTGCTTACAAATAGCGACGGTGTTATCGTAGACTTTGTAGAGAAGCCTAAAAAGTTTGTTTCCGATCTTGCCATCATAGGTATTTACTTTTTTAAGGATGGCGATTATCTGAAATCAGAATTAAAGTATCTTTTAGATAATAACATACGCGAGGGTGGGGAGTACCAGATAACATCTGCACTGAAAAACATGAATGTTAAAGGCAAAAAGCTGAGCACCGGAAAAGTGCGCGAATGGCTCGATTGTGGTAATAAGGATGCTACAGTCTATTCCAATCAGAGGGTACTGGAAAACTCAAAAAACGAAACACTGGTTCACGCATCGGTTAAACAAGAAAATACAGTAATTATACAGCCATCCTTCATTGGTGAGAATGTAGTAATAACGAACAGCATCATTGGACCCTATGCATCTATCGGAAAAAATTCAGTGGTTGATTCTTGCATTGTTAAAAACAGTATCGTTCAAACAGATACCAAACTCGTACGTTTAATCGTTGAAGACTCCATGATTGGTAATCATTGCGACATGCAAGGTAAGGCAGATAATCTCAATATCGGCGACTACACACGTACAGTATAAATGAAGAAACTCTTCACATATTTTATTCTAATACTATTACTTGCTTCCTGTAAGGTGAAACAATCTGTCACAGGGAATCAGCAACAAAAAGATTTATTCGCCACACGTATTAAACCTATTAATGAAATCAAGCAAGAGCAGTTCTTTATTGAAGGCTGTCGTCGCCGCATCAATGGTGATTTCAATGCAGCCATTGCTCAGTTTAATGAGGTGCTTAGAATAAACCCTCAAAATGATGCTGCCTTATATAATTTGGCATTAACGTATAGTGATAAACGGGAATACAATAGAGCACTTCAATATATAGAACCCATATTAAAATTAAATTCAACAAACAAATGGTATAAAATCACAGCTGCTGATATTTATGAAGCTACCGGACATTATGCAGAAGCGGCATCCATGATGGCAACACTAGCTAAACAGTATCCGGCAGAAATGGACTTCCTTTTTGATGAGGCTTACTTTTTTATTAAAGCAGAACAGTTTGAGAAAGCTATTGCTGTTTATTATCAGATTGAGAAAACAACCGGCTTAACGGAAGAGATTGCAACTGCCCGTAAGCAACTGTGGCTTAAACTCAATAAACCCGATAAGGCTATTGCGGAGCTCAATGCATTGATTCAGACTAATCCTAAAGAGACATCATACTATGGAGCGCTAGCTGATTTGTATATGAGCATGAGCATGAATGAGAAAGCATTGCAAACCGTACAAAAACTTGCTGCATTAGACAGCAGTAATCTCAAAGCACAATCTGTTATGGCAGATTATTATTTATCACAGCAGGATTTTGAACGAGCGTTTCCCTATCTCAGAAATGTTTTCAAAGCGCCGGAGATAAGTATTGATTATAAAGTGAAGACTTTGTTTTCTTTCATCAAAGTTTTGCAACAACCAAAAAGAAAGAACGAAGCACAGATGTTGGGAGCTTTGATAACGGAGACGCATCCTAACGAAGCTAAGGCATTTGCAGTGTACGGTGATGTTTTGTTTCAATGTGGTGAAGATGCTGAGTCGTTGAGTATGTATTATAAAACACTGCAGTTAGATAAAAGTCGTTATGCTGTTTGGCAACAGGTGTTCCTGTTACAATCAAAATTGAGTATGACAGATGACTTGCTAAACTATACCGAAGAAGCAAAAGAGTTATTTCCTTATCAGCCTATGGTTTATTACTACAATGGTTTGGCATGGATTGAGAGAAAAGAATACAACAAGGCTATCATCGCTTTAGAAACACTTTTGCGATTTGATATGGATGATATAGGATTAAAATCGCAGGTAGAAGCAACATTGGGAGATTGTTATGATGCACTGCAGGATTATACCATGGCCGTGAGGCATTATGACAATGCACTTAGCATAGATCCTAATAATGTTTATGCGCTAAATAATTACGCCTATCATTTAGCACAACGTGGGGTAAATTTAGATAAAGCGGAGCAAATGGCATCCAGACTGGTGTTGCAATTAGCTCAAAACAATCCCAACTATATAGATACTTATGCTTGGGTTTTGTTCAAGCAGAAAAAATATCAAGCTGCATTATCATGGATAGAAAAGGCCATTACTCCCAGCACCAAGAATGCTCTGATACTTGAACATTATGGTGATATATTATATCAAACCGGAAAGGTTGACGAAGCAATAGGTTATTGGCAACGCTCATTGGATAATGGAGGCGATAAACTGGTTTTGCAAAAGAAAATTAATGAACGCAAACTGGCCGATTAAAGCAGTTGTCTTATGTTTGATAGGCATGTTTAGTGCCTGCGGTTTATTTCAAAAAGGCATGAAGCATCGCGTAGTTCCTGCACTTTCCAATTATGAAAAAAAACTCGCCGATTCGATGCTGGCGGAACTCAAGTTTGATTTCACGTGGCTAAGTGCAAAATGTAAAATCAGTGTAACGGATAATGAGGGATCTACAGAGTTTACTACTTCATTGCGCGCAAAGAAAGACAGTGCTATTTGGATTTCAATAAGCCCACTCTTAGGTATTGAAATGGTGCGGGTGTTGCTTACTACGGATTCAATCTATGTCTTTGACCGGTTCAATAAAAAAATTGATCGTCACGACTATAAATTGATGCGCCAATACACTGCCATACCGGTAACATTCACTACAATTCAGGACTTGCTTTCCGGCAATGCGCTTTATTATAATGCCCAAAAAAGTGAGGCGGTAAGACAAGACACAAGCTTAGTGTTGACTTCATCAGATGAGCAGGTGCAAAGCTCCTTGTACCTTAACCGCCAATATCAGATTAGACAAATGAAAATTCAATCGCTTAAAGAAAATTATATTATGAATGTATTTCAGTCCAACTACGGGGCCGAGGGCAACAAACCATTTTCAAAAAGCAGAACCATTCTTTTGAAAAGCAGCGAAGACATGACCATTGATATTGAAATTTCAAAAATTACATTGAACGAAGCATTAAAATTTCCTTTTCCGACTAAGTAATTAATATGCGCTCTCTCATTATAATTATTTTACTATTTGCATCAACACTTACTGCTTTCTCGCAAACTCAACAGGATTTGCAAAAAAAGAAAGATGCATTGATGAAGGAAATCAGCCAACTTCAAAAGGAGCTTGATGCTACATCGAAAAACAAAAAAACAAGCTTAACTCAGTTGAGTGCCATCAGAAATAAAATTAAAGCACGTCAGGAATTGATTAATACATATAGTAGACAGGTGGCATTGCTCGATAAAGACATCAACAAAACATCAGGCACTATAACCAATCTGAATTCAGATTTGAAAATGATGCAAGCCAATTATGCACGTATGGTACAGTATGCATACAAGCATCGTACGGCTTACGACATTTTGATTTTTATTTTTTCGGCAGAAAGTTTTAACGATGCTATTGCCCGTGTGAAATACACCCGCCGCTACAATACCTACAAGAAATTTCAGGCACAGTTAATTACCCTTTCGGTACTGGAGTTAAATCAAAAGAAGACTATTCTGCTCACTCAAAAAGACGAAAAAAAATCGTTGATACAGGAGCAGGAAAAAGAGAAGAAAGTGCTTAGTGTGGAACAGCAGCAAAAGGATAAGGCAGTTAAAACATTAAGTAAACAAGAAAAAAAGATCAAAGACGATATTGTTAAGAAGAAAAAAGAACAAGATAAACTCAATAAGCAAATTCAGGATTTAATTAAAAAAGAAATTGCGAGTGTAACAAAACCAACAGGCACAAAACCTACCTCAGGTGGAACCAGCACAATGACTTTGACACCAGAAGCAAAAGAATTATCAAATAGTTTTACATCAAACCTGGGTAAATTGCCATGGCCGGTTGAAAAGGGTATTATCTGGGAAACATTTGGAACGCACGAACATCCGGTATTAAAAAATGTGACGACTAAGAACAATGGTATTGATATTAAAACGATACCCGGAGCAAACGTGCGAACGCTATTTAAAGGCACTGTTGTTAGTGTGCTCACGAATCCGGTTTATCATCGCGCGGTTTTGATTCGCCACGGTGAGTATTTCACAGTTTACAGTAACCTCGAAAGTGTGAATGTTAAAGCAGGTGATCAGGTCTCAACGAAAGAAATTCTTGGCAAAGTATACACCGATAAAGAAAACGATATTACAACCGTACATATCGAGATTTGGAAAGGCACAGTGTTTCAGAATCCTGAACTATGGTTGATGAAAAAGTAATTACTCTCTCAGGATTTTAACAGACATATACGCAAGCAAACCTGCACCTACAGATAACGCTCTTTCATCAATGTCGAATGTTGAAGTATGTACCGGAGAGGTAATTCCTTTCGATTTGTTGCCTGTGCCTAAACGAAAAAAGCAAGAAGGAACCTGTTGCGTGTAGTATGCAAAATCCTCTGATGCCATCCGAATATCAAGGTCTTTTACATATTGTGAACCTAAGTATTCTATTGCTGCTTGCTGAGATTTTTGTGTGACTTCATTATTATTGATTAAGAAGGGATAACCTTTTTCAATTCTACAATCAATCGTACACAAACGTTTTTCAGCTACATGCTGAACAAGCTGTATAATTTCATCATGGCAGGCAAAGCGCCATGACTCATTCATTGTTCTAAAGGTGCCGGAAATGCTGCACTCATCAGGTACAACGTTGGTTGCACCGTTAGCGTGCAAGTTGCCAAAACTTAATACTGTTGGAATTTCGGAATTTTTAAATTTGATGGAAAGTAATTCAAGTTCTTGTATGAGCGAAGCTGCAGTATAAAGCGGATTATTAATTTCCGAAGGAACAGCAGCGTGACCACCTTTCCCTTTTACTGTAATGTATATTTCATCGCAAGAAGCCATATACATACCACTTCTGAATCCTGCTTCGCCAGCTTCAAGTGCCGGAAAAACGTGCAATGCTAATGCTACATCCGGTTTTGGATTTTCTAAAAAACCTGAATGAATGATTCTTGTTGCACCACCGGGCAATTTTTCTTCTGCAGGCTGGAATACGAATTTGATAATGCCATTATACTGATCCTTTTGTTGATTTAAAATCTTTAACGCACCTAATAAGCATGTGCTGTGAACATCGTGGCCGCAGGCATGCATCACACCTTTGTTAACAGAACAATATGGAACCTGGTTCTTTTCAAGAATTGGCAATGCATCCATATCTGCTCTTAACATCAATACTTTAATTTCCTTTTCCACTTTCCCCTGAATGATTCCGGTAATGCCAAATCCACCAACATTACACTGATGAGTTATTCCATATTCAGTGAGTTTACTGGAAATGAATTTCATCGTTTCAAATTCTTGTTCGCTGAGTTCAGGGTATTGATGTATATGCCTCCTGATTGTAATAAGTTCTTCACTTAATGAAGCTGCAAGGTTAAAAATGTCATGTTTGTTCATTGATTATTATGTACAAAAGTAGCACGAACATTCGGCTACATTTTTTAGTAGTAAAAATGGAAGAAAAAACTGTTCAGCAATCGTTACAAAATGCATAAAAACGTGTATTAACTCGTTCAAAACACTAACGATTCTTAATTTTCACTCGTAATTTTAGCCGAAGTATGAAGTTTCTCTGGTTACGTACTATTCTATTCCTGATAGCGTTAGTTTTCTTAAGAACTGATGGGAATGCTCAAATTTTCTTTTTTGAAGATTTCGAAAATAGTTGTCAAAGTAATTGTCTTGCAGGCACTTATATAGGGCCAAATGGGCAGTGGACAGTGACCAATATTGGCGTAAATAGTCCTACACCCAATGAATGGTTTATAAGTTGTGCTGAAAATGGAATGGCAGTGGGTGCTTGTGGGTCAGGATGTATTGGTGCTGGTGATGCAACTCTTCACATAGGTTCAACGGACCTTCAACTATTCGCAACAGTTATCTGCCCAACCGGTGATTGTGGTGCAGCTTATTATGCAGGACTCCCGGGTTTTGATGATGTTACCACAAACAAACGCGCTGTATCTCCGATAATAAATTGTGCAGCAGCGCTGTGTCCCCCAACACTATCCTTCAAGTATATCTTTAATGGACAACCGCCTTCTGATTATTTTATTGTGGAGTATTTTGATGGTTCTATGTGGACAGTTTTGGATAATCCAGTTCAAACCGCTCTATGCCCCAGCGGTCAGGGAGAATGGACAAATTATTCATTAACCTTACCAGCAAGCTCTGTTGGTAATAGTAATGTTCAAATTGGCTTTCGATGGATAAATAATAATGATGGAGCTGGAGCCGACCCATCCGTAGCCATCGATAATGTGATTATTCAAACACCACCTCCCCCTGATCCTGCTTTTACCATCGATTCAACTGATTTGTGTATTGGGCAGTCAACTGCAATGACACTTAACGATGTTCAGGTAGGTGTTACTTATGAATGGTTTGAAAATGGAACACTATTTTATACCGGTACAACACCGCCTGATTATACGGGAGTTATTGAAAGTCAAGTTGAAATATCTGTAAATGCGGACAATGGCTGTGGAGCTGTTACGGCGTCTCAATTTATCAATGTAATTAACTGCAATTTGTTACAAGCAGGCATAGATGTATCTTTAAATAATATTTGTGTTAATGATTGTATAGATATAAATGATGCGAGTACCGGTGCTATTATTTCATGGGAATGGACGTTTACAGGGGCTAACATCACATCTTCAACAGATACTAATCCTGGATCAGTTTGTTTTAACACGGTTGGTCAACAAACTGTGGCATTAACGGTAACTGACGGTATAGATACTGCATCTGTTAGTGTATTTATTAACGTTAGTAGCTGCACCAATCCCGCGCCAATTGCAGACATCTCAGCCAGCGCCAATCCGATTTGTGTGGGTGATTGCATTACCTACACAAACAGCAGCACCTTTGAGCCCGGTGCCACATTTGCCTGGACATTTACAGGCGGAACTCCAAATTCATCAGCGGTTCAGGATCCTGCCCAGATATGCTATGCTGCAGCCGGCGGCTACACAGCAAAGTTGGTTGTCACCAATCCTGATGGTCAACAAGATAGTATGACATTAATTATAACTGTAAACAACTGTACACCACCACCTATTGCAGATATCACAGCCAGTACTAATCCGGTTTGCGAAGGAGATTGCATCACCTACACTAACAACAGCACTTTTGACCCAGGGGCTACTTTTGACTGGACATTTACAGGGGGCACCCCCAATTCATCAGCAATTCAAAATCCTGTTCAGATCTGTTATGCTACAGCGGGTAGCTATACAGCAAAGTTGGTAATAACTAATCCCGATGGACAACAGGACAGCATGACATTAAACATTACAGTAAATAATTGTGCTGCACCTCCTGTTGCTGATTTTAGTATTAGCACTAATCCAATTTGCAGCGGACAATGTGTAGATTTTACCAATAACTCAACAGCAGCAGCAAATGCTACATATAACTGGACATTTCCCGGCGGCACACCAAATAGTTTTAACGGACTTAATCCACCTCAGATATGTTTTAACACAGCAGGCATATTTACTATTAAGCTTGTAGTTTCAGACAACGGAGGAACTGATTCAATTTCAATAGCCTTAAATGTTCAAAATTGCCCCATACCTATAGCCTTGTTCTCCGCTTCAGCTTTAGATATATGTCAGGGAGATTCTGTATTGTTTACGGATCAAAGCTCAAATGCGCTTGACTGGAATTGGATATTTGCCGGAGGTTCACCGGCTTCGTTTGTTGGACAGAACCCACCGTATGTAATATACAGTGTTGCCGGAGTTTATCTCGCAACATTAACTGTAACAGATGGTGCAGGATTAGATAGCTCTTATAATTTGACGATTAATGTAACCAATTGTGGTGCACCTGTTCCTGCATTTACTGCTTCCCTTACATCAATATGTGAAGGTGATTGTATCCAGTTCTTTGATCAAAGTACCGGTAATCCACAAGGTTGGTATTGGGATTTCCCAGGTGGCGTTCCATCGTTCTCAACTCAACAGAATCCACCTTACATCTGCTACAACAGTCCGGGAGCATATCCGGTTACTTTGCGTGTATTCAATAACTTGGGTATAGATTCCCTAACTATACAAGCATATATTATTGTTAACTCATCATCACAGGTAAGTACTTCTTTCGATTCAATCAATATTATTTTAGGCGAATCCATAATACTTGATGCCAGTGGAGGTATATCATATATATGGTATCCTGACTTCTTTTTATCAGACGATTCTGTGGCAAACCCGATAGCCACTCCAACTGATACCACAATTTATACTGTTGTGATGACTGATTTGAATGGCTGCACCAGTACAGCACAGGTAAAGGTCAATGTTCGTCCACCTAATCAGGTTTTTATACCAAACATGTTCAGCCCCAATTCTGATGCTGTAAATGATTTCATTAAATTGTATACAACCGGAGTTATAGCAAAATCGGAATTCCACATTTTTGACAGATGGGGTAATCGTGTATTCTTTGCCGATGATGTTAATGAAAGATGGGATGGAACATACAAGGGAAGGGATTGTAATACCGGTGTTTATGCTTACTTCTATCGAGTAGTATTTGCTGATGGTCGCGTGCTTAAAGGCAAGGGAGATATCACTCTTATCAGGTAATCGCCAACAGTTCCTTAACATATTTATTATTTGTATTTAATGCTATTGTTTATGTAATAAGGGCATTTAATTTCGTGTCGTTGCCTTTGGCAGATTTATTGTGATGCCTGTACTACAACTAAAAACTTCTTAGCTATGAAAAATTCAACCTTACTTGCAATAACTATTTCAATGACGATGTTTATGTTTTCCTGCAGCATCATCAGGCCAGGTGAAGCAGGTATCAAGCAGAAATATGGTAAACTAAAAGGCAACGTATCAACAAGCGGTGTAATCATATATAATCCATTTGTTTCTAAGGTGATTAAAACTTCTATACGAACGAAAAATTTAGAGTTATCCATAAGCCTGCCTAGCAAAGAAGGTTTGAGTATTACATCCCAGATTTCAATATTGTACAGGGTAAATAAAGAGAAGCTTCCATTCATCATTTCGAACTTAGGTCTGAGTTTCGAGCCAATTATTGCCAATGTTTTCAGATCTGCATCAGCTGATGTATGTGCTCAGTATTTTGCAAAGGACATGCATTCCGGAATGCGATCTAAGATAGAGGAAGCGATAAAACTAAAAATGGAAGAAACATTATTACAACAAGGAATAATAATAGAGGGAGTTCTAATGAAAAGTATTCAGTTGCCGTCTGGCCTTGCCACATCTATAGAACAAAAATTACAAGCAGAGCAAGATGCTATGCGTATGCAATTTTTATTGGAACAATCGAAATTAGAAGCAGAGCGTAAAATAATTGAGGCAAAGGGGACTAGAGATGCACAACAAATTTTGTCGGAGGGGTTAACGGATCAAATCCTGAAGTACAGAAGTATTGAAGCATTTGAAAATCTTTCTAAATCTCCAAATTCAAAGGTTATTGTTACCGATGGTAAAACTCCATTCTTAATTAATGACAAATAAGACGGTTCTTTTTATTCAATACTTTGGATACATATACCTAATGTGATGCTGTATAAGGACATTAAATAAGTTATAACACCTTTATTCAATCAAGAAATCAAAATATAACACAGTCATTTTTTTTCTTTGATAATTGACGACAATAAGATGGAAATACCCAAAGTGCCAACAATGACAAGAAGCGACAACTCGGTGCTTATATGAATTTCAAAGAACTGTATTAACATTTTTGCTCCGATAAACATTAGCACCAGAGATATGCCTTGTTGAAGGAAACGAAACTTTCCTACAGCATTACTAAGCATAAAGAACATCGCACGCAAACCGATCACAGCAAAAATGTTTGAGGTGATAATAATCATACTGTCACGTGTGATGGCAAAAGCCGCAGGAATACTGTCTAATGCAAACACAATATCTGTTGTGGCTATGATGACAATGACAACGAACAATCTTGTAGCTAATCGTTTGCCTTTTTCACGGATAAAAAATTTACCTCCAGCTTCAGTGTCTGTGATTGGAAGGTATTTGTTCATCAGTTTGTAAATAGCACTATCTGCCGGGTCAAACTCATTATCCTCATTCGTAAATAATATTTTATATCCTGTGTATATTAAAAATGCCCCAAACAGATAAAGCACCCAATGAAATTGAGACACTATTGCAGCACCGGCTGTTATAAAGATCAACCGTAGAACGATGGCACATAATATTCCCCAGAACAAAACAAGAGCATAATTCTTCTGTGATACTCTAAAATAGTTAAGAATTAATATGAATACAAAAATGTTATCCATGGACAACGAATACTCCATGATATATGCAGAGAGATACTCTGCTGTGGCACCACGTCCTTTTTCTAAATAGATGATGATGGAATAGCCTATTGCCAGTGATACCCAACAAACGCTCTGAAACAGTGCCTGTTTTAAACTCATTCCAGTTTTGTTCTTTCTTACATAAAGTATATCAAGTGTAAGTGATATCAATATGATAAGCGTAAAAAAACCATATTGGTAAGCCGGATTGTGAAGAAGTACTTTGATGTAATCCAATTTTGTAGTTATTATTTCTTAAAGTATTCAAATGTTTTCAGCAGTTGCCCAAAATGATAGTCCTGAAGCAAATACACATCATCGCTGCCTTTGACAACACCATAAAATCGATCTAAATCGTAAGGCCGTGCATTACCCTGTGCATCGGTTTGCGATTTGGAGCGCTGAGATATTTCTTTATAGTAACATTTCACTTCTTGTTCACTTCCATTACGCATTTTTAATGTGAGGATACAAAAAGGTTCCTGCGAAATGGCTTTCATCTTTTCGTTTTCGGAGGAGATGATAGCTTCACAATAAACCGCCTTCAAAAAATCTATATATTCAAAAACCTTGTCTTTATCTATTTGCCTGTTAGGAATGCTCTCTTTATTATTGAGATTCACAATAAGAAATGAATCAGGTTTCTGAACATTGATGCTATATGAGGACAGCTGAGGGTTACTATGTTGCACGGTAATTTCAGCAAGTGCCGGGAAAGGCACACTTAGCACTTGGCGACTGCGAACTTCATTGGCATCGGTGCTGAAACGTGTGTCTAGCGAACCAACAAAATTGGTATTCCAGACTACATACGGAGTTTTGGCTTTTTCTACTAACATATAATTTCCCTTGTTATCGGGTGCAGGCGGGCCAATAAACATGCTTCGTATTTTTTTATTGTTGGCATCATACAGTTCAATTTTTTTATTGTGGGCTGCTATGTCTTTAATGGCATTTTGCAAAGCAGACTTTGCAACCGGATATCGAACTGAGTTATTCTTAAATGTACGCAACATCATATCTATCACATCTTTGCGTGCGGTCTGTTTCGTCTCAAGTATATGCCAGCCATTTTCCTGTCGCAAGTAGGTAATGTGAGTACCATTCATGTCGCTTATAAATATTTTGCTCACCATTGAAGTGTCTTCTATCGCAAAGGCGCGCTCATCGAGGTTAAGTGTGGAGTTCGGATTGAGAAATACAAAATAATATACAGCTACGCCGAGTATTGCTACAATGATGAGGTAAAGAATATTTTTTTTCATCGGGATTTCAAATTGATGTTATGAGATTATATGGCAAATCTTCGGATGCGGATGAAGGTATAGACAATTCCAAAAAGGATGATTAACAAAATGGGAGCTACTACATTAATGAGTTGCCAGCGCAACTTTTGTTCCTTCACTTTTTCTGTGTCAAGCAAACGAAGTTTCACGTCTTTTGCCCTGGTTAATATTCGGTCATGTCGTCCGGTGAGATAATCTATGCAATTGAGTACGAAATTTTTATTTGCAAAAAACTCCTGCGAGTATTTAAAATACCCCAGGGAATAAGGACGGCCCTGTGCATTGTAATCGTTCATGGCCAAGTCGGCATCACCAATCACTATCATCTTGGTGTTTACACCTTTGTTTTTATATTCTTGTTTGAGAGAGTCGCGCAGTACACGTTCGAATTCAGGCTGAATACGGTTATTAAATACAGAGGTAAAAGCCCCTTCAAGTAAAACGGCCGTTGGCAGGAAGCCCTTACTAAAAGATTTTTCATCAGGCTTATTTTTCATCACACGAAAATCAACTTGCCATGGAGTGAAAACTATTTTACATCGGCGCGAGGAGCAGAGAAGTACTGTCTTTTTTATTTCAGCATTCAGTGCCGTATCAATAGTGCTTACAAACTCAGCGTGCACAGCATCAATTTCTTTGTTAATGATGTGATTGATGTAGGGAGTAAATACCGGAAAATAATAACAGGGAAATAATCTAAACTCCGGTTGATTATTAATGTAATTGACCAGTAGAGGAACAGGATTGCATTGCAGATCCATAAGCAATGCAGGGTTCAATCGCACACCGTAAGTAAATAACTGATCATCCAGATTCAAGCCCATATCCAAAGCAAGGAACGAGGCTTTTGACTGAACGCTGTCCACAGTGGCAGTCATATTATCAAGCATCCACAGCACTGTGCCACCGTTCATAATATACTGATCGATTTTAAACTTGGTTTGTTCGCTGAAGGCCTTTCCAGGCTTAGCTATTATTAATGTTTTGTATTCAGTGGGGATGTACGTTGCTGCGTGAATGAAGAGCGTGTCAATCTGATAGAAATCGTTCAGCGAGCTTAAGAAATCGTAGAACTTATAAAGTGGTGCATCATCCTGTCCGCGCAACACGGCAATTCTAACTCGCTCATCGAGGTCTAATTTCTTAATGGCTGAAGAAAATTTATTCTCCAGTTTTGAAACAGAATTATTCAAAGCGCGTTGTGCTGTAACACCATTATCGTTGATTAATAGATTAATGGTTGTTTCTTTCCCTTTGTAGAATATAGTGGCACCGGGCAAAATAATTTTTTCACTGTAAGCGTCGCTCTTTGTTGTCTGCACATTAGTGGGCTGCAGGCCTACAGAGGCCATCTCTTCATAAATTTTCTTTTTCTCGTCCTGCGATTTGTTCAGCAATGGATCTTCAAATTCATACTGAATATTATTACCGGCTATGTTGCGGAATTCGTTGAGCAGATCACGGGTAGAATTTTCAAGTCGTTTAAATCCTGCGGGTAAATCGCCAGTGAGATAAACTTTTACAAACACGCGGTCTTTAAGATTTCGAAGCATGGCTCGCGTGCTGTCGTTAAGTGTGAAGCGCTTATCTTCTGTAAGGTCAATTCGCTGAACTAAACCTCCGGCAAGTACATTCAACAACAAAATAATAGAAACAATCAGGGCAAAACGCGAGAAAGCCTGCTGTTTTAAGCTGCGAATTTTTGTTTTGGAACTGACTGTCTCTTTTACCATTTTCTGCTTTCTAAAATGAGTTTAGTACCGAGGTTAAACAACGCTGAAAAAGAAATGAAGTAAAGTACATCGCGCAAGTCAATGACTCCTTTGCTGATACTTTGATAATGCTGATTAATGCCAAGGTTTTGAACAAGTAAATCGAAACGACCTTCAATAAAAGGCAATCGGCTTAACGAGTCAAATCCATTGTATGCAATAAAACACATGAACAAAGCCATAATAAATGCAACAATCTGGTTGGTGGTTAATGATGAAGCAAACAAACCCACTGAGCAAAACGCAGCCCCCAGCATAAACAATCCAATGAATGAACCCAAAGTAGCGCCATTGTCTATATTGCCTTTTGGAGCGCCAAGCTGATAGATAGTAATGTAATACACCACTGTAGGTAATAGTGTAAACAACACCAGCGTTACTGCAGCAAAATATTTCCCCAACACCAGTTGCATTTCACGAATAGGACGTGTCAGTAATAATTCTATGGTACCGTTGCGTAACTCATCGGAGAACATGCGCATGGTTACTGCAGGTATCAGAAACATAAACACCCAGGGAGCATAAAAGAAAAGTGAATCGAGATTGGCAAAACCAAAGTCAAGAATGTTAGTATCGGGAAAAACCCAAAGAAAAAGTCCGAGTATCAGTAAAAAACTGATCATCACAATGTAGGCTGTCAGTGAGCTGAAAAATCCGGCAATTTCTTTTTTATATATCGCGAACATCAGGATTGAGTGAGTTTACGGAACACATCTTCCAAGTCCTGTGATTCCTGTTGTAACGAAATGATGGTTTTATTTTTTTCAACGGCAAAGCGGAATACCGCTTCCTGAACCGTTTGTGTGCTGTATAATTTCCAGTCGAGTTGATCTGTGCTTTCAACTCGTTGTACATGAGCAATTTGCAGTAAATCTTCTTTGTTAACGGTTTCCTTAAAAGTAACACGGGTAATCATTAGCTGACGACCGGCCTGTTGCAGATTACTAATGTTGTCATCGGCTACCAGTTTCCCTTTATTGATAATCACCACTCTATTGCAAAGAGCCTTTACTTCCTGCATAATGTGCGTGGAAAGGATGATGGTTTTTTCTTTGCTCAGGTTTTTAATCAGTTGTCTTATTTCCACCAGCTGATTCGGGTCAAGTCCTGAGGTAGGTTCATCCATTATCAACACTTCAGGGTCGTGCACCATAGCCTGCGCCAGGCCGACACGCTGTTTGTAACCTTTACTCAACGCTCCAATCTTTTTTGTTTTCTCTCGCTCGAGTCCGGCAGCAGCAATCATTTCTGCAATGCGTTGTTTTTTGTTTTTGATGTTGGGATGAAGGTCGGCTATGAACGATAAGTATTCGCGTACATACATATCAAAGTACAAAGGATTGCTCTCCGGCAGATATCCGATTTTCTTTTTCACTTCCTCGGGTTGTGTCAATGTATCGAAACCACAAACGGCCACACTGCCCGATGTAGGCGGAATGAAGCACGTAATGATTTTCATGGTTGTAGATTTACCGGCGCCGTTAGGCCCCAGAAAACCAAGCACCTCTCCGCTTTTTACTTCAAAGCTGATTTGATCAACGGCTTTTTGCTCATCATAAATTTTAGTGAGTTTGGAAACGACTACCGACATGTTTTTCTGTGCCGCACGAAATTAAGTCAGCACAGCGGTTTGCAGTGAATACAAACTATGTGTTGTCCACATTTTTACAAATACATGACCGATAGAAAATAAAAAAGCCGCCATCTTTTGATGGCGGCTATAAAAATTAACTGCATTAATGCATGACCAATAACTTCTTTCGTATAAACATGCCACTTTTTTCATCATTTATCTCCAGAAGATATAATCCCTGTTGCCATTCGGAGGTATTCAGCTCCAATTCATCATCATAGATTACCTGTTGACTCATAATAAAACGGCCATCTATACTATACACCTGTATCCTATAATTGCCTGATACAGGCAGTTCTATATTGACTGTATTCTGTGCAGGGTTGGGATACACATTCACATCCCAATTATGCATACCGGGCTCTTGAATACCGGTATAGCAAGGGTCGTTGCAAGGCATAGCTGCGAATGGGCCGTACTCCGTAGTATTTACTAATGACCTGAATATCTGCGGTGTTGAATACACTTTAAACGTATCAAATTCTATATCATTGATGCCGGCATTTGGATTGCTTATTTGATATAGCACACATTTATAATCAGGTATTAAAGTTTGTGATGGGTAAGAGCATCCATTGTATGCATTTAATAAAAAGTAAATTTTATCATCAGGACCTCGGGCAATTGAATAGGGCCTGTTTCGTGATCGTGTCAATGAATCCATATCTGATTTATTGTCAAAAAACATAGTGCAGGTAACCTCATACTGCGCTGATACGTTTAAACAGTAAACGCCCGTTGTTATCACGGTATCTACACCGGAGGGCAAATGAACCTCAATAACTGGAAGTATTCCATTAGGGTATGTAAAAAATAAATTATACCCATCCGGAGAGAAACACAGGCAGCCGACTGAGATTTTCATTCGTTGTTCTTGTGTTGTCATATATGGTATTATTTCATTAAAATAATTCATGAACAGCACGGTATCCTCATAGAGTTGCCCGGTGCAACGGTCAAACTTGCCATATAAGAAATACCCTTTCTCCAACGACATGGCAAATTTATTTGTGGGGTAATGGAAATCTAAAAAACCGGTAGCCGAATGATCTGAAAGTGTAAAATCCCCGGCTAATTCAATACCACCGAAGGTAGTATAAAGTGTGGTATCAAACCCGCAGGGGCTTAAAAGTATGGTCCTGATTCTGTACCGCCAGTCAACCGGGTCGCTATAAACAATCCACCAATCGCGATTGTTGGCATGACGAATTGCTTTTACTCCAAGCATCATAAGACCGGTTTTTGTCAATCTTTTATCTTTATAGATACGACTAATGCTGCCGTCGTTATTAATCCTATACTTGGCAGAGTACGATTTTAAAATATTTGAAGTTATTAGATTTCCTAAACTTCTTGGTCCATAAACCACGTAAAACATATCAGGTTGCGACGGAGCTTCAAGGATTAAAGTGGTCCATCCTGTTCCAGCATAATCGTGCCATTCCGGGTAATTAACTTCATTCGCACAGGGGGAATTAAATATCAAACAAGTATTTTTCGTAATAAATGTGTCCACCGCAATTCCGTTGCACATCAGAAACACACCATCGCTGTATAGGGTTAAATTTTTTGAGGAATAATAGTAGGTGCTTGAAGCACATGCATACATAATCCTGTTCATTCCCATCTCAAATGTGCCCGGTGGCAAGGTATTGAAATCTATTCCGCATTTATAGCCAAATACCCATTTGCTATCCTGTTGTGCGCCGGCGCACCAAGCGTGCGCCAGCATGACAACAGTTATGAAAACTTTATTTATCGGTTTCATAGTGTACAGTCTTAATGGTTAACTAACAGTTTAGTCCGCTTGATAGTGCCTCTCAACTCATCGTACAGGCTTACAATATATAATCCCTGTTGCCAGTCGGAGGTGGGCACCATGAGCACATCAGAGGCTGATATATTCCCCTGATAGGCTAATCGTCCGTCAATGGAATAAATCTGAACACTATAATAACCGGGTTTAGACACACGAAGTGTAGAGGAAGAATGTGCAGGATTTGGGAATACTTCCAACACCAATTCTTCACCGGTAAAGTATTCTATATCGAACCGGTATTGGCTTCTATCATCCTGATGGATATAAGCATATAACGAAATAGCCATTTCCGGTGCAAATGCATATTGTTCATAGTTTTCATCAAGCAACGAAACCAAATATAAACTGTCAGTTTGCCCTATACGATGATTGCCCGACAAGATAGATTTGTAATAAATACGATACAGTTCTTTAATATGGTTGCTGATAAAATCATAAGTGAAATTACTGCGAAGTTTAGGTCCTAAGAGCGAAGTATCGCCGCTGACAGCGGCTAAGGACATTTCGTAAATCTTAGGAATATCGGTAGCATTGATGGCATTATATAATGAAACATAAACCGAATCGTCGTTACTTCCCAGATTAAGAAAGTGAGGATTGTCCTGAAACAATTGCCAGGCTTCGTACCAGTCTATGTATTTACTTCCATTAGTTATAGGTATAGTGTCAGCATAGTTGAGGTGATATGCCAATCCTTTGAGCAGGAATTCACGATAACTCAAAGAAACTTCAGGATCATAAGTAGGAGAATACAAAGGAGGCTCGCATGATGAACCTGTACATAATGGTTGTTGATTAATATAATTCTGTGTAGGGGAAGGGTTTATAGTTGGAATAAGTCCGGTAACACCGTTATTGCAATTATTGTTAATATCAATTAAATACCAAGGGATTGGTGTTGTTGGATTTCCATCAATATCCCATGAATTATTGTACTGCCAGCGATTATCAGAGGGACCGGGATTAAAAACCGGATCAGAAGCAACAGGCCCAATACCATTTGCATTTTGAAGCCATATACCTGTATTATTGTATTTAATAATATTACAAATGTAGTTGCCGTTGGTACTCACACCTAAGGCTCTGATTCCGTTGTCAGAAGCTCTTACCGCATTGTCTGTTAGTGTAAACTTAGTTGTAGTTTGTGTATTGATGCAGGAAGAGCCGGCATTCATCACTGTTGCTCCGCTGCCGGTTATGTTATTGCCTAAAATATCTATTACTGAGGATTGTCTTACAAAAATTCCATATGCCAATGGAGATGTAACAACTTGAGTGTTGGGGTTAATAAATGTTATGGAATTATTATTTACAAATGAATTTCTAATTTGACTTAAATAAACTCCCTTACTAAATTCTTCTATATTATTAAACTCAATACCTACTTTATGGTATGATGGGTTTGCTGCTTCCATAATGTATATAGCAGTATGTACACCCCAAATATTGATCGCAGGTGTAAACCCTTTAAATGTATTGCCACTGATACTGGTTTTAGTAAAATTCTGAGCGCTCGCACCGGGATTTGCATTCATAAATACACCACAACCTGATGTAATAAATTCATTGTTATCGATCGCTATTTTCCCTGTAAGCATATTATTTACAAAAACACCATAATGACTGATCCTATTGAAAAAGCAATTAGAAACTCCCAATCTTTCCGTCAAGTATCCATTTCCGGTAAACGCAATTCCACCATATGTTTTAAAGGCGGTTGGATTAGTTGAATTGATTCCAAAACGACAGTCAGAAATAGAAACATTGGTGGGATAGTTAGCTGATATCATGCTACCTGTAACGTTAATACAGAAATTGCTGCCAACATTACTATTAGGTTGAATTACAATATCATCAAAATTGCAAAATGAGATACTTGTCTCACCGGGAGAGAACAAGTTTATTGGATTTCTAACATTCTTAAATGAATAGGGTAAAGATGGGTCATTGTCAAAATTTAGATTTTGTGAATTGATGACAGTGATACCTAGCAAGGAGTTCTCCCCTGAATAATTAAAGCCTAAATCAGTTGAGTTTTGAGAACCATCTACACAAGTAACTGCACCACCTTGAATAGTTACATCATTTACATTGTAAACAGTTAAACTGTTTCTGCATCTGTTAAATCTTGTGTTAGTTACAAATGTATAAGGGGTGTTGCTTATGGTAATACCACCGGATGAATTTTCAATGACACAATTAATAAACTCTACACCTACAAGCGCAGTTGCCTGAAAACTATTCCATAAAGCGGTATTATTATCACAAGCTCTTAATGTGCAGTTAGTGAGTGTGATATAGGAATAGCTCGGACTGCTCTGACTGTGTATAGTAACATTGTTACCAATCAGAAATGTTTTATTACTGATGTTCATCTCGTAGTCAATTATATAATCTGTGCCCTCCGGAAAACAAATAACATCGTTAGAGTTTATATCACCTTCAGAGTAATGCAACCAAGGGTTAGTTACTGTGAATTGGCAATTCGTATTGCAGTTTTGAGAAAATACTGGCAAGGAAGTTAGTGGAATGATGAATGGCAAGAAAGAAGCGATGAATACTGCCCCCCCCCGTTAAATGATAGAGCGCATAAAAACTTTTTCATAAAAATTAAATGGTTTTAGAAATGAAAAAAATTAGAAAGTCAGGTTTCGCTTATGCTCTGAATATATGTAGAATTATTCAGGTACTTACCTGAAGACGTTTGCCTTGTTTAATATTATTATTTGGCATTTCATAGCATAAGCGAGCTATTGAAATCAAACCTAAGAAAAATTGATTGGATTACCAACATTCAATAAAATAAAAAAGCCGCCATCTTTTGATGGCGGCTTTTTTGATATTGAATATTAGTAGTTATTTCTTCACAACTTTATTGGAAGTCAACTCTGCTAAGGATAATTTTTTAGCCCCAGTAGGTTTCAAACCGGTAGAGAAATGTAATGCTGCAATGCCATCTTGTTTTGTTAATCCAAATAATTCCGGATATAAATATTTGCCTTTTTCTTTTCCTACCTTATTAACTTCAGCTACTACTCTGTTAGCGTTTGCCCAGGCATCCTGACGAACACCGGTTACCTGCCAGGAAACCTTAACATTTGGTTCTGAAGTCTTAATTGTAAAATGATTGTTTGAGATTTCTTCAGCAATTATTGCTTGAGCAAATATTCCCATAACAGTTAACTGATATTTAAAATCTTTATTCAAGGCCTCAAAATAATCCGGGAGAGTAACAACAGCAACACCATTGGCATCGGTAGTGATATTACCATTGTAAATATTCATCATGTCAGGACTTTCAATAAAACTGTGATATAAATATTTATTTGATGGGTCTAGTGGATGATCTATCTTGAAAGTACCTCCTCCTTTAGCCAGGTTACCAACAACTTCAACATCGCCGGCAAAGTAGCCTGCATATGTACCCACAAAACCATCAGTTAATGGTGATGCATTGATACCTTGTACGTAATCAGGAATATCTGTAGGGTCAGCTTCGCCGTATGCTTCAATACCAGTCGTTGAGACTGTGCCAGATGCAAAGCTACCACCTAATCCGTAAGCGACCATGCCAATATTATAATCGGCAGTTAATGAATTACCTATGTTTATAGCAGCTGTTGATACAGTAACTGCACCTAGGGTATTATTACCGTTTGAAACGCTATACAATCCCTGACCGCCACTGGAGAAGAAATAACCGGCAGGATTTCCAAGTTGGAAAATATCGGTTAATGTATTACTTGCAACTGTGTTGTTTAACCCGTACACAGGAATATAATTGGATTCACCATATAGTGAAGAACCATTTTGTGATAGGCCATAAACGCCAACGGTATTAGCAGAACCGTATACTCCAATATCCTCATTTGTGGGTAAAGTTGATGTACCTAAGAATCCTATTCCGACAACACCTGCGCCATATGCAGCGGCATTGTAATCACCGTAAACACCAATGTTTCCCTGTCCTAAACTGGTAGCATTTTGATTTGAACCCCACAATGCTCTGAGACCAGTAGTGGTACCGGAATACTTCCCGTAAATAGCAGTACCTGTTGTTGAGTTAACATCAAGCTTGTATGTTGGGGCGGTATTTCCAATACCCACATTGGCTGTATTTGAATTATAAATATTGTTGCCACTAGCTGTCCATAGACTAGAGCCTCCGCTAGGTAGCGTTATGCTATTACCTCCACTCCCGGAAATTGTAAGTGTATTGCCACTAACTGATAATGTTTGAATTTCATTAGTTGGATTGTTGTCGTTGTCACCGGTATTAGAGATAACATTACTACCATTGATGCTGATACCTGTGCCTGCTGTATAAGTAGAGCCTCCTGAGGGCAGAGTAACCGAGTTACCTCCGCTAATACTTAATGAGTTGCCGCTCACAGATAATGTTTGGTTATCGGTATTTACATCATTGGCAGGTGCCCAGGAAGTGCCGTTCCATTTCAATGCCTGACCTGATGATGCACCTTGCTGTGCTAAACCAAGTGGTGAACCGCTAACACCTGTTCCTGTTAATGTAGCATTGGTTATAACGAACTGTGTTCCCCAGTTGTCGCCGGTTGATGAAGGCAATGTTACTGAGTTTCCATTGCTGATGCTTAGGGTATTACCGGTAACAGTAAGCACCTGGCTATCTGTACCGCTCACGGTAGCAGGAACCCACGAGGTTCCATTCCATTGTAGTATCTGATTTTGTGTAACACCTGTTGTGTTAACATCTGTTAAGTCGTTCAAAGATTGAGCACCGCCACCTGAACCGGATTGTGCGGCATACAATGCGTATGGTACGCTCAATAATTGTGTAGTACCCATATCAAGGAATGACGTTCCGTTGCTGGGGTCCATTTCCACCTTTAGAAACTTAGCACCGGTAGCCCAATCAATAGCACTAAAGGTTCCGCTAACAGGGGTTCCGTTGCCTACTTCAACAGTAAATAATCCGAATTGATTGGTTGAAACACCACTGTGAGTTTCCTGATAAACAGTAGCACCGTTAGCAGAATTGTTTTTGAAAGTAAATCGAAGGCTTACAGTTTGGTTTGCTAATTCAGCACCAGAGGCATTGCGTGCTACAGCCTGATAGTTGATAGCCGGTGGTGCCTGAGCGAATAATAATGTACTCGTGATTACGAGTGTTGTAAGAGTGAGTAATAAATTTTTCATGGTAGTTTGTTTGATGGTTTATAAGGTTACTTTTTGAATTTTAATGGTTTGTGAAGTGTGGTTGAGTTGATCAAATACGGTGATGAAATACATTGAAGCGCTCAACTGATTCAGGTTCATGGTAAATTGTTTTTGTGCACCTTCATTGATAATGTTTGTTGGTACTGCAATTTCTCGACCCAGCACATCAAACAGTTTCACCATAGTTGTCGAAGCATTTGGCGAGAAGATGAGCACGTTCACTTCCTCAGCAGCAGGATTTGGAAATACTTTGATGTCGAGGTTACCTAAGTTAACATCCTGTACACTAACACCTTTTAAAGTTTGCTGTTGAAAGCCTTGTGTTAAAATAAAACTACCGGCAGTAGCAGTAGTAGTTACCGGTTCGCCAACGGTTGAAGACAGTGAGAAACCGCCTGTAACTTTAAAATTACCTGTCGAAGCAACTACTGTTGGAGTTAAACTTTGCGCTTGCACCAGATTGGCAGCGAGTAAAAATAGAATGAGTAATACTTTTTTCATGGTTATTTTTTGAATTTGCTAAAGTAATAAGGTTTTTTAATTAAAGATATTTGCATAAGCTAAGGTTTATTATTTATGTTAAAAGAAAAATTCAGGGAACAACTTCAAAAAGAATACACTTTTTCGGGAGCATCAATAGAAGTTGGTGCTGCTATATACGAAGGCGAGTGCTTACGCGATAGTATAGTACGTATTCCATTGAAAACATTTAACCGCCACGGTTTAATTGCCGGAGCTACAGGAACAGGAAAGACCAAATCGCTCCAACTCATAGCAGAATCACTTTCAAAAAAAGGTGTCCCGGTTTTGTTGATGGATATTAAAGGTGATCTCAGCGGCATTGCAAAAGCGTCTGTTCCCAACGAACGTATCCTCGAACGCGCAGAAAAAATTGGAATCAATTTTCAACCCTCCGATAACAGCGTTGAATTCTTGACGTTGTCCAAACAACCCGGCACACGTCTCCGGGCAACAGTTTCTGAATTTGGACCAATACTCATGTCTAAGGTGCTCGGATTAAATGATACACAACAAGGCCTTGTTGCATTGATGTTTAAATATGCCGATGACAGAAAGTTGCCCTTACTCGATATAAAAGACTTCAAAATGATGTTGAACCATGTCAGCAATGACGGCAAACTTGAAGTCGAAAAAGAATACGGAGCAATTTCGTCAACAAGTGTCTCAACAATTCTGCGTAAAGTGATAGAACTGGAGCAACAGGGTGCCGAGATGTTTTTCGGCGAGCCTTCGTTTGAAATTGAAGATTTAATGCGCAGCGACATTAATGGCAGAGGAATGATTTCCATCATCAGACTTACAGACATTCAGGATAAGCCCAAGCTCTTCTCCACCTTCATGCTTTCCTTACTTGCCGAGACATATAGTAAGCTACCCGAAATCGGCGACCCTGAGAAACCAAAGCTTTGCATCTTTATAGACGAAGCGCACCTCATCTTTAATGAAGCATCTAAGCAGTTGCTCGATCAACTCGAAACCACTATCAAGCTCATACGCTCCAAAGGCGTTGGTATTTTCTTCATCACGCAATCCCCTTCCGATATTCCGGCTTCAATATTGAGTCAATTGGGATTAAAAGTGCAGCATGCCTTAAGAGCCTTCACCGCTTTAGATCGTAAAGCCATCAAAACTGCGGCAGAAAATTTTCCTATTACTACTTATTATAAGACAGATGAATTACTACTGTCTTTGGGTATTGGTGAGGCATTGGTTACGGCACTCAACGAGAAAGGAATTCCTACAATGCTGACAGCTACAATGATGGCACCTCCTGCATCTCGTATGGATGTACTTACCGAAGAAGAATTGTTTTCTATCATCAATCGTTCTCAGATTGCCGCACATTATAATCAACCCGTTGATCGCGAAAGTGCTTATGAAATATTGCAACGCAAAATGGGAGCAGAAGAAAAAAATACTGATACAGCAAAACGAAGCACGGCATCTACCAAAGAAGAACCAAGCACTTTTGAAAAAGTCTTGAAAAGTCCGGTAACCAAAAGTGTCGCAGTAACAATTGCAGGAGCCATTACACGTACTCTGCTTGGAGTTATGGGTGTATCCACACGCAGTCGCCGCAAACGATAGTGAAATCTGAAGTATACGATAGGGCTGAATCGATAAAGTTGCTGCATAGTGGCAGCGAATATTTTGATGCGTTGTGTGAGGCTATTAAACTTGCTAAGCGAAACATACATCTGCACACTTATATTTTCAGCTCTGATAAAACCGGAGAGCGTGTAAAAACTCAACTGATCAATGCATCGTGTAGAGGAGTTAAAGTTTTTCTGCTTTTGGATTCTTACGGTTCCAAAGACTATTCGGATCAAGACATACAGAGTATGAAAGAAAGTGGAATCATTTTGCGCTTTTTTTCACCGGGATATAGAGATCAGCCTTTTCGTTTAGGCCGCAGGCTGCACCATAAATTGGTTGTTATAGATGATGATGAGGCAATTGTAGGTGGATTAAATATTTCAGATAACTATTCGGGTTATGATGGAAAAAAACCATGGCTTGATTATGCAGTACACATACATGGTGAGGTATGTAAGAAATTAAGTCGTGTGGCAATGTCTTTATTCAACCGAAAGTATATGCCGGTATCCGTTATGTATGGATTAAAACAAATTGAAGAAGGAGTGTCTGTTCGATTCAGACAGAGCGACTATATACGAGGTAAAAAGGAAATTACAGTCAGTTATAAAGAGTTTATTCAGTCGGCCAATGAGGAAATCATCATCGTCAATGCTTATTTTCTTCCGGGCTATCGTATGCGCCGTATGTTGCAAAAAGCAATTAGAAGAGGAGTCAGGATTACAGTATTACTCTCCGCAAGCAGCGATGTTCCTTTGGTTAAGAGAGCCATGAATTATTACTATGCATGGTTATTTCGCAATCACATTCAGGTATATGAATACTTGCCTTCAAATGTTCATGCAAAGTTGGCAGTGTTCGACAAAAAAGTCATTACCCTGGGTTCATTTAATCTCAATTACCTGAGTGAGTATGTGAGTGTGGAATTGAATGTGGATATACAAAACGATTCTTTTACAGCTCAATTATCACAAGAATTACATACAATATTTAACACTGACTGTCGCATAGCTGAACACCATTTTACAGCTTATTCTAATTTGTTTTCAAGGTTTTTAGACTTTATCAGCTATCAGTCAGTGATGTATGCCATGCGCTTTTTGTATTTGATAACACGCAAAGACCGCCTGAACATATTGAAATGAAGAATTGCCGAGTACATTTGCGCCTCAAATTTTAAAAAAAACATTACTCAATGAAAAAAATCAACAACATCCTTTTGGCTGCAATCCTTGTAGCCGGCACATTTATGTTCGCTTCCTGCGGTGGTGGAGGAAGTACTGAAACTAACACGGAGAACACCGACAGCACAGAAAATAAGTCTGAAACAGCTCCGGTAATCAATATCGACGTTACAGGTTGGGAAGCTACTGACCTCAGCACGATCTCTACTTTAACTCCGGTAATCGTTAATTTACCTAAAGGTGTTAAAATGGAAAAGAATGGTAACGGCGGTGTGGACATTATGCTAAACGAAGCCTACACTTTGACTGTTTCAAACCTGGCAGTATCTAATGCAGCTGATGCCATTAAATATTTCAAAGATTTATCCATCAATAGTTCAAGCTACCAAAATGGTACAGTAGTTAAAGAGGAAGCTAACGGTATTATTTACTCGATGCAAATGAAAGACGAAGAGAATGGCACTAAATATCAACCTGAATCTCATTTTGGTGTAGTGGTTGAAAAAGATGGTGCTGTTTATACGATTCAGGATGTTCGTCCTATGGATAACTTCTTCCTTCCGGGAGGCACTTACACTACTGACAATGCGCAAAAACTTTATGATGCTATCATAGCTTCAGCTAAAGCAAAATAATTAAGCTTATCTATTAAAATGAAAAAGGCTGTCTGTTTAGGACAGCTTTTTTTTTGGAATAAATTGATGCAACAACTTGAGGGTGTCCCAAATAAATAACTTTACTTCATTGTTAATGAAATGCAGAATGGAATAATGAGCAATTAATAGGGCTGTTGAGACATATGCCACATTAAGAAAAAAGAAATCGAGGAAAATTTACTTAAAAGAGTACCCGGGGTGGGACTTGAACCCACACGGCCATTGCTGGCCACAGGATTTTAAGTCCTGCGTGTCTACCGATTCCACCACCCGGGCATCCCGAAGCGCCAACTTTAGCGGTGCTCCTATTTCTTTAATAACAAAATGAACAGTAATTAAAAAAAAGAGCGGGAGACGAGACTCGAACCCGCGACCCCAACCTTGGCAAGGTTGTGCTCTA
>CAZXFT010000004.1:0-174629 GCA_964640655.1 uncultured Bifidobacteriaceae bacterium | reverse complement strand
GACTTAGAAAAACGCAGTGTTGTTCCTGAAATACGCAAAGATGACTTAGAAAAACACAGTGTTGTCCCTGAAATACGCAAAGATGACTTAGAAAAACACAGTGTTGTTCCTGAAATACGCAAAGATGACTTAGAAAAACACAGTGTTGTCTCCGAAAAACATAATAATGTTATCCCAAAACACATCACCGGAGAAATTTTTTCTCTTTCGTTTTCAATCATTTATAAATTTATTTGAGTTAATCTATAGTTCATATGTATCTATTTTATTTCCTCTTCGTGAAAGGCATCCATCATTTAACAAATTTTTTAATCTCTAAATCTTTTCATCAATGAAAAAACAGAATCAGGCCTTGCTTAAAATGTTCGAGGCCGTTATCGAATTCCTCGATAACAATCCCGCACTTATCGCCTCTTTGGCAGTTTTGGGTACCCTAAAAACCCAGCTCGAAACCATCATTAGCCAGGTGGCTAATGCGTACGCCATTATCCTCACACCACTCACGGGTATCACCCTGCAAAAAGAAGAAGAACGCAACAAACTCAATGCACTGCTTTTTGAAATATGCAACGGTATCCGTGCTTATGCCACTTCTGTTAACAACATGAACCTGTACAAAGCAGTCGATTTCTCCATCTCCGATATCGATCATATGTCCGATACCAAGATCACTTCCTTTGCCACTCAAATTCATGCTAAAGCCACTGCACATATAGCATCACTGCCTCCTTTCGGTATCGATGCACCCATACTGGCTGCCTTAACTTTATCCATGAGCAACTTCGAAAACCTGAAAATGGAGCACCGCGATGCTGTCGCGCTGCGTAAAGCACAGGCGGGCATCATTAAAACTTCATTAGCCGATGGTCGTCAGTTGCTAATTGGTAGTATGGACCCTATCGTCAACACTCGCATCACCGTCGAGCCATCCATTGTAAGTCAGTACCGCACGGTGCGCCGCATCGTTAATTTGCCTGTTCATCATACCAACATCAAAGGTGCGGTCACAAATGCTGCAAACAACAACCCCATCGTAGGTGCCACCATCCTCATCGAGGAACTCGCCATCGAACTCATTACAGCAGCCGATGGAACTTACAGCCGCGATAAAATAAAACCCGGTACATATACCATACACGTTAATGCACCCGGTTATCAAAGTAAAATATTTAGCAATATAAAATTGAAGCAAGGCAAAAACAACGAATACTTCTTCAAACTCAACAGCATCAATTAACACACATCAGAAAAAACAAAAATCCTTTATGCCCCGCTCAGCGGGGCTTTTTTTATTACTCCTCCTCTCAAAAGTTTGTATCCTGTGCTCCTGCTAAACTCAGTTTGCAACCGCGCGACTTCCTAATTCTGTGGTTTGCATCCGTTTCCGTAGCCCATAACCTGTATGCTTATGCTTGTGTAAATAAATGTTTATGCATAACCATGCACATTATTTTAACACAATCGCAAGTTATTCTGAATACGATAATCAGTATGTAATAAACCTTTATTTATTTCCTCACTCTTGCATATCGGGCCTTGCGGCGTGTCGCTGTCAGCCTCGCTACCCACCCATTCATTTTTTTTATATCAACACCCTCTACCTCCGTTTCGCTTCTCTTGGTATTTTGCCGCTTCTATTTCATTTCACTTTTTTTTATTCTGCTATGCACGAACATCATCACCGCTGGTACTCGCACAATCTGGGTAAAGATATGGATATGCTTTCCTTTGGCACGCGCGGCTACCCGGTTATTCTTTTCCCCACTTCCATGGGTCGCTATAACGAGAACAAAGATTTTCATCTCATAGATGCCGTCCGTTGGTTCATTGACGAAGGGTTGGTTAAAATTTATTGCCCCGATGGTGTGGACTCCTATAGCTGGTACAATAAAAATGTGCATCCTGCTGCACGTGTACACAATCATATCCTCTACGATAAATATCTGCTCGAAGAACTGGTACCCCTCTGTCAGCGCGAAACCGGCGTGCAGCGGGTAGCTACTGCGGGTTGCAGCTTTGGCGGTTTTCATGCCACCAACTTTGCCTTCAGGCATCCCGAAGTAACCAGGTATGTTTTTAATATGAGTGCGGCCTTCGATATCAAGCAGCAGTTAGATGGATTCTATAACGAGGATGTATATTTTAACAATCCCCCCGACTACATTCCCGAAGCGCAGAACACTCATTTCTCCGACTTGTATGTGGTGCTGGGCAGCGGCGAGCACGACATATGCCTCAGTGCCAATGTAGCCATGCATCATTTGCTCAATGCCAAGGGAGTGGCCAATTGGCTGGATGTGCGCCACGGTGCCAACCACGACTGGCCCGTGTGGCGTAAAATGTTTCCGCACTATCTTTCCTTAATTAAATAAGACATTTGCATTCAAATTAAATACAATCAATATGACAAAGAAAATTGGAATACTGCACGGTATGGAAGCTACTTTCCCCGATGCTTTTATTGAAGAAATCAACAAACGAAACATCAAAGACATACAAGCCGAGCGCGTACGTGTGGATATGGTAGAGCAGGCTGCCGATGCAGAGTATGCCGTTATAGTTGACCGCATTTCGCAGGATGTACCCTTTTATCGCGGCTACCTGAAGAATGCTGCCATCAGCGGCACAGCAGTTATCAATAACCCTTTCTGGTGGAGCGCCGACGAAAAGTTTTTTAACAATGCTCTTGCCGTGAAAATAGGTGTGCCTGTACCCAAAACAGTTTTGTTACCCTCTAATCAAATGCCGCCCGACACCAGTTCGTCGTCGTTTCGCAACCTGGCCTTTCCGCTGAACTGGGAATCCATATTTCAATACATCGGCTGGCCGGCGTATATGAAACCTTTTGCCGGTGGCGGATGGAAGAGTGTTTATAAACTCAATAGCAAGGAGGAGTTTTTTGAGAAGTATGCCGAAACCGGAACTCTGGTAATGATGCTTCAGGAAGAAATTATTTTTGATGAGTACTATCGTTGCTACTGCATAGGCGGCAACAACGTGCGCATTATGCAATACGAACCTCGCAATCCGCATCATCTGCGTTATGTGCACGGTAAGTTTAATGCCGATAAAAAGTTACTGGCAACATTAGAAGATTATGTATTGCGTCTGAATAAGTATTTGGGTTACGATTTTAACACAGTAGAATTGGCTGTGCGCAATGGTATTCCTTATGCCATCGATTTCTGCAACCCTGCACCCGATGCCGATGTAAATTCTGTGGGTCAGGAAAACTTCGACTGGGTGGTGAACGCCGCCGCCGATCTGGCCATAGCACGTGCCAAATCATTTAAGCCGGGTATCAACAACTTAACCTGGGGAGAATTTGTAAAATCATTTGCCGAAGGCAAGTCCATTGAAAAAAAAACTCCCCTTAAGCGCGTTGTAAAAAAAGAGAGCGTTGTAAAACAATAAATCTGTTTCATCATGCACACATTCACCCTCGGTGTCGAAGAAGAGTACATGGTCATAGACCCGCAAACGCGGCAGCTGAAATCGCACGACCAAAAGATAGTGGAACTGGCCGCAAAAAAACTGAACGATCAGGTAAAGGCGGAGATGCATCAGGCTGTGGTGGAGGCCGGCACCGGTATCTGCCGCAACATTCACGAAGCGCGCCACGACCTGGGCAACCTGCGTAAATCCATAGCCGAAATAGCAGGCTCTCTGGGTTTAACCATTGGCGCCAGCGGTACACATCCTTTCTCCCACTGGAGCACGCAGTTGATCACTCCCAATCCGCGTTACGAAGAGATAGTAAACGAAATGCAGGATGCCGCACGTTCTAATTTAATTTTTGGTTTGCACGTGCACGTAGGCATTGAAGATAAAAACTTAGCCATTCACATAGCCAATACGGTGCGTTACTTTTTACCGCACGTGTATGCACTCACCACCAACTCCCCTTTCTGGGAAGGTCGCAACACAGGCTTTAAATCTTTTCGTGCTAAAGTGTTTGAGCGCTTTCCGCGCACCGGCATACCGGATCATTTCAGCAGCTATGATGAATATAAAAACTATGTGAACCTGTTGGTTAAGACCGGCTGTATAGATAACGCCAAAAAGATTTGGTGGGATTTGCGTGTGCATCCGTTCTTCAATACCATAGAGTTCCGCATTTGCGATATACCTATGCACATAGATGAAACTATGGCTGTAGTAGCATTGTTTCAGGCTTTGGTGTGCAAGCTTACTAAGCTGCGCGAACAGAACCTGAATTTTATGATGTATCGCCGTGCATTGATTAACGAAAACAAATGGCGTGCATGCCGCTATGGAATAGATGGCAAAATGATAGACTTTGGCAAAGAGATGGAAGTGAACACCCGTGCTCTGATACATGAGTTGTTGGATTTTATTGAAGATGTAGTTGAAGAACTCGACATTCGCCGTGAAGTAAACTATGTGAAAACCATTTTGGAAAAAGGAACCGGCGCCGACAGGCAGTTGGCTGTGTATGAGTCTACACAAAGTTTTGAAGCGGTTGTGGATTACATCTGTCAGCAAACCTTAGACGGTATTTGATATTTGTACCCTATGCAAAAACCGTTAAACGTTGCCGTGTTGGATCTGTACGATGGTGTGCCTAACGAAGGCATGCGTTGTATTAAATCCATAGTGAGTGAGTTTGCTCTAAACAACAACCGCGACCTGCAAATGGAAGTGTACGATGTGCGCGGTAAAAACGAAATGGCCGATTTAGGTTTCGATGTATATATCAGCAGCGGTGGGCCGGGCAGCCCGCTGGATAGCGAAGGCAGCGAATGGGAAAGAAAGTATTTCCGCCTGATGGACGACATAATGGCTTACAACAAAAAACATCCCGATCGCAGAAAGTATGTATTCTTAATCTGTCATTCATTCCAGATTTTTTGTCGCTATTATCAGTTAGGGAAAGTATGCCTTCGTAAGTCAACAGCCTTTGGAATATTTCCAACACACAAAACCGAAGCTGGAAATAAAGAAGCATTGCTGAAAGAACTGAACGATCCATTCTATATCGTTGATTCTCGCGACTGGCAGGTGATAGAAATAGATCAGAAACAATTAAGCAAGACTGGAGGCGAGGTGTTGTGTCTCGAAAAAGAAAGACCACACGTAAATCTGGAGCAAGCCACAATGGCTATTCGTTTTAATGATTGCTTCATAGGCACACAGTTTCATCCCGAAAGCGATGTGGAAGGAATGATGCGCTACCTGATGCGCGACGATAAAAAGAACTTTATCATTCAGCATCACAGCGAAGCCAAGTATCGCGAAACCATAGAAATGCTGCATCAACCCGATAAAATTATTCTGACACACAACACCATACTGCCTACATTTCTGCGTATGGCTACGGAGCATCATCTACCCTACTCGCTAAGGGCCTAAGCCAGTATTCGAATCACGAGCTCGCGCATCAGTACTCCATCGCCGGACTCATTTTCAATAATTTTTTTTGAACGCAGATCGTATTCTTTCAACAATTCAAATATGTAATAGAGTCTTGCATTTGAATACTTTTTGGCTGCTAATTCATATTCATCCAGGAAAAATGAATTCACTCCCAGAGCCGATGCAATCTCGTTGCGTGGCGATGCACTCAGCGTACGGTACAGCAATACTTTGTTAAAATAGGAATACAGGTTAGCCAATACCACCACAAAAGGATTCTCTTTTTGGTTACGTGCAAAGTAGTCGGCAATGGCAACAGACTCTTTAATCTTTTTAGCTCCCAGAGCCTTATTTAATGCAAACACATTGTATTCTTTATGAATGCCAATAAACTTCTCAATGTGTTCGGCTGTGATTTCCTGTCCCTCCGGTACATTTAAAATTAGCTTGTTCATTTCATTTACTTTAAAAGACAGGTCTTGATTGACATGATCAGAAAGCAGTTGAACATTTTCGGGTGTAATACTGTGTTTGCTTTTCTTGATATAAGTAGCAATAAAATGCTGAATCTCGTTTTCTTTTAATGTCTTGCTGCTGTGATGAACTGCACTTGCCAGCAGATTTTTAATTTCCGTTTTGCGCTTATCGAGCGTCGCACCGGAAAGAAACAGCACCAGCATAGTACTCTTGGGTAAGGATGCAGCAGCATTACTCAGCGCATCCCACTCTTTAATAAACTGTGCTTCTTTGACAATAACAATATTGTAATTGCCAAACATGGGAAAACTGTTTGCAAGAGAAACAATTTTACTGTCCGTTACATCTTTGCCATATACTATGGTCAGGTTAAATCCTTTTTCGCTATCGCTTAATATTTCATTTTCAAAATGCTTCACCAGTTCCTCATTGTAGTAAGGTTCTTCACCTTCCAGCACATAAAGAGGATGATAGATTTTGTTTTTAAAGTCGCGTTGAATATCTGCAAAGGTCTTTTGCATGCTGCATTAAAATTTCAGATGTCTTACTGTGAGGCCGTCGTTAATTAATTGCTTGAGGGAATCAATACCAATGCGCAGATGCCTGTCGCTATAGTTGGCCGTAACAACAGCATCACTCTTCTCGGTTTTAACTCCTTCCGGTACCATAGGTTGATCGGAAACCAGCAGCAAAGCACCGGCAGGAATTTTATTATGGAAAGCAACGGTGAAAATGGTTGCCGTTTCCATGTCTATGCACATTGCACGAATTTTTCGGAGATAGTCTTTAAACTGTTCGTCGTGCTCCCACACACGGCGGTTGGTGGTATAAACTGTGCCGGTCCAGTAGTCGCAATCAGAATCACGAATGGTAGTAGAAATAGCTTTTTGCAAAGCGAAAGCCGGCAGAGCAGGCACCTCAGCCGGGAAGTAATCGTTTGATGTACCTTCTCCCCTTACTGCAGCTATGGGAAGTACCAAGTCACCTAACTGGTTTTTCTTTTTTAATCCACCGCATTTTCCCAGAAACAAAATGGCCTTAGGTTTTATGGCGCTGAGTAAGTCTATTACCGTTGCAGCATTAGGACTACCCATTCCAAAATTGATAATGGTGATTCCATCGGCAGTAGCATTAATCATAGGTCGGTCCTTGCCTTTAACTTCCACACCGTGCCATTCGGCAAAGCGATAGACATAATTGCCAAAGTTTACCAGTATGATGTATTTACCAAAATCTTCGATGGGTGTACCGGTATATCGGGGCAACCAATTGTTTACAATATCATTTTTCGATTCCATAGCGCTGTTGGTTTGGTTCACAAATTAAACAAATCGAATAACAACCACACAGAATGTCAGCAATCAATAAATTCATTGGCTTGTTATCTTGCAGCACTTAAGAATAGCATCATTATGATTGCATCAGTACGTAAGCTATATAACCAGTCGTTCAGTGAAGAAAAATATCAACACATGCTCGCAGGCATAGAGCAGGAGTTTCAACATAAAATACCTTTTCGTATTGCTGAAACTCCGGTGTTTGTTGATGATATGTTTTATTCAAAACTCAGACAGGCGGGATCAGACATTATCCGTTTTATTCAGCGTCCCGACTTTAAGAAACTCACCAAAGGCTCCATACCGCAGGTTTGTTATGTACCTAATGAAGATGAACAATCTCTGTTTATTGCGCTTGACTTTGCTGTTTGCAAAGATGAAAGCGGACATTTTACGCCGCAACTGATAGAGATGCAGGGCTTCCCTTCCTTGTTTGCTTATCAGAATTATTTAGCCCAATCGTTCAGAAAACATTTTGCGGTACCCGATAATTACAGTCACTTACTCGGAGGCAAAAATCCTGAGGAGTATGACAGTTATCTCATGGAAATATTACTAGGAGGATACCCTAAAGAACACGTTATATTATTAGAGATAGAACCATATAAACAACCTACAGCCATAGACTTTATCATTACTGAAAGAGTTTGCGGCATTAAGGCTGTGTGTATTTCAGAAGTAATTCTTGAAGGAAGGAAATTGTTTTACATGTTGAATGGTGTTAAAACAGAAATCAATCGCATCTATAACCGCGTGATATTTGATGAGCTGCTTAAACGCAACGACCTGGAGCGTTCCTTTAACCTGACCGAAGACGTTGATGTGGAATGGGCCGGTCACCCGAACTGGTTTTTCAGAATCAGTAAATACACCATGCCTTTTATTAAAAGCGATTTCATTCCGCCTTGTTATTTTCTGAACGAACTGGCTGTAGTGCCTACAGATTTGGAGAATTATGTTCTCAAACCGCTTTACTCTTTTTCAGGAACAGGAGTTATCTTTCATGTATCACCTGCTGATATAGACAACATACCTCAAGATGCCAGACATAACTTTATGCTGCAACGTAAAGTACAGTACGAGCCTTGTATTCAAGCCCCCGATGGAATGGTTAAATGCGAGATTCGACTACTGTACGTTTTCAATAAAACTGAAAATAAATACGAGTTGCAAACCAACTTAGCGCGCCTCAGTCGCGGTGAAATGATTGGTACCAAATACAACAAGGACAAAACCTGGGTTGGCGGCACTGTAGGTTTTTTTGAAGTGTAATTAAGTAGTTTTACCCGCGAGAGATAAAATGGCAGTTACTAGAAAGAAATTTACTATTTGGCATTCTTTAAAAGCCGGGCTTATTGCTGGTGCCAGTTCTGCTATACTTACCAATGCCTATAATCACGCTTACTTCATATTCTTCCATTTTTCCATCGATGAATACATCAATTTTCCTGTATTGACTTTTCTATCCATCATTGTCGGAATAGTTGCTGCAATTGGGTATTTTGCTTTGGTAAAGATTACCCGTAAGTATGGCTTTTACTTTAACATTATTTGCTTTATCATTTTACTCGTTTCATTTCTCTGGAGCATTGCACCAACATTACCCGATGGTACACACACGCCTTCATCATTTAAAATGCTCTCCATGCCGCTACACATTATAGCAGCGGCTTGTATCATGATTATTATTCCAAAGGCCACCGACGTACGTCGTTATTGAGCCTGTTTCAACAAACGGAAATTGTAACTTTTATCGGCAGCCATTAATTGAACAATATACATGCCGCTGGTCAGATTGCTCAGGTTTATTCGTGCATCCTTACCGATTATAATTGTTTCTATTACTCGGCCATTGAGGTCGGTTATGATTAATGTACCTTCAGGGTTATTAAGCAACCTTAGTTGGTCTGTAACAGGATTGTTAAAATAGAAAGTGGATGCAGGTATTTGATCAAAACCAATGAAGGTAAAAAATTCTGAGACAGATGAGGTGCACCCGTTAGCACCTGTCATCACTACAGTATAGTTTCCTGACTCTGTAGTATTGATACATTCGGTATTAGCACCTATTTCGGTTCCATCTAATAACCATATCCAGGTGTTTATTCCGCTTGTGTCGGAGATACATATTGTCGAAGAAGTTTGAATCAAACTAGCTGTAGGTCCATTCTCAATATCAAACTGGAAATTAGAAGAATCACTACACCCTTCGCTGGATATAGCAATGATATCGTATGTGCCATTACCTGTTGCACATAGCGAATCACCGCTGTTTGCATTAACACCATTCACTGTTATTGAAGAAGCACCGCTAACTGTAAAAGGGAAGCAATTTCCGGCGCAAGTTGTTGTGGGAATGCCTGTTACAGAAATCAAAGGTGCAGTGTCAACCTGAATACTTAAAGGTGTCGGAAGACTACCACAATTATCAATCGTTGCTGCAACATTAAGATTTACAGAGCCTGTATTATTCCATACTATAGTGTATGATCCATTAGATTGTCCTGTTATAGTTCCTCCATCTAAGGACCACATATAATTGTATGAAGAATTATAATCAATTATAGTGAATGTAGCTGGAACATCAGCACACACAACAACAGGTGAACTTACTTCAGGACTGTTCGGTATTTGAATGACTTCAATATTTACAGGGTTACTAACAGCAGTACAGCCAGCTCCATTGGTGACCGTTACGGTATAATCACCTCCTGTTGTTGCACCAATGGTTTGAGTTGTAGCACCATTACTCCACTGATAAGTTCCGGTACCTTGAGCTGTTAATACCGCAACATCATTACTGCATATTGATGTTATTGGTGCTAATATGGAAGCACTCACTACACACTCATTAATAGTGTACGTTGTCTTATAAATCTGATCTCCGCTTGAACCATTAATACCATTGGCAGCATTGAAGCACGCATAAAATGTAACGGCACCGGTGCCTGCAGCAGGTGCTACCCAGTTAAATGACCAGGTTTTAGAATTAGTGCCACTAGTACCTGCTGATGTATGTTCAATATATTTTGTACTCACAATTTGTGTTTCAGTTGAGTTGGTTACTACCATTGTGCCTAAGTAAGTACCATTTGTAGCCTGTGGAGACATCTGAAAACCAAATTTGTTGATGCCATTTTGAGAAGCTGTAGCTGTAATCGTATATGTAGCTCCCGGAGCGTAACCGCCGGCAGGTATGTTTGAAGTAATCCAACCGTTATTGTTGCCAAGGTCTATAATAGGGAACGACGAATGGCATGCAGTACAGGTAGCACCACCATCTGCCGGCGCGCCACATCGTCCTGCCGGAGGCCCGGTAGAGTAGCTGACAGTATCGTAAGAAACAGAACTCAGAATAATAACTGCAATAAATGCTGTGAAAGCATAGATGGTGTAAAGTTTTTTCATTAGGTTTCGAATTAGGATTAAAAGTAGAATTAATATTGGTAAATTAAAATCCTACAGCTTGATAATATTTGATTTAGACGGAACACTGTTTAATACTGCATCAGCATTTATACCTGCTTGCGAGACATTTTTTATGAAAAATAATAGACCATATCCGGGTGATACCGAAGTGATGAAATTAGTCGGTGAGCCTGAACAATATTTTAAGAGTTGGTTACTAAAACATAGCATTAACGAGGATTTTGATATTGTCAGAAAACAAATGATTGACCTTGAAGTAAATCATATCATAAACAGTGGTGTACTGTTCGATGGTGTTATACATCTTTTGAAAGAGCTTAAGGAACAACAATTTCAGATAGCACTATGCAGCAATGCCGTGAGCGAATATCAACAGGCTGTTTTTAACAAAACAGATATTGGTGTTTACTTCAATTTTATCCGTTTACCAAAATCTAATCTGGATACCAAATCAAGGATGGTTGCTGAACTGATTAATCAAGATCTATCAGCTCCGTTTCATACTATGATTGGTGATCGCATACATGACGTTCAAGCTGCAAAAGACAATAGCATAATTAGTATAGGATGTGCATATGGATATGGTGGTAACGAAATAAAAGAAGCCGACTACATCGTGCAGTCGGCTTCTGAAATTCTAAAGGTAATTTCCAGATTATAATTATTTATCAATCACTACTCTCTGATTGTAAATTCCTGAATCAGCAACAATTCGAAGCATGTACATACCTCCTGCTAAATGACTAACATCTATTGCTGCAGTGTTTTGATTATTCACTTCACTTAAAACTACCCTACCGGTTAAATCATACAATTCAATCGAAATGTTTTGATCAATATTTGTCATATCAATATTCAAAATACTATTAGTAGGGTTTGGATAAACGCGAATATCAGAGCCGCTGTGAATTGTTGAAACCGATACCGGGGTGAGTGTTAATGCATCAGATGTTCTGCAGCATCCAAAGTTATCACAGGCACGCAGTGCATATGAACCCTGTTGAGTGATGCTATGCGTGTTATTGGTGGCGCCACTGATATCGTTGCCATTTAATGTCCACTGGAAATTATATCCGGTAAGAAAAGTGGTCAATGTGTTGCCATTAATGGTAAAGTTAATATTAGGCAGTGGTGGTTGTTGAGTAATAGTTTGCTCTAATGAGTATGTTGAGCACCCAAATTCGTTGATGGCTTCCGCTTTGAAAATTCCAGAGGAATACACTTGCAACAAAGAGTCTGTGGCCCCGGCTATGATTACATCTGCCTGATACCAGGTATAAGATTGTGCATCTACCGACCAAGCTTTCAGCTGAACCGAATCGCCGGTGCAAATGGTATCGTTTCCTAAAACAGTGATTACAGGCATTTCGGGGAATGGATGAATAACAACAGAATCAACGCTATTAAACGTTGTCACAACCTGCGTGCTAATGTTATAATTTCCTGAAGTTCCGTTACCGCTGTAATTGAATGTACCTGTATCTACAGGATTAAAACTAAATGTTCCCAATATATCATTTGGAGAAATAACATCTTCATCCCAGATGGTGAATGAATAAGGTGGGTTGCTCAGGGGTATATTAATGTTGTTCCAGGTTGCAGAATTAACATTGTCTATGGTAGATGATGTATATACAACATTGCTGCTTGCATCAGAGAGAACAACATATAAATCAGGGGAACCCGTACAGCCAAAAAGATTGGGTTCTTCAACGTCGCCGCACCAGTTATTATTTACACCACTCACAGTCAAAGATGAGAGTGAATAGACAGAAAATTGGGTTTGCAGAGATACATAATAAGTTCCTGCGGTATCATAACTCTGAACTTCAGGATTCTGTATACCTGAGATACTACCATTTCCAAAGTCCCAGTTGTAAGTGTTGATATAAGTTGGGTTGTTGATTAAACCTTGAAATGTTACCTCTGCCGAACCGCACGCTGATGCAGGAGTAAAATTAAATCCGGTATTACCCCCCGTTGCAGGATATATCGTTATAGGAATATTAATAGTGCTGTTTTGATCTCCAACAACATCGAGATTGGCTGTTACACTCACTGCTGCAGTAAAAGTACCTGTCTGGACAGGCGTACCACAGACTTTCACACATCCATAAATACTCGTTTGTGGATTGTATTGACAGCCGTTAGAAATATTATTGCATTCATAAACAAGTCCGAGAGGTAAGCCACTGATTCCATTAATTTTAAAATAATTTACATCAAAACCCATTGTGTCTGTAAACATTACAAAGGTTACATCCTCATCGTATGGTTGATTCTGAGTACCATCAGGCAAAATATTCGGGTATATGCCGGGTGATGTGTAAGAGGTATTGATAGCACATCCGGGACACTGTGCAAATAATTCTGAATGTATCGCAATCAGGCCAATTATATACAGGAAAATTCTTGTCATAAGTAAAAAGTGTTTTTGGGTTCTTGTAAGTTTACTAAATATTTTTAATACCAAATGGAATACAGGAAAATTTTATACTATACACTGAGTACGCAACCACTCATATTAGTGGTGACCGGTAACTTGCTTGGTGAATATTATACCTTTCTGAATTTAGTTTATGGCTTAATTATTATGATTTTCATTGAACGTTTTTTCGGTCAGGAAGACAAGAAAGACAATCATATAGAAGGCACAGCACCGGATATGGTTATTATCTGGCAAGCCATAACGCATATCGTTGCCATTTTCAGTTTGTTGTATGGGGTTTACACCTGTACCGTGCAATCATGGTTTATTCTTAGTGCCGCTGTGGCAACAGGTTTATATGCCGGTCAGATAGGAATTGTTAACGCTCATGAACTTATTCATCGTAAACAGTATGCTTATCGTTTGTTTGGAATCATCAACCTCACATTGGTCAATTATGCTCATTTTTTTGTGGAACACATCCGTGGACATCATAAGCATGTTGGTACACCGCGCGATCCTGCCACTGCGCTGTATGGCGAGAATTATTATCGGTTTCTGTTCAGGACTATACCTGGTCAATACGTGAGTGCATGGCAATTAGAAAAAGAACGTTTGCAAAAAAACAATCAAAATGCATTAAACCTGAACAACTTTGTACTTCGATCTTCTTTGGCAGAGGTTATCATATGCTCTTTATTATATTTTATTTCTATGAAGGTATTGATAGCATATCTTGTCTGTTCTTTTACTGCAATTGCTTTACTGGAATATGTCAACTACATAGAGCATTACGGACTGATACGTAAGGAAGGACAAAGGGTAACTGCCATTCACAGCTGGCAATCAGATTTCACTTTTAGCAGGTATAATTTAATTGAACTCTCACGCCACGCCGATCATCATTACTATGCATCAAAGCCATATCACACATTAATTTCTTATGAGGAAAGTCCCGTATTGCCTTATGGATACTTTGGATGCTTTTATTATGTACTTATTCCTCCGCTTTGGTTCAAGTTGATTCATCCACGCATCAAGGCAAGCACTGCATTATCTGATGAAAAAAGTCATTAACGAGCAAGAAGCCTTAAGCATTCTATTATCAGGTGGTGTGGTGGCTTTACCAACGGAAACAGTTTATGGCTTAGCTTGTGTTGCAGAAAACAGCAATGCAGTTGAACGCATTTATAACATAAAACAACGTCCCAAGGATAATCCATTAATCTGTCATTTCTATTCTGTTAAACAAATAGCGGAATATGTAAATACTCTCAGCAAAACAGAGGAAACTCTATTGGAGCATTTCTGTCCCGGACCTCTTAGTATGCTACTGCCTCTTAAAGACAATTCACCATTACTCCCTGCCACTGGAGGACGTAATTCCGTGGTAGCTCGTGTTCCGGCTCATCCATTGTTTCTAGCATTACTATTACAAATCAATAAACCTCTTGCTGCGCCATCAGCAAATACTTCGGGTAAATACAGCGCTGTAAATTCCGAAATGGTCATTCGTGATATAGGTGAAAAAATTGATGGTGTAATTGATGGTGGTGAATGCAGAAATGGAATTGAGTCAACAATTATTCAGGTGCAAAATGATAACGTAACCATTCTTCGTCCTGGTGTGATAGGTCCCGGCGAAATTGCCGACGTTCTATTAAATTCAGGTATCAAGGCAACAATACAATATGGAACTGCTGTGCAAACTACTCCCGGAGCACGTTACAAACATTATGCTCCAAATACTCCCTTAACCGAGATATCTGAGTTAAATCAAATTAAAATTAGAGATGATGAATCGTTAATTACTGTTGATGAATACTTCGATGTGCAATTACAAGAAAGATGTATTTCATTAGGATCATTATCAAAGCCGGAGCAAATAGCCGCTCGTTTATACAAGACCATGTTTTTTTTAGATCAGTTAAATGTAAAAAAAGCGTGGCTATATCTTCCTGAAATTCCAGATGCTCATTGGAACGCCACAATTAGAAACAGACTGAATAAAATCCTACATACAAACCCTACTGAATAAATTCACAATAAAACACTACAATGAAATTTCTTTATCCTTCCTTAATTCTACTTTTACTCATGACAACTTCGTGTAAAGTGAACCATAACAATTCCGGTAACATCAACGATTCCTTTCAATCCTTCAGCGAACAGGTTGTTACTGATTTTTTAAAAATTAATCCATCATGGGCACTGGCAATCGGATTACACAACGATGATTCTACACTGGAAATTAATAATATCCAGCGTCGTGAGCTTAAGTTGAAACAGTATAAAATATGGAAAGACTCGTTAGCTGCATTTCCTGATTCTGCTTTAACGGAGTCTCAAAAAATGGATAAAGACTTGTTGTTAAATCACTTCAATTATTATGAGTGGCAGTGTAACACGTTTAAAAGTTATATGTGGAATCCGGCAGAATACAATGTTGGTGAAGGCTTTGATTTGGTATTAAATAATCCAAAAGCATCGCTTGAACATAAGCTCTCTTTAGTAAATAAGCGTCTGCAACAGGTACCTGCATATTTTGAAAATGCTCTAAGTCAAATTGAAAATCCAACAGCTGAACATTTACAATTAGCCATTATTCAGAACGAGGGCAGTAAATACATTTTTACTCAATTAATTCCTGATTCAATTGCAAAGGCAAATTTGAATGATGAGATAAAAAACTCGTTACAACAAGGATTGAACAATGCTCTAAAAAGTATAGATAATTACATTTCTCATCTCAGAGTACTTGATTCCGGTCAAAGTAATTCTTCAGAAAAAAGAGACTTCCGAATAGGCAAAGAATTATTTGAACAAAAATTTAAGTATGAAATTCAATCATCGTATAGCGCTGAAGAGATTTATAAAATTGCTCTTAAACGCAAAGCTGAAATTCAAGATACGATGTTTAAAATCACTAATCAGTTATGGGGTAAATATTTTGGCAGAAAGCCCGTTCCTGAAAACCGACTGTCGGCTGTAGCAATGATGATAGAAAGACTATCACTTTCACATTGTCACAGAGATTCTTTTTTACAAACTATCCAAAAGCAAATACCTGAACTCGAAAAGTTCATCAATGAGAAACAGATTCTGCACCTCGACCCAACGAAACCATTGGTAGTCAGACAGACCCCTCCCTATATGGAAGGCGGTGGTGCCGGAGCCAGCATCAATGATCCCGGACCTTTTAATAAGGATGGCAAGACCTATTACAATGTATCCCTGCTTACCAACTACAGTGCGGCACAGGCCGAGAGTTATTTGCGCGAATACAATGATTTCTTACTGCAAATATTGAATATTCATGAAGCCATTCCCGGTCATTATACTCAATTAGTTTATGCCAATCAGTCTCCTTCATTGATAAAAAGTATATTCGGTAATGGAGCTATGGTTGAAGGTTGGGCTGTATATGGTGAGCGTATGATGCTCGAAGAAGGTTATGGCAACAATGCTCCGGAGTTATGGTTTATGTATTACAAGTGGCATCTACGCTCCGTAATGAATACCATTCTCGATTACTCCATTCAGTGTTTGAATATGAGTGAGGCTGAAGCAAAAAAATTAATGACACAGGAAGCATTTCAACAACAAGCCGAAGCTGACGGTAAATGGAAACGCGCCACTTTAACACAGGTGCAATTATGTTCATACTTTACAGGTTTTACAGAGATATATGAGCTGAGAGAAAAACTGAAAAAACTGAAAGGCAATAGATTCCAACTCAAAACTTTTCACGAGCAGTTTCTAAGTTATGGCTCTGCACCGGTACCATTCATAGCTGATGTCATGCTCCGTTAAATTTGTAACTTATGGTACAATCCGGTTTTGAACTATCAGTTACTTTCGCATTCAATCAGATAATATGAGCCAATTTCTAGTTACCTCACTATTACAGTGCAAATGTCCACAATGCCGCAGCGGCAAAATGTTTATTAACTCTGCATACAGCAAAGGGTTTATGAAGATGCCCACACACTGCCCATTATGCAATTTGAAATACGAAAAGGAAACCGGTTTTTGGTGGGGTACCGGATATGTGAGCTATGCCTTGACAGTTGCCGTTAGCGTTACCACTTTTATTGCTTGGATCTTGTTAATCGGTATGTCAACTCAAGATTACAGAACCTTTTACTGGCTTGGCTTCAATACACTGACACTGATAGCTCTTCTACCCTATCTGATGCGCATTTCCAGAACATTATGGTTGACCTTCTTTGTAAAATATCATCCTGAATTGCACCAAAAAAAGTCGGTAGCATAGTACTAATATCATAAGCAAGCGACTACGTCGTTAAGCATTTCATCAATTAATAATCGGCTAATTTTGTTGGTATGAATACGCAGTATTCCTTATTAAATCATAGCAAAGACTTGCTCACCGGCTTAAAATGTTATTGTACAAACGGCAAGAAAAAATACATCTGTACTGTTCTATTATTATTCAGCCTGTCTGTACAAAATGCATTTTCAAGTACAATGCTTATTCCCATGGATACGAAGCAAACCGATCATCTTAAATCATATGGTGTGGCATATTGGATATTGACACGCGGTGTTAGCGTTGATTGGTTATTAAATTATCGCGGTGGAAGTTTTGCATTTATATATGACAAGTCTTTTGAGAGCGAGTGTGTTATCCGTGGAGTGAAATTCGAGATTATTCCGGATGTACAATATCAATCCATTTTAAAGCAAATCAGTGACCCTGAAGTAAATATGGACATTGTTAAACTGGAAAAAGCACCAAAGGTAGCCGTATATTCTCCCAAAACCAAACAACCATGGGATGATGCAGTTACGCTGGTGCTTACATATGCCGAAATACCTTATGAAGTTGTATATGATGATGAAGTGTTGAGTAACAAATTACCTGAATACGACTGGCTTCATCTTCATCACGAAGATTTTACAGGACAATATGGTCGATTTTATGCTGCTTTTTCACAAGCTCAATGGTATCAGGATGAAGTGAAGTTCAATGAAAGTATGGCAGCAAAATGGGGATTCAAGAAAGTATCTCAATTAAAATTAGCTGTTGCAAAAAAGGTAGAGGAATTTGTAATTGGTGGCGGTTTTATGTTTGCTATGTGCTCCGCAACGGATTCATATGACATTTCATTATCTGCTGAAGGTGTGGACATATGTGCAGCCCAGTTCGATTACGACGCTGCCGATCCAAACGCGCAGCAACGCCTGGATTTCAATAAGTGTTTTGCATTTGAGCAATTTCTGTTGGATGTTAATCCAATGAACTACGAATTCTCAAACATAGACGCCACTCAGACCCGCAACCGTTACGTCAGCTTTAAAGATGATTACTTCACTCTCTTTGAGTTCTCTGCCAAGTGGGATCCTGTTCCAAGTATGCTCTGTCAAAATCATACTCAAACCATCAAAGGATTTATGGGTCAAACAACAGCATTCAGAAAGGAAGTGGTTAAGAACAGCGTAACTATTATGGGAGAATGTAAACCTGCCAACGAAGCCAGATACATACACGGAACACATGGCTTTGGCACCTGGACATTTTATGGTGGTCACGACCCCGAAGATTATGAGCACCGTGTTGGTGATCCCCCAACAGATTTGTCACTACACCCGAATTCACCGGGTTACAGACTGATATTGAACAACGTTCTTTTTCCTGCTGCCAAAAAGAAAAAACAAAAAACATAAATGCGACTTATACTCTTTTTTCTTTTTGCGCCTTTAATAATACAGGCACAAACTAAAAATTGCAGCTCAACATTTATCGAGAAAAAATATAAGGATGCTATTCGTCCGTATTTAGATGATGACTACGAGTTAGAATCGACTGATTATTTCGGAGCAGCAAATAATCAAAAATCAGAATTTAAAAAAGCATTTGATTCTGATTTTGAATATGTAATACTGATAATTACACCTATAGGAACTTCCGTAGCCTCCATAGAGATACTGGACAAGAGTCGCACACAACAAGAGTTTGAAAAAGAAACACTTCAACTCGAAAGCGATTTAATTGATCTTGAATTTGTACCGAACTACGACGGCACTTACTCCGTGATTAGTAGTATGAGTTGTAAATCAGAAGGCAGCAACTGCACTATCTTAGCCATATTGAAACGCGAACCTGAACCAGAGCCGAATCGCCGTAAATAATGCAAGCAAGTAACGATCACAAGATTCAAAAAGCCAAGCTCTTTGTCAGTTTTTTTTCACCGGCATTGTTTGTCAGTATCATGCTTGTTACGAAGTTTTACGAAAGTATCAGCGGGCACGAATTATTTTACTATGGAATAGAACCTCGAACATTTGAAGGATTACGTGGTATAATCTTCAGTCCTTTTTTACACGCTGATTGGGATCATTTATTTTCCAATGCTGTTCCTATGTTATTACTAGGCACCGCATCCATATACTTTTATAGGAACGTATCCTATAAAATTTTTTTTCTCATTTGGTTATTCGATGGGATTGGCGTTTGGTTATTTGGCAGATACAGTTACCACATAGGAGCCAGCGGCTTAGTTTATGGTCTTGCATCGTTTCTGTTTATCAGCGGATTATTACGCAGCAACAAAGGTTTGTTAGCACTATCTTTTACTGTCGCTTTGATATACGGGGGGTTAGTTTGGGGAATACTTCCTCAATTAGTGCACCTATCGTGGGAGTCACATTTGCTGGGATTAGTAGGCGGAATGTTGTTGGCTGTGATATTTATGCGCCAAGGACCAGCCAACGATCCTTTACCTGAATGGTATCACGAAGCAGATGATGATACAGAGCATGAAGTATCATCAGAAAATGAAAATGAAACATCTGAAATGAATCAGTTAAACACAGGGGCAGTTGAGAATAATGCAGAACCTAAAATAATATACCACATTAGGAAAAACCCTCCATCAGAAGGCACTTAGCTCCCTCAGTAAGCGGCTCACGGGTAAGCCCATCACATTAAAATAACAGCCGTTAATATTTTGAATACTTGTAACACCAATCCAGTCCTGAATGCCATAGCTACCCGCTTTGTCAAATGGATTGAAATTCTCAATATAAAATTCAGCCTGTTTTTCACTTATTTCGAAAAAGGTAACTTCGGTATGTTCAGAAAAAATATGTTTGTGCTTACTGCTTTTCAAACAAACACCTGTAACAACTATATGCGTTTTGCCGGATAATCGCAACAACATTTGCATCGCTTCATCCTTATCCGAAGGTTTATTAAAAATCTCATTATCCAGTATCACAACTGTATCAGCAGTGATGAGAAGTTCATTTTCTTGCAATGTGCGAACTGCATCTGCTTTTTTTTCAGCTAAGAATTCAGGCACTATTGTACAATCGAGCTCTTCAGAAAAAGACTCATCTGTATCTATCTCAATAAACTCAAACTCAATACCTGCCGTACGCAATAACTCGTGGCGACGAGGTGATTTGGATGCCAGCGATATTTTATAAGGGACAGAAGTATATTGAATCATCAACGGCTCATTAAAAAGTAGAAATAAAAAATAGTAAGTATACCCATCAGCATAACCAGTTTCAGTAACATACTCACTTGCTTATAATATTTCTTGGAATCAGCAGTATATAACTTCCACAACGCCACGGCCAATGGGAGTTGAATCGTTTGCATCAGATAAATTACAGTGAGATAATCTCCATTCTCAGAAGGTACTTGCTGAACCTGAATAATTAACAGCATAACAAAAAGTGCAATTACATAAACTACCCTCTTGGATGCCTGTATTCCCCAAATAATGGGTAATGTTCTACAACCATAGCGCTCATCTCCTTCTGCATCTTCCATGTCTTTGACTATCTCGCGCATCATACTTACTAAGAATGCAAACAGAAAATAATAAAAGACACGAATAAAAATTGCATAGGCAGCCATGTATTCAGCTTCGGTTTCAGGATGGAACAAAGGTGTTTCATACAACACAGTGAGTATGACAACAAAGCCGGTGAGAAATGATACTAATACATTACCGAGAAAAGGTTGCTTTTTATATCCGGTTGAATAAAACCATAGAAAGGCTATAGTAATAGGCTGCACCATAAGCAATTTAATATTGCCACAATGCCATGCCAAATAAATACCTATTACTACAGCAGTTCCTGAAAATATCTGATGCAACAAGATTGCTTCGCGTCGATGAACGCTCTTACTGATATAAAGCTTATCAGGTTTGTTAATCGTGTCCATGTTGACATCAAAGTAGTCGTTGATGACGTAACCTCCAGCCGCAATAAGTACTGTACTTAAAATAAGCAATGCCAGATCCAATTGACTCATCACCGATTGTAAACCGTTATCCTGAAGAGTTGGAACAATTAGAAAAGTATGTAATGCAAACTGTGTAAGTATGATAAATAATAAGTTTCCGGAACGGAAAAGTTTCAGATACGTGATAAGTTTATGCATATAGGGTCAGCTATATTACCACACGCCTTTTAATTTCAATACTTTTTCAATCACGTCACGCACACAACCATGCCCGCCATTGAATGGTGAAATATATTGTGCTGTTTCAATGACATCCTGAACAGCATCGGCAGGACAAGCACTCAGCCCAACACTTTTCATAGCGTGAATGTCCGGCACATCATCACCCATGTACAAAATATTCTCAGGTTTCACCTGATTGGCCAAAGTCCATTCGGTTAAAACAGTCAATTTATCGTGCACACCCATATATATATAACGAACACCTAATCTCTCCAAACGGCGGCGCACACCTTCGCTTTTAGAACCACTGATTATGACTACATCGTGCTGATGACTTATAGCCTGTACTAAAGCATATCCGTCCTTTATATTCATAGAACGCTGTTCCTCGCCGTTATCAGTTACAAGCAATTTCCCATCGGTAAGTACACCATCCATATCTAACACGAACACACGAATGTTAGAGAATACCTGTAGTAAATTTTTGTCGGAGCTCATATCTTATTCATTTCAATAATACGGTGAGTAATCAATTGGTAAAGATCCTCCCATTGAGGGTGATGCTGATGCAAATATTGCAGATGTCTAGCAATGGTTTTTGAATCACCTCGCATAGCAGGTCCGGTTTGTACTTCAGCAGGATTATGCTGCAAAGCCCTCTCCATAGTTTGTTGTATCAAGGGTTTCAGAACATCAAAATTCAGATTGTTGCTTTTACATATTTCTGAAGCTGCTAACAACATATAGTTTGAAAAATTATTGGCAAATACTGCTGCCACGTGTAAGCCCAAGCGTTCCTGATCGCTAACATCATATACTTGATTGCTCAGCGAGGATGCAATCTGTCGTATAGTCAACAATGAATTTTCATTTTCAGCAGCAATAAAAAAAGGAATTTCCTTAAACGACATTTCAATATTCCTGCTGAAAGTTTGCAATGGATACAAGACGCCAAATGTGTTATCGGTGAATACAGGAACAGTATCGGCACTTGCTGAAGTGTGTAAAAACAACTTGCCAGAAACATTTGTATGCAATGTTGCTTCAGCAATTTTATCGTCCTGCACACAAAAAATATAAACATCGGCTTCACCATCTAACTCGCTCACATCAGAGCATAACTGAGCGTAACACTGTTCTGCGGTTTTAACCGCATGTTCATTGCGGCTGCAAACCTGATGTATGTTGTAACCTGCTTTAAATAACTGAATTGCAAAATGATGACCAACATTTCCTAACCCGATGATGCTGATATTAAGAGGCTTTATCTGCAAGAAGTGCTTTGTTTTTTTGCTTCATAAATATGCGAATTATACTCACAACAAAACCTAATATCATCAATACAAAACCCAGCCAAAGAAGGTTGATTTGCGGAAAAACAATTGCTTTCATAACGATGTAATCCGGAATGGCATCGGTCTCTGCCACACTAATAATAAAGGTTTCATCGCTTGGGTTGATATTAGTGAATCTGAAATTCAAACCTAACTCAGGCATTGACTTTAACTCAGATACAATACGACTGTTGCGGATAATAAAGAGGGGCTCAGCAGTAGTTTGAAAACCGGTAAGTGTGCGTATGCTTAAATGTGCACGTACTGCAATATCATTAGGTAAGACGGTTTTATCATCAGCTTCTGTAACCTTATCAACCCGCTCTAATAGCACAAAATATTTTGAGGTGAATATGGTATCACCTACGTGCAACACATGATCTTTGAATTTATCATTGCTAGGTTCTTCCTGTTTGCTGCGATCAGGAACAGAAGTTACATGAGTATATATGTCTTTATTCCAGTAGTGCCGAGTGTCAGGATTTGATATAAGTCCCATTTTTGGATTCACCTGTGCATTAGGATGCAGAAAAAATTCTTCTTTGATTTTATTAGAAACTGAATCGAATCGAACGTAATGAACTTTATAATAAGTGTTGGGTGCTTGTGTAGAGTCTCCTATATAAGTAACCGTGTATGGCCCAAGTTGAGACGATACTCCCTTATACAACAACATGTTTTCACGCTTTGCCTGATCGTCAAATTCTTTTCCGAAATCTATACCCAAGGTATTTCGTGAAACCACACGCTTGTTGTATGATGAAATTAATATTCCAATCAGCATTAATCCAAAACCGAAATGCCCTAATGCCGGACCAGACACTTTCCATTTACCCGAAAGCACATCAACAAAATAGTAGGCATTGGCAATAACAGCATATACACCGGAGAATAAAAAAGCCTGATAGGCGAAGTGTTCAATCTCTGAGTAATAGGAAGCTATTGCTGTAACGACTATAGATGCCATAATAGTTAATCCCAGTTTCAAAGCAAAATATTTGACATCAGTTTTCTTGAACTTGAGGAATAAAGTTGCCGTAGCTAAAATGCTGATAACAATTACAAACGGAATCTGCCACTTGTTATAGTGCTCCACAACATCTGTTGGAGGTGCCCACTCCGTTCCCAACACTTTGTTAAATACCGGTATGGATGTAGTGAAAATAATCTGCAATGATGAAAGCATCAGCATTAGCGAGCCAATGAACATCCAAAACTCTCGGCTGTATATGTGCTCTTCTTTTTCCTGTTTAGGCATTGACTTATATCTATATACAAAAAGCAACAACGCTGGGATACTCAATGCTGCCATGTATATCACCAATTGTCCGCTCATACCTAAGTCGGTAAAAGCATGTACAGAGGTTTCACCAAGTATGCCGCTTCTTGTTAAGAACGTAGAGTACAAAATGAGGATGAAAGTGAGAATGAAAAAGACTAAAGTAATGCGCAGTGAATGACCCGTTTTTTTATAGACCAGTAAGGTGTGAAGTCCAGCGATAAGAATCAGCCAGGGAACAAGTGATGCATTTTCAACCGGATCCCAGGCCCAGTAACCTCCAAAGGTGAGCGATTCGTAAGCCCAGGCAGCCCCCATCATAATACCTGTGCCAAGTATAGCTGTAGAAAACAACGACCAGGTGATGGTTGGTTGAACCCATGAATTAAAATCTTTGCGCCACAATGCACCCACAGCGTATGCAAAAGGAATTAGTGTGCTGGCAAAACCTAGAAACAGTGTTGGCGGATGAATCACCATCCAGTAATTCTGTAACAATGGATTGAGTCCGTTGCCATCTTTGATAAAGGATAGATAATCGCTGCGCTTAAAAATTGGTGCATCGGCAAAATGATCGCGCAGCAACATAAAAGGTGAAGAACCAATTTTTATTTCACCTATGTGTATTCCTAATAACATAGAAGCAAGAAATAACTGCACAGCCATAAATACAAACATTACATAAGGCTTCCATGTGCCGGAGTATCTTAATAAAATAAGCGATAACACCGCATTCCATATCATCCAAAGTAGGAATGATCCTTCCTGTCCTTCCCAGAAACAACTGAGCAAGTATTTGGTATCCAATTGCAAATTGGAATGCTCCCATGCATAACGGTATTCGAACAGATGATTGGAAATTATATAATAGAGTGTAATGAAGATGGCAAAAATTCCTGCGGCATTGATAAGCGAAAAAATGTTAGCTGCTCTAAGCCAGCTAGAATACTCACTGATTTCATCTTTCTTTTTTACGGACAGATAATAAGCAACCGATGAAAGCAGTGCTGTGATAAATACTGTGAATATGCTTAACTGACCAACTATTCCCGGCCAAAGGGTTTCTCCTTCAAATTGCATCAATCAATTCTCCTTTACCTGTGCTTTAAATTCCTGCATTTCCATTTCGTTGTTCTTATACTTCGACGGACATTTCATTAGTAATGATGAAGCAAGAAATGTGTTATCCTTCATCTTACCGGTGAGTACTATTTGTTCACTACGCTCAAAATCCTGTGGTTTGCTACCGAGGAATATAACCTTGCGCACTTCGCCGTCGTTATCGCGCATAAAAAATTCCAGTCTGTTGGCATCCACCTCAGGGTTATAGGTGACCTCTTTTTCTTTTACCAGAAAGCCTACCACTTGATATTCTTTGGTGCTGTTTTCGCCTAAGGTCTTGAACGATTCATAATGACTGTAGTCTGAAGCAATACTAATAATAAAGCCAATCAGAATGGCAATTACAATCAGCAATACAATGTGTGTTTTTTTCATTTATGAAGGCAAAAATATAACACAATATTTTAAGCAGAGTTCTTCAGGTACAAACTAATTATATATGAATTCATTATGCTCCAATAATCTCGATATCACTCATTTTTAACCTGAAATAGAAAGTAACCATTTTCCGATTGAATTAGCTTTACCGACGGCAAGGACAGCAACTCATTCTCCTTACCTTTTTTACAAATCAAATACTTGTTGCCGCTGATCTTTGTATTGTTTAGCAACTCTTCAGCCGTGTATCGGCATTGTTCGGGAGTTAATCTGCCATAAAATAAATGTGCATAGCTTTTGAACCCATATGGCATTAATATAGCGCCATTTGTAGCGTAATTCCTGCACATCTTAATGTAGGCAGCCTGAGATATACTTTCTACGCGAGGTATGATGAGTAACATCAGCAGGTATAAAAACAAAGTGTTAACGCTTGCCTGCATATAAACAACGAATTTCAATTGTTTTACAAACAATGAAAGTAATAAGACTATTAAAGTAGCGACTGGAATAATGTAAAGTGTATTAGGCCATTCAACTTGAGTTTCAAGGTTGGCAACAGCAAAGCTGTCTTTGATATAGGGTATCAGTAATTGTGGATGAGAAGCAAGGTAAATAAAGGCAGTAACCACCAGCACCATAATCATCAAAGCTGATGTAGCAAGATGGTACACTCGTTTAAATGAAATCTGATGTTGAATTTGCGTACTGATATAGCGAGCCGCAAGTAGTGTGAGCGGGTAGTAGCAAAAGGATGAATAGTGCACAATCTTGGTTTTAACCAAAGTAAACAGTACCAAAACCAACCAAAACGAGATGAACATCATTTTATCTAAATCACTCCATAACTTGAATCGGCCACCTAATAAGTAGGCAATGAAATAAACCGAAGCAGGTAACATACCTACCAGCAGTATTACCCAATGATAGAATAAAAAACCGCCGTGCCCTGAATCAGGTGTGGTAAGCAGACGAATCTGGTACTCAATAAATGTTATTACAAACCAACTGCCGTGTTTATATGTTTCATAGCCAAACCATAGTGCAGTAACGCTTAACGATGTAATAAACCAGATTATCATATACTTAACCTGCTTGATGCTGAAAAGCCTATTTACTATGATATATACCAACCAACTTCCGCCAACAACAATCCAGGCCACGGGGCCCTTGGTCATTACTGCAAGGCCGGTAAGTAACCCAGCAATAATCAAATTTTTATTACTATGTGTACTCAGATAGTAGATTGATAAAAACATGAGTAGGTTAAAAAGTGGATCTATAATTCCGGATTTGAAATAGAAAAACGATAAATAAGAACCTGCATAAAGAAAGCACCACAATAATCCAGTCTGGGTATCAAAACGGTGCTTACCAATGTTATAAATCACCAATAATGCCAGCAAACCGATTATGGCATTTGGAAATCGAACCGCAAACTCATTAATACCGAACATGTTCATACTCAATGCCTGTATCCAAATGAATAAAGGTGGCTTTTCCCAAAATGGTTGAAAAGCGATTTGCGGCCTGCTATAATCACCGAGTACCAGCATTTCTCGGGCACATTCGGCAAAATTGATTTCGTCCCAATCGAAAAGTTGAACGCTGCCTATACCTGTGCATAATAAAATAGCAGATACTAAGGTGATATAGATATAATTCCTGTCAATCTTATTCATTTCCTGAGCAGGGTTAGAAGAGTTTTTGTTCCAAATTTTTTATCAAAAAATTGAAAAAGAAACGAAGTTGAAATCACACTAATTGTTAAGCCAATAAATCCTCCAACCGATACATCCACAATGAAATGACGAAGTAAATACATTCTGGAAATCAATACCAATGTTGCCAATAACAACATTAATAACGAATACCTGCTTGGTAAAAAGAAAGTAAGCGTTGTACACAAGACCAATATGGTAATACTATGTCCTGAAGGAAAACTGTTGTTGTAAAAAAGTGGTGAACCGGGAAAGAAATGCAACGCACTATGGTCGGTGAAAAATGAAGGCGGTCTGGGTGATTCGGTGAAGATTAAATGCTTGAGAATGTTAGTGATTAGTGTTGCAAGTATGCCTTGAATTCCGAGCGTAAATGCAATACTGAAACGGTAAAACAGGAATGTTACTGCTATCAATGCAAAAAAATAACCTGTTCCAATTTCAGTGATGAAATAAAAGAAGTAATCAAGAAATTGGTTGTACTTACCATTCAGCCAAAGTTCTGGTTCGCCTTTTTCAATATAATAAGATGCAGCTATACCTGCAAGTATCAACACGAATGCCGGTATCAGATATGATTTCTTATAACCTGTTTTCAAGCTGCTCTACGTTTATAAAATAGAAATTGAAACCACTTCTTTATCTGAATGGTAAAGGCATCAATGTTCATCAATGCCGAATCGTGCGAGGCTTTATAAGTGAGGAATATACCAAGAGGGAACAGTAGAAGTACCGAAAGCCACATTCCCTGAAAAGCAGTTAACACCTGCTCTTTGGCAAATTTTTCTCCCGATATTGTAATCATATAATAGGCTATGAAGAACAGTATACTCACCACAAATGGTAATCCAAACCCCCCTTTACGTATGATGGCTCCCATAGGTGCACCAATGAAAAACAAAATAATACAGGCCAGAGAGAGCGTGAACTTTCTGTGCCACTCAATGCGATGGCGAGTAATTAAATCGGTGCGGATGGTGAGGTCGTTGGAAATAATTGAACAATAACCTTTCACATTTCTGATATTGCCCAATGCACGATGGTGTACCTGCAGCAATTCTTTGTGCGAAAGTGTATCTAGTTGCAATGTTTCTTTGGTTTGCCCCTGTTCATTATTGAACATAGTACTGTCTAATAAAAAAGCAAAGTAAGGTTTCAAGTATTCGTCTAACTGCGAATAGCTGCGATCAATATTCATATTGATGGTGTCAATGGCAGAATTTAGTTGCGAGACATTCATCATCTGATAATTGTCCTTAAACAAACTTTCCTGTGTGCGGGTCATACTAAACTCGGAAAGGTCAATGGCTTTACGCCAGCGTTCAAAATGAAAACGAACCTGTTCGTTCTTTTTAGTCTTGGAAGTAACGGTGTTGTTTTCTTCGTATTGATTGCCATCGAACAATTCAAAAATCAGGTAGCGCTTATCTGGAGTGGTGCTCATCTTTCCCTTCTTAGCATATAGTACTGTTCCCTGTCCTTTATTCGAAGTATGATCGTATATTAATACGTCGTGTATGGTTTGATTGTCGGCGTCTTTCGCTCCAACACGAATACTTACACCGCTGATATCGTTGTTGAAAATGCCGGGTTTAATGTTGAGTGCAGGTCTTTGTTGGCGGACATCGTACAACAACGCACCAAACTTTAAATTGGCAACCGGTAGCACATAATTTGAAAATAACAGAGCCGAAATGCTAATGAGTAGCGATGCCACAAACATAGATCGCAGTATCCGAAACAACGAGGCCCCGCTTGATTTCAAGGCTGTGAGTTCAAATTGTTCGCTGAAATTTCCTATGGTCATCATAGAGGCCAGAAGCATAGCCAACGGTAATGCCAGTGGCACCAGGCTGGCAGAGGCCAAGAATAACAACTCGCCAATAATGCTAATGGATAATCCCTTGCCAACAAGTTCATCGATGTATTTCCAAAGAAACTGCATCACCAACACAAAGAGGGTGATAAAGAATATAAGCACAAAGGGCCCTATAAAACTCTTAAGTAAAAGCCGGTCAATTTTTTTCATCTATAGTGCACTATGCTGCAAACAAAAATAATTCTTTCGGAAAAAGCATCTTAACCAGTGGCGTGGTGTTGTGGAGAAGAATATGCAACTGTTGAGATTTTACATTTAACTTCATGCTAAACCTAAACTCGTCTTAGTCATGTCAAGGAGTAAACGTGCAGATGGTTCGCTTATGTTTGATGATTCTCTTTGCATCTTCAGAAAGAAAGCAGTTGTTTAATAGCAGTTAAATATTATCAGCTGATAATTATGGAGAGCCCTAAATGACTTTCAACAGAATTTAATACTTATCCACTCAATCAGCTCTCAACCCTACTTCACATCAACCGCTACTTCATTCCCACCTTGGCGTTCCGTAGGATAATTTCAGAAACTCGCCACAACGGTTCAAACATTTGATGATTTTGCTTGTAAAGCGATGCGTAAATGGAATACATCTTCTCTTTAAGTTGCTTGTCGTTCATACTATGGGTAGGCTTTAATACCGAACTGATATATCGTTGATGAAACTCGGCTGCCAGTAACACACAAGGCAAATTACCATAGTCAAACTCACCGCTTCCCGAAGTCTTACTTGCACCAATTTTCTCCAGATTATTATACTCTACCACATGATGCGATTGAGGCGTTTGCGAAGCCCAGTAAAGCTTGATATTTTCCTCGCGGTCGCTTTTTCTGTTTGTTGGTACCTCATCTGCTTTCACCGGATTAACACCCATATTATTTCGTTGCCCAAAAAAATTCGTGTTTTGATGAGCCCCGGCAATTTTGGTACCATATCGAGCCTTACGATCTAAATTGAATGGTGCGACATCTGTATTTCTGAAACCCAGCCTAACCTGCTGCTCACCTAGTAAATCCTGTGCATAATCATTATTTCGCAGGGCTTTTGCCAACTTGGTTTGGTCGGTATACCTGCCAATCATCCAACTAGTGTTCGTAACACCCGGAATTGCTAAAAAGTACATGTCCCCGTAAAGAGTTTGTTTTTTTACTATTCCGCTCATTCCGCTTATTTCATTCCAAATCATGGTATATAGTTTTAATGTGAATAATTAAATTAACTGATGAATACAAGTACCGGAGTGTATCTCCGATTACTAATTCAAATGTAATCAAGTAATCGATTACATAATAGAGTAATAACTGAGGTGTTGAATACTGTATCCTTAAATCACTAACAGCTTTGCTATTGGACATTTCAAAAGTGGATAGAATTTTCACTATTTTACAATGGAGTTAACTTTAAGACTTTAAACCGAAAATTAAATTATTTAAGGTGAAAGCAATAGTATATACAGAATATGGACCACCGGAAGTTGCCAGATTAATGGAAGTTCCGAAACCATCACCCAAATACAATGAAGTATTGGTTAAAGTTTATTCATCAACCGTTAATCGGACTGATGCGGGTTTCCGAAGTGCAGAATATTTTATTTCACGATTCTGGACCGGACTGTTTCGACCAAAAAATCAAATACTTGGTTGTGAATTTTCAGGCACAATAGAAGAAATTGGGCAACGAGTAACAACATTTAAAAAAGGGGATAAAGTTTTTGGATTTAATGATAAAACCTGTGGTGGTCACGGAGAATATTTAACAATTGCCGAAGCAGATGCAATCATTACTATGCCAGAGAATGTAGACTTTGATGAAGCAGCTGCAATTACTGAAGGTGCTCACTATGCCTTAGTAGATATCCGGGCTGCTAAAGTTGAACGTGGGCAACATGTTCTTGTTTATGGAGCAACAGGTGCTATTGGTTCTGCTGCAGTGCAGTTATTAAAACATTTTGGTGCTTTAGTAACAGCAGTTTGTAATACAAAAAACGTCGGTCTGTTGAAATCACTTGGAGCTGACACTATTATTGATTATCAAACTCAAGATTTCACAAAGACCGATAATAAGTTTGAATTCATCTTTGATGCAGTAGGAAAAAGTTCATATGGTCAATGCAAACCATTATTAACCAAAAGGGGAATTTATATTTCTACCGAACTAGGGAAAAACGGTGAGAATATATTACTTGCAATGACCACTCCGCTTTGGGGTGGTAAAAGGCTATTATTTCCACTTCCGTCTATAAGCAAGCAAGATGTTATATTCTTGAAAGAACTTGTTGAAAAAGGTGAATATAAACCTGTAATTGACCGCTTGTATAAACTGGACCAAATTGTAGAAGCATACAAATACGTTGAGTCGGGGCAAAAAACAGGAAATGTTATTATTAAAATAATTGAGTGAAGAATACACTATTTAACTCTTGAGGTAATTAAGGATATCCTTTACTTGAAAAGACTTTTTTTAAACTCATCAATTCCGTTATTTGAATCAGTGAAATCGAAGAGTCGGATGAACAAGAGGATACATATAAAGTAGTATGATATGTTTATTATTTACATTAAATCAAACGCAGTTTCTCATTCAGTTATACCCTACTACTCCACCGTTCCATTTTTTATCACCAATATTGCTCTATGCCTCAATCAAAATTAGTTCTATCTAAAAAAGAAATACAATTACTTAATGATAAATCTATTTGGAAAACACGGCAAACATTATCACACAAACTCAGTGAAGTACTAGCCGATATAGAAAGTGAGGCGAAGAAAAAATATGAACAACGCTTTACAGCATGGTCAGGCATGTATTCATGGCAAAGTAAAATTTCGCGTGGAGAAAATTATGAAGGCTGCCCTTACCTCATTCTCGATGCCCCGAATAGTTTTTCGAAAGATGAAATTTTAGCTGTGCGCAGCATGATATGGTATGGACACTATGCCTCTTGTTTTTTGCTGATGAGTGGTGCGGCTTTTCAGAAATTTTTATCTACTGACTTTAATAAGAAGCTACTTCAATATAAAAGCGAAATGTATATCTGCATTCATAACACTCCCTGGAATCATCAGTTTATTAAAGATAATATGCTTCCACTTTCTGATTTCGATAAATCTATGAGCGACTTACCATTCCTGAAGCTGGGTTTGAAAAAAGAGATATCGGATATAGATGGATTGCATCCGTTCCTGATAAGTGCATATGGAATATACTTTGGATTAATTTCCTAAACCGAGGCGCTGAAGCAGATTTTTTATCTGGCTGTCCCAAAGCATTTCCACATCGCGCAATTCATACTGCTCGGCAAAGTCGGTGATGAGTAAGACGGTGTCGCCGGTGATTTCTGTGCTGGTAATACGGAACTCGAAATACTCGTCGTATGGATTATCCACCCAGCGAAACTTAATGAACTCCAGATCTTCATATTCTACAACCTCAGCTTGTTGTTTGTTGCCTTCCCAGGTGAATGTGAAAATATCCAAATGATCATCCACTTCATCGGCAAACCATAAGCCTAATCCACTCGATGTAGTTACAAAATCCCAAAGGATGATAGGAGATGACTTGATGATATATTCTAAAGTATACTTTTTCTTTTTGGTAGGCAGGTAGTTGCGCTTGTGCATTTCCGATTCCTGCTTTTCGCGCAACTTGGCTAAGATGCGTTGCTTAGCTTTATCTTTTTGAGAAACTTTTTTGGGAATAAGTGCGGGCTCAGGAACTATCTCAATATTTTCTATTACCACATTGGCTTCCTCGTCGTCGTCGCTTTTTTTCTTTTTACGACCGGGTTTGCCGGCAGTACTTTCTTCTTTTTTGGTTGCCTTTTTACCCTCTTCAGATTTCTTTTTAGCATCAGCTTTTACATCTGCAATTGCTGGAGCCAAAGGAGACTTATCCGACTTTGCTGTAACTGGAGCTTTTGGTTTAGCTTTTTCGTTAGACTTAACAACAGGTTTAACTGTTGGTTTAGCCGTTGATTTTTTTTCGGGCTTAGCCGCCTTTTTCTTTTCAGCTTTTTTCTTGACTTCTTTCACCGCTGCATTATTAACTACAGGTTTGCTTGCAGCTTTTTTGGCAACCGGTTTAGATTTCTTGACTGGCTTGGAAGGTTTGCTTTTAGGTTTCGGTTTCATAATAACGGTTGCGCTAAAAGTAATTATTTTGACATAATAGACAAATCAATTTTAAATAAAGCCACATGTTCCGGCTGGTAACCATCATTGTAAAGATTGCTAAATCGAAAACCAGTGCTTGAAATATAGACAGGCATAGCGTCTCAAGCGATGTTGATATATTGTTGATAAATCCCTGTATTGCTCTATATTTGTTTTTCCTAAAGCCCAAGCTAAACACCATGCGTCAGTTAAAAATTACGCGCTCTATTACCAATCGAGAGAGTGCATCTCTGGAGAAGTATCTCCACGAAATAGCTAAAGTAGATTTGATCACTGCCGAGGAAGAAGTTGAATTGGCGCGACGCATCAGAAACGGTGACGCTGAAGCATTGGAAAAACTCACCAAGGCCAATCTTCGCTTTGTGGTTTCGGTTTCGAAACAATATCAGAATCAGGGATTGTCCTTGCCCGATTTAATAAACGAAGGCAACTTAGGTTTAATCAAAGCCGCTCAGCGCTTTGACGAAACCAGAGGCTTTAAATTTATTTCTTATGCCGTGTGGTGGATTCGCCAGTCTATACTTCAAGCACTGGCTGAACAAAGTCGCATAGTGCGTTTACCTTTGAATAAAGTTGGGTCGCTAAATAAAATTAACAAGGCATTCTCACAATTAGAACAACAATACGAACGCGAACCAACCGCAGAAGAATTGGCCGCATTGCTTGACGTGAGTGATGATGAAGTTCGTTCTACAATTAGTGTGGCATCACGCCACGTGAGTATGGATGCTCCTTTTCAGGAAGGAGAGGATGGCTCGCTGATAGATGTGTTAAAAAATCCAAATGCCATCAGCACCGACCGCGATGTGGAGCATATTGAATCGTTGCGTATGGAAATAGAGCGCTCACTTACAGTACTTACCGATCGTCAGAGTGAAGTGTTACGTTTGTTCTTTGGAATAGGCGTACAACCGGTATCACTTGAGGACATTGCCACCCGCTTTAGTCTGACCCGCGAAAGGGTTCGCCAAATAAAAGATAAGGCCATTAACAAACTTCGGAGCACAAATAGGAGTAAAGTATTAAAAACATACCTTGGCGATTAAATTAAAAACTTAAAAACACCAACATAAAACTATGATCAGAATCATTTCATCTTTCCTACTCTCATTAATTTTCGCTTACAGTGTGGCTCAAAACACTACTGTAAATTTTGGAACTACTACTACCTGCAAGTACGAAACAGAAGGTACCACACCACTTACTATCGTATTTAATAAGCCTGGTGCAAGTAATGCTCCTAAAGCTACTTTCACCAAGAACGGTCAGCAGGTGAGCATTTCACCTAATGCTCAGGCATATGAAAACAGCCTGAACCTGATGTTGAATACCAACTCGGTCTCTGAAAATGACAACTTGTTTTGGTTAAGCAAAGCACGTTTCTACGAAATCACTATGGGTAAAACCATGTTCTATATTAATGGTCCTGAAAACATGTTTGGAATGGCTGTTAGTGGAAAAGAAACCATTCAACTGAAAGTGAATGGTAACATAGTAAATACAGAAGCATACCACCTGAAAAGTGTTGGCAATGGCCCTTTGCTGGAAATGTGGGTGCTAAACAACGATAACAATCCTGTTGTGATAAAAACATCGGGCAGTATCAACCTGCATCTTACAGAAATCAGCTATTAATAAGAAATTCAATTCTACTACATTTGCAAAAGGGAAGTAAATACTTCCCTTTTTTAATTTAGATAACCATACAATATTATGTTTGAAAGTTTAAGCGACAGGCTGGAAAGTGCCTTTAAAACCTTAAAAGGCGAAGGAAGAATTACCGAATTGAATGTGGCTGCTACGGTAAAAGAAATACGCCGTGCCTTAGTGGATGCAGACGTTAACTATAAAATAGCCAAACAATTTACCGATACAGTTCGCGAAAAGGCCTTAGGAGAACAAGTGCTTACCGCAGTTTCTCCGGGTCAGTTGATGGTTAAAATTGTCAAGGATGAACTTACAGCATTGATGGGTGGCAGCAATGTGGACATTAACCTGAAAGGTGAGCCTGCTGTGGTGTTGATGAGCGGATTACAGGGTTCGGGTAAGACTACTTTCTCGGCTAAGCTTGCTTCCAATCTGAAAAGTAAAAGAAACAAAAGCCCACTGCTTGTAGCCTGCGACGTATACCGTCCTGCCGCCATCGAACAGTTGAAAGTGCTTGGCGAACAAATAGGTGTTGAAGTCTATAGTGAGGAAGGCAACAATAATCCGGTTCAGATTGCCAAAAGCGCAATGACATATGCCAAGCAGAAAGGATACAATGTTGTTATTGTTGATACAGCTGGCCGTCTGGCTGTCGATGAGGAGATGATGGCTGAAATTGCCCGCGTTAAAGATGCTCTACAACCATCCGAAACTTTGTTTGTGGTGGACGCCATGACCGGTCAGGATGCAGTGAATACTTCGAAAGCGTTTAACGAACGTATCAACTTCGATGGAGTAGTACTTACTAAGTTGGATGGCGATACTCGAGGCGGTGCTGCACTTTCCATTAAGTATGAAGTTAATAAACCTATCAAGTTTGTAAGCACCGGTGAAAAGCTGGATATGTTAGATGTATTCTACCCTGATCGTATGGCTCAACGCATACTGGGTATGGGAGATATCGTGTCGTTGGTGGAGCGTGCGCAAGAGCAATACGATGCCAAGCAGGCAGAAATTCTTCAAAAGAAAATCCGCAAGAATCAATTTGATTTCAATGACTTTATAAATCAGTTGAATCAAATCAAAAAGATGGGTAACATTAAGGACTTGTTAGCGATGATTCCCGGTATGGGTAAAGCACTTAAGGACGTGGATTTAGATGACAACAGTTTTAAGAAAGTTGAGGCCATCATCTTATCTATGACACCACAGGAACGCGGTAATCCTGAATTGTTAAACGGTACACGCAAAAAAAGAATAGCTTCAGGTAGCGGTAATTCTGTTCAGGAAGTGAATCAGTTTTTGAAACAGTTTGATGATATGCGTAAGATGATGAAGACCATGACTAAAATGGGTAATATGGGAAGACCAATGCGTGGATTACCACAACGTTAGTTGAATGTGAATATTAATAGTGTGATAATTCAAAACCCTTAATACCTCTGAAACAGACCACGATAAATAATATCAAGAAGCGCATATTCAATATTATCATGGTTTACCAATTCGAATCTCTATATTAATCATTGCCCGGATTAAACTGGGTGCTTCAGTGAATAGGCAATAGGCTTCAACGACATTATACATAGACTACACACCACTCTTTGAAAACAGGCCTTTAACTTTCTCATCAGTCAGTATCAGTCGGTGGTGATAAAAATTATTACTGGAACGCTAAAAAAGAAGGATTGGGTGAAAGAGAATGTGAGGGTATAGCTATTTATAAATACTACAATGTAACTAAATAACCTCTCGTGCTTAAGTAAATTCTATCAAACTTGTTATATTATTGTTGCAGTTAAGAGTATGATTAGCCTCAACAACATATTGCAATGGGATGTGCGCTCCTGGAGTACCGCGCTAAAATACTGGGAGCAAAAAATAGACTGGAAGCAACAGCATCAGGGTTTAGAACTAGGTGCGCGCCAGGGAGGGCTTTCTTTGTGGTTAGCTGATAAAGGTATGCAAGTAACCTGCACTGATTTAGAACATTCCGAACAATCAGCAAAACCATTTCATGATAAGTTTTCGTTTAATGGTTCTATTAAATATGTTGATACTGATGCCACAGCATTACCATTTGAAAATCAATTTGACATAGTTATTTTCAAAAGCATCATTGGAGGAATCGGAAGGAACAATGACTTGCAAAAACAAAAAGCAGTCTTTTCCGGAATCTACAACTCGTTAAAACCCGGTGGATATGTACTATTTGCAGAAAATCTGATTGCATCGCCAATGCACCGCTATTTCAGAAAGAGATTTAATCGCTGGGGATTTTATTGGCGTTATATTACAATAGAAGAAATGAATGAATTTCTTAAACCATTTGAAGCTGTAGAAATAAAAACCAATGGGTTCTCAGCTTCATTCGGAAGAAGTGAATGGCAACGAAATATCCTTGCATTAGTAGACCATTACCTACTTAATCATATTATTCCTAATGGATGGCACTATATTGTATACGGTTGTGCCCGAAAACCAAAATCTAAACATTAAACAGAAAGTGCATCACATCTCCGTCTTTAACGATGTATTCTTTACCTTCCAAACGAAGTTTTCCGGCTGCGCGACAAGCAGCTTCTGAACCTAAGGTGATAAAGTCATTATAACCGATTACTTCGGCACGAATAAACCCTTTTTCAAAATCAGAGTGAATAACTCCTGCAGCTTGTGGAGCAGTCATTCCTTTTGTGATAGTCCAGGCACGAACTTCCTGTACACCGGCAGTTAGGTAGGTTTGAAGATTCAGTAACTGATAAGCCCCTTTTATTAATCTCGCCACTCCGGATTCACTCAAACCTAAATCCTGTAAGAAAGCAGTTCTGTCTTCAAATGATTCAAGTTGCGCGATGTCGGCTTCTATGGCAGCCGAAATGATTAATATCTCTGCATTTTCTCCGGCAACAGCGGCTTTTAGTGCCTCGGTATGTTTGTTTCCGGTAAGTACACTACCCTCCTCTACATTACATACATACATCACCGGTTTTAGTGTTAGCAGAAAAATATCGGCAATATGTTTCTTGTCTTCTTCTGCAACCTGTGCCGAGCGTGCACTCTGTCCACTTTCTAAATGCGCCTTGTAAATCTGCAACACTTCAAGACAACGCTTGGCATCTTTGTCGCCACTCTTTGCGCTGCGTTCGGTCTTGGCCATTTTCTTTTCTACAGACTCCAAATCTTTCAATTGCAGTTCGGTGTCGATGATTTCTTTATCGCGCACAGGATTCACAGAACCATCCACGTGAATGACATTATCATTATCAAAACAACGCACGACATGAATAATCGCATCAACATTTCTAATGTTACCTAAAAACTGATTACCGAGTCCTTCACCCTTACTGGCACCTTTAACCAAACCCGCAATATCAACGATCTCAATTGTAGTAGGAACAACACGTTGCGGATTTACCAATCGGGAGAGTTCATTGAGTCGTTCGTCTGGAACAGTAATAGTGCCTACGTTTGGTTCTATTGTGCAAAAAGGAAAGTTGGCCGCCTGGGCCTTTGCGTTAGATAATGCGTTGAAAAGGGTTGATTTGCCAACGTTTGGAAGACCAACAATACCACACTGTAATGCCATTTATTTTATAATTAAAGCGCGCAAATATAAGTCGGCACATCGGAATTAGATTCTATCCTTTACTTTGCGCGCATGTTAATGGAACAATTGAGTTGGTTGCGCTGTCCGGTAACACGGAAGGAACTAAAATGCACCCTTATCGATACAATCGAAAAAGTACTTGATAGTGAAAAGTGCTCACTTATTAATAATGCAGTACTTTATGGTGGGGGTGATTGGTTTTATCCTATCATTGACGGTATTCCGAGACTCATTGTTGAGGCCTGCGTGGACTACAAAGATTTTTTAGAGAAACATGTTTTAGATTATAATGAGCGAATGAATAGAATTCAGAGCCGCTATGGACTATTTCTGAATCAGGTGATCAAAAACAATAAGCACACCAAGCAAAGTTTTTCGCAGGAATGGGCATTATATAACTATGAAACAGACAAGACTTGGGATCTGGATGCTACTGGCATGATGCATCGCTTACTTAAAGAAACGGATGAATCGGCAGAATCTGTAAGAGGTAAATTTCTATTTGATGCTGGCTGTGGTAATGGTAAACTCAACCTGATGCTTGCCGACGCAGGAGTAAAAAATGTAGGTATGGATTTCAGTCTGAGCATTCTGCGCGCACATCAATTGAATAGTTCAAAAAATGTATTGTTTATTCAGGGTGATGTACAATTTCCACCTGTACCCTTCGAAGCATTTGACATAGTTCATAGTAGCGGAGTCTTAATTGCTACACGCAGTACGGAACTCTCTCTGAGTTGCATAGAAACTGCTGTTAAACCCGGTGGAAAATTAAGTACCTGGTCGTATCAGCCACGCAAAGATTTTATTCATAATCTTTTTAACAGAGTTAGGAATATCAGTTCCAAACTGCCGGTACGGCTTCAATATTATTTATACTACCTCACTCTGCTTCCGGTAAGCTATATCATTAAGCGAGCAAAGGGCAACAAGCAAAACACCAGAGAGATGATGATAGATATTTTGGATTGGTTCTCACCACAGTTCAGATGGGAACATAGCAAAGCTGAAGTTGAAGTGTGGTATCTGAAAAGAAATTACCACGACATTAAAGTAACTGATGATAATATGTGGGGATTTAATATGACAGGTACTAAAAAATAGTATCGGTACATATTAACGAAGTAGGGTCACGTTACCTTGTTTTTCAACAATAAAATCATTGATCATGTATGATTTGAGGTAATAAACATAAGTACCTACTTCAGCAGGCTGTCCTTTAATAGTTCCATCCCAGCCATTGTCTAAATCTCCGGCAGCACCGGTAACGCTGTAAATAAGATTACCCCAACGATTGTAAACGAATAAATCATAGCTGTTGACATTTCGACCACGTGGTCGAAACTTGTCGTTTTTACCATCCGTATTTGGCGTAAAGCCTGTTGGCATGGTAACATCACAATTGATTGTGATGGTAATAGTGTCACCATCAATACAACCTTGATTATTTACTATTACCCAAACATCGGTTGTAGCTTCAAATGATGTAGTAAAAAACTGAGTTGTGTTTCCTGTTGACCACAAAAAGGTGTACCCGGGATTTCCTGCATCGAATGTTATCGGTTGATTAGCACATACTAATTCATCTGCAACAATATTAACTATTGGATAAGGTATTATTGTAATGGTATCTTTCTTGGTATCAGTACCACAAAGACTGTCAACTACTGTTAATGTAATTACATAATCACCGGGTAAACCAAAACCATAACCGGGGTTCTGATAATCGAAAGTATCGAGGTCAGAAATATACCAGGTCCACTGAACTGGATTAGGTGTAGATAAATCTGTAAAAAATACCGGATCGGCCTGACAGAAATTTGACTGAACAGAAAAATTTGCCTTTGCTAACTCGTTAATAATAAGTTCCTGAGATACTGATGCAGAACAACCATTCTCAGAATTTTGTATGGTTAAAGTAACAGCAAAATTGCCTGCAGTACTATAGGAGTGGCTGGTAGTTGAGGATGTTGACTGTGAGCCATCACCAAAGGTCCAATTCAATGAAGTGATAACTTCGTTGGATGTATTGTTAAAGTTTACCTGCTGGTCTTTACAAATTACCTGTGGATTGTAGTCAAACGAAGCGATGTAAGTGCCCGCAGTAATGTTATATGTTTGATTGGTTACGCATCCAACATCATCAGTAATTTGTAGATTGTATGTACCTGCACTTACACTGAAAAGGGTATCATTTCCAACAAGACCGTTAATACTTTGTAAAGTCGTTCCGTTGGCATCAGTCCATACTAGGTCGTATGCTTGATTACCTGAAAAGTTAACTGCAGCAAATCCGTTTGTAGCTTCCGGACACTCTAAATTCAATTGAGCGTATGTGGCATTGGTTGCACCAATAGTAATGGTAATTGTATCGGCTCCGCTGGTACCATAGCAGCCTTCAAGTTTAGCAATATATTGATGTACTCCAACACTAGGATTGGGAATGTTTAACGTTGTGCCAGAACCTATTAGAACATTATTCTCGAACCAAAATACTGAGCCTCCGGAATAAATCAAGTTTGGATTGTAGGGTATTTGGTTAATGGTATAACCACCGCTACCATCGGGTACAAATTCATATCCTTCGTCAGTAGTAGTCCAGTTACTTGGATAATTTCTACCGGGTACGACATGAGCGACCGTTCCGTCAGAGTTATGTAGTCCATGAATAGCCTGTCCCGTGTTCCAGGTATCGCACAAAGGCTTGTTGGCTATATGTGTTTCTATCCTATTCGATCCTTCATAAATAACAATTTGCCCACTATATAATAATGAGTTACAGGCTGTTTGATACATTGGAACTTCACATAGGCTATACACGAACTTACGGTTAGGTGCAGTGCCAATGGTTTTATAACTCATGGTTCCCATTGTTCCTGCAGAAGGATCCGTATCATGCCAGGGACCAAATATGGAGTTCTTTGGACTTCCATCAGCAGTACTTGGAATAGCAGTATTAATAGGCCAGGGGCTATATGCAGATGCTAATGAAGCATCAAAACATATATAATTATTTGTGGAGAGTATACACTGATTGTATGTATTACCATAAAACTCAAAATCGAACCCTAAATCAACAACATCACTGTATGTATCGTCTTCAATGATTAACCCGATGGCTAACAATGATGTATCAAGGCTAACATTAAATGTCAGTGGTTGCGGCTGACAATATGATGTATCGTTTTGTAATATAGTTAATTGAGAAAAAGAACTTTTTGAAAAAACAACAAAAAGCAAAATGAGGGCTAAATAACGTTGCATTAAATCAATGGTAATTTTATGGGATTCCAAATATAATGGTTTGAACGGTATCTTATACGTTCAAATGGTTATGTGGGTTGGTAATTTATTTATTTTTAGCCTTTAACTGACAGGCAGAGCAAATACCATACAGCACCAACTCATGTGAAACGATTCTGAATTTGAGCAAATCACTCATCATGGTATTAATTTGATGAATTCTCGGGTCGCAGAATTCTACCACCTTTTCGCATTCACTGCAGATGATGTGGTCGTGTTGTTTATAGGCATATGACTTCTCGTATAGCGACAGGTTGTTTCCAAAGTGGTGCTTCTTAATCAGATCACATTCTTGTAAGACGTCCAATGTGTTATATATGGTAGCACGACTAATGGGATAATTCTTCTTTTTCATTTCCTCAAACAAGGCCTCTGCATCAAAATGGTCGGTACGTGAATAAATTTCATCCAGAATCGCAAATCTCTCCGGAGTTTTTCTAAATCCGTTCTTTTCTAAATATTCAATTAAACGATTCTTAACCTGTGTCTTTATCTCTGACTTTGTCATATTTTTATTAAGCGGATTGAGAAACTGATTCTTCTAATTGTGTAACGGAAAGTATTCCTTCAAGTGCTTTGAGTCTGTCCACCAGAAGAGTTAATTGCTCCGTGTCGCGTACATAAACCTTAATGATGCCTTCAAATAAGCCATCGTCAGTTTCAATAGTTATGGATTGCATATTAATCTTTAACTCTCCTGAAATAATTGTTGTTATCTTAAACATCACCCCCACATCATCAATTCCGTTTATTTTCAAACCCGTCAGGAAGGCAATCTGATGTTGGCGATTCCATTTTGTACGCAGGGTTTTGTAACCAAACTTAGAAATAGCGCTGATGGCCTGAGGACAATTGGTACGGTGAATTTCTACAATATTGTTTTTGTTAACGTACCCAAACACTTCGTCGCCGGCTATAGGTTTACAACACTCAGCCAAGTTATAATCAACTCTGTTACTGATGTCGTCAAACATGAAGAGGTTTGACTGGTGAGCCAATTTGTTTTTAATAGTCAACTCGACATTCTCTGAATGTTGTTTAGTGCTGTCTTTTAATTCAATGGTATCACCTACTCTAACGAACTGATCGAAATCTTCATATTTGAAATTACCAAGTCCTACACTGTAATACAATTCTTCAATTGAGGAAAGGTTATAAAAGGAAACAATCTTGTTCAGATTAGGAGTTTGCACCGCAATTTTATATTCACGAAATACACCTTCAAGGTTTTGCTTTCCAATGTTGATAATGCGGCGGCGATCTTCGCGTAGTACATCTTTAATTTTTGTACGTGCCTTGGTTGATACTGCGTATTTCAACCACTCTTCAGTAGGCTTTTGTTTTTTTGACGTGAGAATTTCTATCTGATCACCATTTTTGAGCAAGTAACTGATAGGTTCTATTCTATGATTGACTTTAGCGCCAATACAACGGTAACCCAAATCGGAGTGAATATTAAATGCAAAGTCAAGCACACTGCTCTTAATGGGTAATACTTTTATATCTCCTTTTGGTGTGAAAACATAAATCTCTTCAGAGAGAAGGTTGATTTTGAAATCATCAATAAAGTCTAGTGTATTGGTCTCCGGGTTTTCAAGCAATTCTCTCACTCTTCTTAACCAGTCCTCTACAACAGATTCATTTTCCTGATGTGAATTTGAATTGGATTTCTCCTTGTATTTCCAATGAGCGGCATATCCTTTTTCAGCAACCTCATTCATTCGTTTAGAACGTATCTGTACCTCAACCCATTTCCCATGTTGACCCATAACAGTTGTATGTAATGCCTCATAACCATTTGCTTTGGGTGCACTTATCCAATCACGTAACCGCTCCGGATTAGGACGGTATTTATCAGCTACAACTGAATATACCTGCCAACAAGTTGCTTTTTCTTCGTTCTCAGGAGTGTCTATTAGTATTCTGATTGCAAACTTGTCATAGACTTCCTCGAAGGTGATGCTTTTCTCTTTTATCTTTCTCCAAATTGACGAAATAGACTTTGGTCTTCCATAAATTTCAAACGTAAATCCAGACTTGGTTAACTCTTCCTTAATTGGTTTAATGAACTCGTTTATATACTTGTTCCTCTCCTTCTTCGACTCCGCTAACTTCGTTGCAATCTGTTTAAAAATCTTTGGCTCGGTGTATTTCATTGCCAGGTCTTCCAACTCCGACTTTATGTTATATAATCCCAAACGGTGTGCAAGTGGTACATATAAGTATAAAGTTTCACCGGCAATTTTAATCTGCTTATTGCGTGCCATAGAATCCATGGTGCGCATATTGTGCAAGCGGTCTGCAAGTTTTATCAGAATAACACGAACATCTTTAGCCAGTGTGAGAAGTACTTTACGTACATTTTCTGCCTGAATATATCCCTGTGAATCAAGAAGAACAGACATCTTAGTCAGTCCATCAATAATTTCGGCAGCTTTCTTGCCAAAGTCTATTTCAATATCATCTAGAGTATATTCCGTGTCCTCGACCACATCATGTAATAAAGCACAAACAACAGCGAGCGGCCCCAGACCAATTTCTCCTGCCACAATCTGTGCTACTGCCAATGGATGAAAAATGTATGGTTCACCAGACTTTCTTCTCATCTCTTTATGTGCATCCATAGCCATTTCGAATGCTTGTCTGATGTATTTACGGTCTGCTTTTAGCATTTGCGGACGCAGTAATGTCAATAGATTTCTATATTCTTTTAGTAATGCTTTTCGCTCGGTATCAGTAATATTCTTTGGGTACTGCGTTGACATTGCCTTATAAACGGTTTCAGTGTATAAAATTAGAGCAAAAAAAGCTGCACTACATTTTAATGAATCGTGTAGTGACTACACCGCCTTCATTAATAACTCGTAAAATAAAAAATCCTTCCGGAATATCTGAAATTTCTATTCTTTGAGCCGTTGATAAGGTAGTCGATAATGTTTTTACTATCTGGCCATTCGCATTTACAATTTCGATTGTTGAAGCGCTATTCAATATGTTATCCTGTAAAAGAAAAATAAATTCATGAGCAGGATTTGGGAAGATACTGATCGAATTAGAAACCGTGTTCAATCTTTCAATCTTGTTATAAACTACTTGTTGAGGTACAAGCACATAAGAACCATAAGGAGGCAAGGTGTATGTGCCTGACACAGAATTACCATCTAAATCAAGAAAAATAGTGTCGTGTAGATTAACCACAAGTGGTTGAGAGCTATAGTTGACTATAAGCCTATTAGTTTTGGTGGAGTCTAATGCGGTGACTGAAATCTTTTTCAAGGATATGTTGTCCATTACTAATAAACTGTCTCCCTGAAAAATTGCAAATCGAACAGCGCACGATGGACATTCCTCATTGGATTTAAAAATTAACTCACGTTCGGTGCGTGTGTTATTGTATGTAATATATCGATCTAAACCAACCGGCAAATAATCCCCACTATTCTGATAAACAGAACTGCGCATATATGACGTATTGTTTCCAAAAACACTATATCGTAATCGATAATACTGATTCGATTGTATAACAAAAGGTTTTGAATTAAACTGAGCAAATAATAATGACGTGTCATCAACAACCAGTTTCATACAACCACCATCCATCCCAATTTCATTGTCAAGCAGCATTTGCGTGCCATCTTCAGAAAATAACTGCCAATCGTCAAAGTTATTGGTAAAGTTGCCATTAGTAATAAGTTCCGGTTCTAATTCATTTTCAACTTCGTAATGATTCAATACTAAACGAGAAGCCACAGAGTTTGAGTCGTTTAATGTTAACTTTTTCCAATCAGGGAATCTATATTCTATCAGCGCCGGTTCTTCAAGAACAAACTTTTCTCTAACAGCAATATAATTGTATGGATTGCAGAAATAATTGCTGTCAGTCTCTGAATAGATGTTTTCAAAGTTGAATGTTTCGTACTCCATACAAGCCTGCTTGTCAGACAGGTTGTAGAAAATATTTTGCCTGATACTGTGGTTTTGATTAGAACCCGGTGTACCATAAAAGTCGTTCAATGATAGCTGTGCAATGCCATTATTATACATCAAGTTGTTTGATATGTTATGTTCATAATTGCCTGTTGTAATCCAAAGTCCGTAACTGCCACAATGAGCGATAGTATTGTGCCTAATAGAATTATTATGGCAAAATCCATTCATTAAAATACCACACACCAATTGGTCCTTTTGTGCAAGTGCATCCTGATTTCCCGGTATGTTCAAGATAATATTATCTTCAATGTTAAGGAACTTGCATATTTCACCATAAAAATTCAAAGCACCAGAAGAAGAAAGACATTGTAGACCATCCTTTATGTAGTTGCGGCGGTAATTATTATAGGGCCCATCTGTTTTAAATGCGCTGTTTCCAAAGCTTTGAATCACATTATCAGTCAGGTCACAATATGCAGTAAAGCCGGAAAATACCGGTGTATATTGATAGTAACCATTTCTGCCTTGCCCGGCAATTAAACCAATGTTATTGATCTGGTTATGATGAATGTTCGAATACCACATCTGAAACAAATGAATTCCGTTTGTTAAAAAATCGTTGATGTCGTTAAATGCGATCTCAACTTTGGTGGCTACACCATCTGATTTAATTGCAGCATCGTTTCCAAAACTGAAAGCACAGTTATGAATCTTAGTATTACTCACAGACGAAGTAAAATAAATTGAACTCTTTGCCTGATATGTGAATTCAATATTTTCAATTGTTATGCTGTCACAAGCTGACATAAACTGAATACCAAAATCATCAACAACTGCAACAACACCATTGTTAAGATCGGATATGTTCTGTGGAATAAAATGTAAAGTACTATTACCCGATTCAAAGAACCACTCTTTAGAAGAATTGAGTGCCTGTATAGAACTATCAATGTAAAATCCGTTTCCGACTGCAGGTGTATAATTGATTGATGATGCATAAGCAATACTACCATTATCATAAACTGCTATTGGTGAAGTTTCAAATTGATTGGGGGTTGAGCGCAGATGAACAGAGGCTCCATTCCAGTATGAACTGGCTTCTGTAAGTGCCGTAGAGCTGAACCCGTTAGTACCAAAAACGGTTGTGATGGGTAAATAGCCTGTGTCCGGAAATCGAGCAGATATCTGCCGCTGATTATTTACAAAAACTGAATGGACTTCATCAGAAACTAAGGTGCTTGCGATTCCCCCACTTACACTCCAGTTAGATGGTACTATTCCACCACTAATAACTGCTTTTTGTGTTCCATTGTAAATACCAAAATAAAGCTTCTTGATAAGCGAGGTATTCATTGCCACCTGAAATGAGCCATTGAATTGATGCCCTGCTTCAAATAAAATAGAATCGCCGGGCACAAAAATTACAGTACTCAAGTGCATTAATGACTGAAATGGGGTAAGTGTTGTCAGTCCATCGTTAGTGTCGTTTCCATTGTTACTGATATAATAAGTACTTGCATAAACACAATCAATTGAAAGCATTGCAATGGTGAAAATCAAAAGCTTAAAAAATCTCATTGAACTAATTAATAGATAATAGTATAAAAGTAGTGGGTAATTGGCAAATGAATATAGACAGAGAAAAAGGAGTACACAACTATTTTTCACCGTGAATAAATCTCGCTACAATGAATGTAACACGCTTTAGTAAAGCAACCGATGTGTTTAACCTATATTTCAGAATGGCAGCACAGCCGGGAGTATTGTTGCAAAACCAACTTATCGTTGAATCTAATCATGCCTTTGAGCAACTTACCGGTAAGAAAAAAGGCTACCTCATCAACCACTCGTTATCACAAGTGCTCACACAACCCAAAGGAGAGCCTTTATATAATTTGATTGCTGAAAGTGATCAAGGGGAAAAGGAATACACATTCTCCATTGGTGCTGAACAAATTCACTTCAATTGTAAGTGGTCTAAACTGGGGCAGGAATTTGAAGAAACTACTTTGCTACTCTTTGAACAGATTTCCCGAAATGCTATTTCACCATTTGAAAAAGAATTGATAGAAGATTTGCAGGAGCAAAGAGATTTGATTTCTCTCATCATTGAAACAGATGAGTATGAAAGAAAGAAATTTTCCGACTACCTACATGATGAAGTCGGAAGTCTTTTAGCTACCTGTAAACATCAACTTGACCTCACCCTGGGAACATTTGAAACAGATTCAATCAGGAGTAAGGAGGAACTAAAAAAGGGTATGCGACTAGTAGACGACTCCATAAAAATGCTTAGACATATTGCTATGCATACAGCACCCGTTTCCTACGAGTTTGGATTACTCAATGCTGTGACCAATCTTGTGGAAACCATAAACCGAAGAGGAGAAGCTCACGTGCAGTTTATTCCGGTAGCCGATGAAATAAAGGCAGGTAAAAGTTTTGAAATCACATTGTATCGTATCATTCAGGAGCTACTTTTAAATTCAATAAAACATGCCATGGCATCTGAAATAACATTACAGATAATATCTGACAACAATTGTATATCAATATCTTATGAAGATAACGGAAAAGGTTTTGACTATAAGAAAGAGTATAAAAAGAAGAATGCGTTGGGTCTGAAAAAGATCAAGCAACGCGTTGAGTTGTTTCAAGGTAGGTTGCAAATCGATTCTACCGTTAATCAGGGAACTGTTATTTCAATTGAATTCAACACTGTCCTCTAATCAATACAGACAGGTAATTAAGTTCAAAAAGATTATACCAATAAATAGTTACTTATTAATTTTAGCCAAACAAACTGAATACCATGAAAATTAGAGTTTATATAGCCGACGATCATCAACTTTTTATAGCAGGAGTTAAAGCATTGCTTCAGGACTCTGTTGAAGTAGAGTTAATTGGAGAAGCTGAAAATGGAAAGGCATTACTCGATATGATGGAGAATAATCAAGCAGATGTTATTCTCATGGACATTAATATGCCTGTAATGAGCGGGGTAGATACCACAAAGAAAGTAAAATCACTTTATCCTGAGAGCAAAGTATTGGCCTTAACCATGTTTGATGACACCCTGCATATCAATGAGATGATTAATTCGGGTGCTTCAGGTTACCTGCTGAAAAATGCAGGTAAAGAGGAGTTGATTACTGCAATTAAAAAGGTTTATAACGGCGAGAAATATGTAAGCAATGAGGTGTCAGTGAAGTTGATAGAACGTATGTTCAATAAAGAACGGGAAAAATCAACGGCTTCGGCCAATCCAAACGTACGTAAGTCGGAACTGACGAAGCGAGAAATTGAAATTATAAAACTGATAGCTCAGGAATTAACCAATGTGGAAATAGCCGCCAAACTCAATAACAGCCCTATGACCATTATCACGCATCGTAAAAACCTACTACGCAAGCTGGGTGTAAAGAATACTGCCGGTTTGATTAAGTATGCTATGCAGAATGGTTTGGTCGAGTAAAACCTTCCTATAAAACATCATTTTTAAATCACAAAATATTTCTTTTGAAAATATTTTCAAAGGGTGGTAACCTTTTTTCAATCGCTATGTAAAAGAGGCCATCAAAAACATCTGCGATTCCATTCAAGTTCGTAAGTTTTTAAAAAGTTTTTAGTTCAGATTTTGACATTTTAAGAAAATAGGTTTTAGGTTAGAAAGCCGCTTGACTCATCTTCTGAATAACAAAGGTTTTTTGGTGTTTTCCGGAGTTATTCTTAACCGTCTGGTTAAAAAAAAGAGATTGATGTCGGCGGTTTTCGTTTTTATACAACTGCCTTGTATCGCTTACCAGGTAATGCCATAACAGCACCCTTTATTTCCAATTCGAGCAACACACTCGCCACCCTCGAGTGAGGCATATTATTCTGCGTTGTGATTGTATCTATATGACAATCAACATTTGTTTTTAGAAAATCGAATACCATTTGCTCTTGTTCGCTGAGATCAAATAGCAGTAGACGTTGCCTGGACTTGTTATCCAACTCTACATCCCAGCTCATTACTTTTATCAAATCATAAGGATCGTCAATCAATGCTGCCTTATTATTCTTTATCAGATTGTTGCACCCCTCAGATAATTGATCGCCACTTCTACCAGGTACGGCAAACACGTCCCGATTATAATCGGCAGCATACTGCGCAGTTATTAATGCCCCACCCTTTTCTGCAGATTCAATGACAATTACCGCATCGCACAGTCCGGCAATAATTTTATTTCTATCAGCAAAATATTCAGGTTGCATTCCTTGATCGGTCCGATACTCTGTGATAAGTCCTCCGTGGTTTAACATTTTATCGGCTGTGGATTTATTTGAACCTGGATAAATGGTATTCAACCCGTATCCAAGCACCGCAACTGTATTCAGACCATGATGTAATGCAGCTTTATGAGCCATAATATCAATACCATATGCTAATCCGCTGATAATTATCGGAGAGTAAGGAGCAATACCTTCAATCAGCTTCTCAACCATTAACTTTCCATAAGCGGTTGCTTTTCTAGTTCCAACTATGCCAATACATTTTGTGTTATTCAGCACGCTCGTGCCTTTATAGTAAAGCATTGCCGGTGCGTCGTTAATATTTGAGAGACGTTGCGGATAGGAAGAAGCATAATAGGGAATACACTCTATATGATTGTGTTCAATGAATTCAAGTTCCTTTTTTGCTGATGAAAAATCTTTGGAAGATAGAATGAGCTGCGATCTGATTTCATCTATTCCCGGTACTTGCAACAATTTATTTTTACCGGCCTGAAAAACATTTGATGCGGAACCACAATAGCTAATCAGGTTTCTGATACTTACTGGACCTATGAGTTTAATCTGAGTTAGGGCTATGAGTGATAATAACTCTGTGTTATCCTGCATTTAGAATATGTTACTCGCTCGTAAATATAAGCGGATTATTCTACCAATAATTTATCACAAACTGATTTTGAAAGGACCGTACTCTTCAGACCTGACTGTGAAATAGTGATACTGCCGTCATATTCTTCAACGTCAACAATCTTTAATTTGGAACCTATTGATATTTGTTTGCGCAGCAACATTTGCAGTAACATTTCATCTGATTGCTGAAGAGCCATTACTCTTACATATGACCCACGAGTGCAATCTGAAAGCAACTTATATTCATGCATCTGAATATTTCCATTCTTGTCCGGTATTGGTGAACCATGGGGATCGGCTTTGGGGTAACCCAAGAGTTGATCAATTCTATCAAAAAACACTGGTGAATTAACGTGCTCCATTTGCTCTGCAATATGGTGGACCTCATGCCAACCAAAATGCATCTTTTCCACTAAGAACATTTCAACTAGTCTGTGGCGACGAATAATATTTGCTGCTGTTTTTTTACCTTTAGGTGTTATACGAATAGGTTTATAGGGACTATATTTAATCCATCCTGATCCGGCCAACTTTTTAACCATATTGTTTACAGAAGGCAAGGCTACATGCATCTTTTCAGCGACGTCGGTTATGCTAACCTCAGAAGTTATTAAACTCAGGTTGAAAATACACTTCAGGTAATTTTCTGTAGTTGCGCTTAATGTCATTGTTGCAAATATAAAAACTTGAAATATTTTTGTTAGATAATTCTAACTTATTATTTTTACTCCTCTAACAATAAACTATCATGCATCATATTATTGAATTCCTCAGCAGCATTAACCCCATAATGGCTGCCTTATATGCTACATTATTTACTTGGTTGGTTACTGCAGCAGGTGCTTCGTTTGTTTTTCTTTTTAAAAACCTAAGCAGAGCAGTATTGGATGGAATGCTCGGATTTACTGGTGGTGTAATGGTGGCAGCAAGCTTTTGGAGTCTACTCGCACCCGCAATAGAAATGAGTGGTGGCGAAGGATTTGAAAAGGTAATACCCAGTATGTTTGGATTCCTGGGTGGCGCATTTTTCGTTTTTTTTCTCGATAAAACATTGCCTCACCTACATATAGACTTCAAAGAATCTGAAGGACCAAAATCTCAGTTACAGCGCACTACTCTATTGGTTCTTGCAATCACCTTGCATAACATACCGGAGGGATTGGCCATCGGTGTTCTTTTCGGCGGAGTTGCTGCAGGTATTCCCGAGGCAACTGTTGCTGGTGCTGTAACGCTGGCAATCGGAATTGGTCTTCAGAATTTTCCCGAAGGCATAGCTGTGGCAATGCCTTTAAGAAGAATGGGAATGAGTCGCAGAAAAAGTTTCATGTACGGACAAGCCTCTGCTTTGGTTGAACCCATAGCCGGTGTGTTGGGTGCAGCGGCCGTAACTTTCTTTACACCTATTTTACCTTATGCTCTTGCCTTTGCCGCAGGTGCCATGATTTTTGTGGTGGTAGAAGAAGTAATTCCCGAAACTCAGTTAGATAAATACACCGATATAGCTACCATGGGATTTATGGTTGGCTTTACAGTGATGATGGCTTTGGATGTGGGATTGGGATAAATACTCACTCTACAAATAGCATAGATTGCATTGAATCAGTAGTAAGCTTAATGAGTTTATTAAGCGTAAGGTGTTTATCATTGTAATAAATAATAGTACTTAAACTTGATTCTATTCGCTTTCAGTAAAAAACCCGATGCCGCACTTCAAGTTGTTATTTCAGTTTATGAAAGTAGGTTGAAGTACTATGTAAACTACCAAATCAAGTTGTTGCAGCCTTCCGGAAAAAGCGATGTTGGTGCAATTAAACTTGAGGAAAGTGAACGACTACTTAAAGAACTAAAGCCAGAAGATTATTTAATTCTACTAGACGATAAAGGTGAAATGAAAACATCCGAGGAGATGGCAGCATTAATACAGAAAAGGCTTAACGAAAGCGGTCGCAGAACGATATTTTGTATTGGGGGAGCTTACGGTTTTCATGAAAGTATTTACAACAGAGCAAACCATAAACTCAGTTTGTCTAAACTCACTATGCCGCATCAATTGTGCAGGCTAATATTTACAGAACAATTGTATCGTTCATTTACCATTCTTAAAGGTGAAAAATATCATCACGGATGATACGTCGCTATTGACATAAATTTGCTGCCCTAATTCTACATATGGATATCGTACTAATTATTATCGTCATTACTTGTGGTATTTCCATACTCGCTTTTAATAACCGGGATATGTTGTACAGGTTGATGATGAACCCATACGCAGTGAAACATCACAAGCAGTTTTACCGCACAATAAGCTCAGGTTTTGTACATGCCGACTACATGCATTTGTTCGTCAACATGTTTGTGTTGTATTCATTTGGTCGTGTCCTGCAGGATTATTATGGGCTTTTATTTCAAGAAAAGGCTTTATACTATTTTTTGTGTTTATACCTTGGAGGCATTATTCTGTCAGATGCTCCTACATACATCAGACATCAAAACAATCCCGGATTTAACAGCCTTGGAGCAAGCGGCGCTGTAAGTGCCGTATTGTTTTCTTATATCTTCATTAACCCCTTACAAAAGGTTTATGCCTTTATGTTTTTGCCACTGCCCGGAATTATTTGGGGTGCGTTGTATATGGGTTACAGCTACTATGCAGGCAAGCGTGGTGGTGATAACATCAATCACGATGCGCATCTGTTTGGCGCCATCTATGGAATTCTCTTTACACTGGCTATGAAACCGGAACTAGCCATCAGATTTTATAATAACATCATTTCATTCTTCTAACAATATGTTTATCGATTTACGCAGTGACACGGTAACACAACCAACACCTGCTATGAAAGCCTTTATGATGCATGCACCCGTTGGTGATGATGTGTTCAGTGAAGATCCCAGTATCAATGAACTGGAACAGAAGGTTGCTTCTATGTTTGAAAAGGAGGCTGCGGTGTTTTGCCCAAGTGGCACAATGACCAATCAGATAGCCGTGAAAACCCATACCAAACCTATGGATGAAGTCATCATTGAAAAGTCGAATCATGTTTACTATTACGAAGCAGGTGGTATAGCTTTCAACTCATCAGCTTCTGTAAGGCTGATAAGCGGTGACAGAGGCCGTATTAAACCCAATGACATCAGCGAGAATGTAAATCCTATTAACTTACATCACGCCAGAACTTCTTTAGTTTGTATTGAAAATACAAGCAATAGAGGCGGAGGAAGTTATTACACTAAAGAAGAAATGCAGGCATTAAGTAATGCTGCAAACCAACACGGTTTAAAATTTCATCTAGACGGCGCTCGATTGTTCAATGCCCTGGTGGAAACCGGAATCAGTACTCAAAATGTTGGCAACATGTTCGACAGCATTTCAATTTGTTTAAGCAAAGGGTTAGGATGTCCTGTGGGTTCGGTGCTAACAGGCTCCAAAGATTTTATTAATGAAGCAAGACGTTATAGAAAAGTGATGGGTGGCGGTATGAGGCAGGCAGGTATTATTGCAGCAGCAGGCATTTATGCTTTAGACCACCATATTGACCGATTAAAAGAAGATCATCACCGCGCAAAACAAATAGAAAGAGTATTAAATACCTGCCCCGTTGTCGAGTACGTTTATGAAGTGATGACTAATATTATCATCTTCAAATTAAAACCTTCTATGCCTGCTGATGTTTTTGTAGGCAAACTGAAAGAACATAACATTTATTGTTTCTCCATTGGTAATCAACAAATCAGGTTTGTTACCCATTTGAATTTTGATGATGTTATGCTCGAAAAAGTGATTCAAACCATAAAAAATATTGCTTGATAAGTCTGTGTTCTAAAGCCAACTACAACATACCTGCTGATGACATACACACCGGAATGCATACCATGAAAGTGGTTCAGGACATCACACAGGTAAAAGAAGTATGGTCTCGTTACATTCAATACTGCCATCCCTTAGATTATGAGCGCTTATTAGCCATTCAAAATTCAATGGCGGACCAATTCAGTTTTTATTATGTGTTGCTCAAGAACAATAGTAATGAAGTTATCGGTCTGCAATACTTTCAATATTTACCATTTCGTGCGAAATATTTCGATTCTCCTTTCAAATCATTTACCATTTCTGCATATCTGGAAAAACTGCTTGTAAACAATCGTTTCAGGATGCTCATCTGCGGCTCTTTATTTTCTGTGAATGCGCCGGGATATTTCTTTACTGACTCAACAATTTCTAACAGCGATCAATATAAAATGCTGGTACATACAGCAGACACTTTGCTACAATCTTTACAGCGCTGCGAAGTCATTTTTAAGGATGTTGGTGAAAATTTGCGCGATTTTTTTGTATCAAGTCATTATCATTCTTTTGACGATGATGTGACCATGACTATGCAAATCAGACCGGAATGGAACACCCTTCAGGACTACATTTCAGACCTTAAGCATAAGTATGCCCAACGAGCTCGCAAGTTGATGAAAGCGGCAGCAATCATCGATCGACGAGAATTATCTGCAGATGAAATTGAAAAATATGCCCCGGAGGTAAACAGATTATTTCTTCAGGTAGTCAATAATCAAAGTATACGTTTAGGAATTCCAGATGACAACTATTTTGTTGAAATGAAGAAACAAAAACCGGATACATTTTCTGTTTGCGGGTATTTTCTCAACAATCAATTGGTTGCATTTGCGAGTTATATTGTAAATCATCAGAATGATGAATTACACTACATCGGTTTCGAATACACGCTAAATAAAACTCATTATCTCTACTTCAATATTTTGTATGACGGCATATCCAAGGCCATTCAAAATAAAATTGAAATACTAGAGTTGGGTCGTACAGCCCGCGAAGCCAAGGCTGTGGTTGGTGCTGTGCCCGTTACTTTTCACAGCTACATTCGTTTTAGCTCCTCTGTATCTAGGTGGGTTTACGAGCAACTGAAAAAACGTTTCCGTAACAAAACAGAAACTGATTTAAAGAACAGACATCCGTTTAAAAACAAATAAACTGTTGACTAAATCACCACTCCAGCGGGTAAGCAACCAGAGTCTTTTCATCCATTAATCCAATCAGAACTTCCTCTCCATTATTATACAGATCAGTTCCACTAAAAACACCTATACCTTTTTTGGGGAAGTGTTTGGCTGATTTCCCGTATGCATTTACCGGTATCATCAGGTCGTGATCGTTCACAACTATACATGGTTTCATCCCCAGCCCCTGAACCATGTATAACTCAGCTTCAGTCAACAATGAGCTAAAATCGTAACGGAAGAGGAAAGTGGAGTCGTAGCGATACACACTCATATTATTTGATGTTAAGCAAATTAAATCAGGCATATTCTTACTCGTGAAGTGCGCATACATTGCATCCAAACAGTCCGCAATCGGCGAAATGGTTTTATTTATTTTTCCGTCATAGCCTAAAAAGTATGTGTCGCCTTGTGTATTGCTCACCACAAAACCTTTGCCCGGAGCAGAAACAAAAGCGCGCGTTAATGCTGTATTTGTTTCTAATTCCTTATAAACTTCTTTGCCGTATCTCGAATAGAATCTTAATGCTCCATTGTCGGTAATAAGCATAAAGAACTCTTTTGATTTATAACGGAAGAATGAAACCGGCATAGTCACGTTACGGCCGTCGGCATTTGGATTCCAACCGCTGAGCGGACGTCCACTTTTTTCATAGCCATAGAAATAACCGTTCTCGCAACCAATGAAATAATAATAATTACGACTGCCTTCCGGGTCAACAACACTCAAATCTGTAACAGCTTTAAATGGAAGTGTTATTGGAAAGTTGGGCAGATCATTACCCATTTCATCCAACACATAAATTTTGTTTTCTGTAGCTAGGATGATTTGATTATCGCTGTTCTTATAAAAATCTATATTAGTGATTGGTCCTTTCACCGGAGCATTCAGGTTTCTTCTCCATACTATATCTCCTGCACGGTTGAGCATGTATAAATTGTTGTGAGCATCCTGGATCAATATTCTCTTTTCCCGACCTTGAGCATCCATCAAAATGTATGGTGAAGTAATAGCAACCGTGTCCAACTCCGCCTTCCATAAATATGCACTGTTGGTTTTCTCTGCTCGTGCCTGAGTAACCAACATACCACTGACTTTAAACAAACCTTTCGATTCGTAATTAAACTCCAACAACAACGGCGACCACTTGGCCATCAAATTATATTCGCTGATAAACGATGATGCAAACTCTTTATTCACGCTGTTTTCAAACAAGTCGTTCAGCAAAGGGAGTGAAGTGTATAACACATAATTCCCTGTGGTGAAGGATGACATATTCATTCCTGGAACAATGGTTTTATCCAAGGTCTTTTTATCGTTCAGGCGTTCTACATACAATTTCAGCTGTGTGAGTGAATTGGCCAACACCACATAATCTTTTGTGAATAACACATATGGAGATAACATCTCGGTAAATGGATTTGGCAACAACATGCTGTACCAGCTTTCAGTAGTCATTTTACTGATGATGTAACCTTTATAATTAACAGGGAAACGGTTATTGGCACCATCACTTGATTGAAACAAGGGGGCCAATGTTTCAATTGGTTTTGAATTTACTCTCGATTTCAAAAACAAAAGACTGTATGCATCATAGTTAGCACCTACGGGTTCTGTCATTACAAATGAAGCCTCTTCATCAAACCAAGGTGCTACATACTTCCGATAGTCAGGGCGTTTTAGCACAGGATTTGATTTTAAATTTTCTTGAGTGTCGTTCGCACGAAGGATGGTGCTGTATAAAAGTGCTGTATTATCAGGTTTTTGTGCTAAGGGATAAAATTTTACTTTGTTCGAAAAAGTATAGTCGTTCAAAAAACGAAGTTCTTTTTCATTTGTAGTACAGAAGCCTTCTAAACTCAATCCATTCTTGTTGACCATCAGTTTTACAGCCATCCAATCGGCAAATCGACTGATGGGTTGTGTAATCTGAAACGCCGACTTATCGGCAAATGCCTGAGCAGCGGAACTGAGGTTGGAGCAGTGATAATAAAGATGTAAATAAGGCTCATTGGAAGCGGACAACTGTCTGAAAGATTCGTCGGAGTATATGGAGATATTATCTTTTATCTGCAACAAGCCATCTTCAACCAGTGCAGGATCTTTACTCATCAATAACAAGCCATGCATAGTAGTCAGTGTCCATCGGTTGTATGCACTGCCAACGCTCATATCCCACACTGCTTCACCACGGACCATTCGTTTCTCAACAGGAAATTTTGTCTGTTCGTTAAGCATATCTTTCAGAGATGATGATCCTGCTTTGTCCAGTTCAAGAATCAAAAGTGATTCTGTGTAGCCCGGTTTTGTAATGTGGTAGGAAACGATGAATCTGCTGCTGTGTAAGTCAGCGAGTAATAAATTATCCTGCTCTTTTAATTGCGAGAGAATTTGTTCCGTTTCCGTTGCTTTCTGAAAGGCATTCAGCAGAGAGGCTCCGGCATCAAACCCAAACTCAGTTGCATGTTTCTTTATATTGTCCCACTCACGAACATCGGCAAAATATGCAGTATGTAAAGGCACGGCACGAAAGCGCATATCCTTACCGGATATCAAATACGTGATGTCGTAGAAATAAACTGCAGCAAGCAGTAAGCCTATAATAAATCCGAAAATGAAAAGATATTTTTTCTTCAACTGTTTAATGTCAAGTAGCAAAACTAATTTCACACCCTACGAACTATTGTCTATGCTATCCACAAATCAACCTTTGCAACGAACTATATTATTGACAGGCGCATTTTTCGCGGCTACTTCTGTAGTACTTGGCGCTTTAGGTTCTCACAATCTGAAACCACAACTCAGCCCCGAGCAATTTTACAGTTTTGATACCGGTGTGCGTTATCAGATGTATCATGCACTGGCTATCATTATTATTGGTGTGATGATGAAGTTTATTCACAGCAAACACAGATTGCCATTTGCCTTTGCTTCATTCGTTGTAGGGATAGTATTTTTCTCAGGCTCACTCTATCTTGTTGCCACACGCGATATCATGCATGTAGTTTATCCCAAGTTGTTTTTTCTCATCACCCCGCTTGGTGGCATGTTTTTCATACTCGGTTGGATATTGTTTATGAGCGGAGTACTATTAAAAAAATAAATTGATGTCGAGTGAGTTAGCAGTATGGCATTTTTTGGCTGGTGTGGCACTCTTCATTTTTGCCATGCATTTGCTCGAAAAATCGTTAAGGTTACTGGCAGGTCGTTCATTTAAAAAGTTTCTTGAAAAACAAACTTCCTCCAAGTTCAAAGCCATTACTGCAGGAGCAGTTGCAACCTCCATTTTGCAAAGCAGTTCAGTGGTTAATCTCACCGTACTCTCCTTTGTAGGTGCAGGATTATTGTCTATGAAGCACGCGCTGGGTATGGTGATGGGGGCTAATCTTGGTACTACTATGAGCAGTTGGGTGATTGCCTTACTCGGTTTCAAGCTCAATCTGGAATACATCACCTACCCTATTCTGACCTTCTCTCTTTTAGGTTTATTATTCTCCCGAAACCAAATTGTCAAAAATCTTATTTCATTCTGCATTGGATTTTCACTGGTATTCATCAGCATAGAGTGGATGAAAGAAAGTGCTATTCTTTTTGTTGATCAGTTAGATTTTGAATCGCTCAAGAAATATTCCCCTTACCTATTTATACCGGTTGGTTTTATTCTGACTGCATTAATTCAGAGCAGTTCAGCAATGATGGCCATTACACTAACAACCGTTCATACCGGCAGCATTGATTTTATTCGCGCAGCAGGGATTGTTATCGGATCGGAATTGGGTACAACCGTGAAAGTATTAATAGGCGCACTCACCGGCAGTACGGATAAAAAACGAGTGGCTTACGGAAATTTCTTTTTCAATGTTTATACCTTGATTCTTGCTTCAGTATTGCTATATCCATTTACTTGGCTCATACTCGATGTTATTAGGATACCTGACAACCTGATTGCCTTAGTGATATTTCAGAGCGGCATTAATCTCTTATCCATTTTCATCTTCTATCCATTCATGGACAGGTATACCTCGTGGATTAAGTCATATGTAAAGACCAACGACAATGAACACACAACTTTATATCTGAATCACGTGAATCCCGAGGAAACAGAACCTGCTGTTGATGTGCTATACAAAGAGTTGAATCATTTGTTCAGTTTGTCGTTGATCATTCATCGGCTTGCTCTTGGAATAGATAAGGATGAAAAGCAATTGCCACTTTTTCAGAGTTTGCGCGGAAAAAGCATAGCCAGCTACGATGAACATTACGAGCGTTTGAAAATACTGCATGGTGAGATTTTGAAATACAGTGTGGACGCCTCTTCGCACGCACATGATACCGAGCAATCCTCTGAGCTTATTGAAACGGTTGATATTGCCCGTAACATTTTACGTGCTGCAAAAAACATTAAAGACATCAGGCATAATATAGATGAGTTGCAATCTTCAGCTAATGATACCTTGTTTAAACAGTTTCAGCAATTGCAAGGCAAAGAGGATGAATTCATCAATAGTATAGAAAATCAAATGAGTCAATCCGCCGAACACCCTGAAAATCAAATCAAAAAAAACTACGAATCATTAGTCAGGGATGCCTTGCACCTCTTGCATGAAGGAAAGATTAATGAGATAGAAATTTCGTCATTGATGAATATTTATCGCGAAATATATTCAGCACATAAAGCATTGCTGAATGCTATGGAGGGTTTGAAGGCTCATAAATAATATGATTATGAACCACGAATAGAAATGCAACCCATTGCTTTCATTGTAATAAAAGTCACAAGGCATTCACTATTACTCAATACATTTGTATTTGTCATTTTTTTTAGTGATATACATAACTATGAACAAATTTTTCATCTCCCTACTTTCAATTTCTGTTATTCTATTAAGCAGTTGTAGCAATGGTCAAACCCAATCGGGCAAGACTACCCTCAGCGCCACTGACTTTTCTTCCAAAATCAAAGAACTATCCGGTGCGTCTATCATAGATGTACGTAGCCCTGAAGAATATGCCGGCGGACATATTCCCGGTGCAAAAAACATCAACTGGAATGGTAACGATTTTATAAACGATATATCTAAACTCGATAAAAACAAACCGGTATTTATCTATTGCCTCAGCGGTGGCAGAAGCTCCTCTGCTGCTTCACATATGCTTGCTGACGGTTTCAAAGAAATATATGAACTGCAAGGCGGTATGATGAAATGGCGCAGCGCTAATCTTCCTGAAACCAAAGATATATTTACAACTTCAAGCGGCATGAGTAAAGAACAATATGAAGCATTGAAGAAAACCGATAAAGTACTACTGATTGATTTCTATGCCGATTGGTGTGCACCTTGTAAAAAAATGAAGCCATACCTAGATGAAATTGAAAGCACAATGAAGGATAAGGTCACTGTTGTACGTATCAATGCCGATGATAACCAGAACTTAACTCTGCAGCTGGGTATAGAAGCCTTGCCCACCCTTCAGATTTTTAAGAACTCGAAAATGATCTGGAGCAACGTTGGTTATGTTACCAAAGAAGAACTGTTGAAACAGGTTCAACAATAAGCCTACGGCGTTTTTGCAATACAATTATTGTTTACGAATAACAACTATTGTATAAATACTGATCAGTATGAAAGGCAATGAGGCTAATGTCATTTTAATATTCATGCCCCATAGCCCAATGAATATCAGCATCAGAAACAGTAAGCCTATACAAGATATTGCAGTGTAGGAAATCCACTTGACAGGTTTTGCCCGAACTATATTGACTATCAAAAGTGCTTGTCCAAATAATGGAATAATTGTGAATGGATGAATCACTGACAAAGGATCAGTAAATAATTTTGATAATAACTCCACTTCTGCCTGAAACAAAAAAGAATGATTGTCTATTCCCCATTCCATATAACCTAATAGTGAAGTGACAAAAAGTAATAAATGCAGCAATCTTGTTTTCATTTCGCATGTGAATGTATTAAATATTTATGTTTAATAAACTTTGTGTCACACTTAAACCGTAATACTGAAAGAACATGTGCGTAAAGTAATCCTCTATATAGCAACAACCCTGAATGGGTTTATAGCCCGCAAAGACGGTAAACTCGACTGGCTGACATCTATACCCAACCCACAATCGGGTGACTATGGTTATAATGACTTACTGAATAGAATTGACACTATAATTATGGGACGAAAAACTTACGATGAGGTCATCAATTATGATATGGAGTGGCCTTATTCAGGAATGCAGACCTACATTGTCAGTAACAATAAACAATTCAAAATTAAAAGCCCCGACACGCAGATAATACAAATCTATATTCATGATGCTTTGGCAGAAATGCTTTCTAAACCGGGTAAAGATATTTGGCTGGTAGGCGGAGGTCAGTTAATAACCTCATTTCTGAAACACGCACTTATTGATGAAATGATCATCAGTGTTATTCCAAAAATCATCAGCGACGGATTACCCTTGTTTGCATCGTATCCTGAAGAAAGTAACTGGAAACTGACTGAAGCCAAATCATTTGATACCGGTGTGGTAAATCTCCTCTATCACAAGACCATCTGATACCAGACTTCCGTAAAGTGAATGAATAACAGTAATTTTTTCACGATGCTTGTTTATTCGAATATCTTTATCGTAATATTGCAATATTTATTTAGAAACACCTCATGGGAGCAACCAAAACAGATCATTTCACCGATAAACAAAACACCATCGCTATATTAACCAAGGCCTTTGGTCACCCTGCCCGAGTTGCCATAATGGAGTATCTCCTCAAAGCTGACAATTGCATATGCAGCGACATCGTGAATGAACTTCCATTGGCACAGCCAACTGTATCGCAGCACTTGAAAGAATTAAAAAACGCCGGTCTGATAAAAGGTGAAGTGGAAGGCACAGCTATTTGTTATTGCATAGACGAGAAGGCTATAGAAAGACTGCAATCCTATTTCACTTCCATCACCACCAAACTCACTAAAAAGAAAAACAATTGTTGTTAATCACTAAATCAAAAATATCATGGAAACACCGGAACAAATCAAAGAACTGGTAAAACAGAAGTACAGTGAAATAGCTTTACAGGATAAGGCAAGTAATCAGTCTTCGTGCTGCGGCGCGGGTGGATGCTCCACAGAAGTATATAACATTATGACTGACGACTACAGCACACTTCAAGGCTATAACCCTGATGCAGACTTAGGTCTGGGTTGTGGACTACCAACACAATTTGCAGGTATCAGAAAAGGTGATACAGTGATTGATTTGGGCAGCGGTGCCGGCAACGATTGTTTTGTGGCGCGCAACGAAACCGGCGAAGATGGCCGTGTGATAGGAATAGATTTTACTCCTGCTATGATTGACAAAGCCAAAGAAAATGCACAGAAATTGGGTTATAGCAATGTTGAATTCCGACAGGGTGATATAGAAGCCATACCGGTATCAGCAAATATGGCTGATGTGGTGGTGAGCAATTGCGTACTGAATCTGGTGCCGGATAAGAAGAAAGTATTCAGCGAAATATTTCGCGTATTGAAACAAGGTGGTCACTTTAGCATATCGGATGTAGTACTAAAAGGTGAGCTACCTGAAACACTTCGAAACGCTGCAGAGATGTATGCCGGCTGTGTGTCAGGTGCCATACAAAAAGATGATTATATACAATATATACAACAAGCGGGCTTTTCAAACATCAGCATACAAAAGCATAAGGTCATCATGATACCTGATGACATTTTAAAAAACTATCTGAACGAAGAAGAACTGCATCAATTTAAAACAGGCAATACAGGAATATTCAGTATTACCGTATATGCCGAAAAATCTAAAGACTGTGGCTGTGGAACAACGTGTTGCAATTAAAACCTTTTTAAAAAAATACAGAAAGTACATCATCATCACACTTTCTGTTATCGTGCTTCAACTCATTTTTGGTTTTGATCCTAAATTTTGCATCATCAACATCATTTGGCTATTCGTATAACATGGCAACATTTGACAGAAAGAAACATTGGGAGTACATTTATCTCACCAAGCAATTGAATGAAGTTAGTTGGTATCAACCAACACCAATAACTTCACTTGAATTTGTAAAGATTTTTCAATTACCTCATCAAGCAAAAATCATAGACATTGGCGGAGGCGACAGCCTATTGGTAGATCATTTACTGAATGAAGGCTATCTTGATATAACGGTACTTGACATTTCGCAGGCTGCGATTGACAGAGCTAAACTAAGACTCGGTGATAAAGCAAAAATTGTAAAGTGGATTAATACCGATATTACAACATTCCAACCTACAGAACAATACGACCTGTGGCACGATCGTGCAGCATTTCATTTTCTTACTGACGATGCTGAAATATTAAACTATCTGAATGCTGCAAACAAAGGTCTTAAGGAATCTGGCAAACTAATCATTGGTACTTTTTCTGAGAATGGCCCTAAGAAATGTAGCGGTATAGAGATTAAACAATATACGGAAGACAGCATGAGTAATATCCTGAAAAATTATTTCGAGAAGATAAAATGTATCACCTTAGATCATCTAACACCATTCAACACTATACAAAATTTCGTATTTTGTAGTTTCCGAAAGGCTAGTCTGACATGAAAAAAGTATTAGTTCTATGCACCGGAAACAGTTGCAGAAGTCAGATTGCGGAAGCCTATCTCCGGCATTTTGCAAAAGACATAGCTGAAATATTTAGTGCAGGCGTTGAAACTCATGGTGTAAACCCACGCGCTGTTGAAACAATGCAGGAAGATGGAATAGATATTTCGCATCACACTTCAAATCATATTGATGAATACCTAAACGTGGACTTCGATTTTGTGATAACGGTGTGCGATAATGCGAAAGAACGCTGTCCCTACTTCCCAAGCCGTGCACAGAAGTTTCACCACAATTTTCCTGACCCCGCAAAAGCAAGTGGAACAGAAGAGGAAATCAGAGAACAATTTCGTATAGTGAGAAATATAATTAAAGCGTATTGCAAAGCTTTTGTCGAAGAGCATTTGTAGTATGCATCAATTGAGAAAGATTATTTGTGTGCGACACAATAATATTTTTCACTACTTGGCATCTAATGAAAATGTAAATACAGTACCTATACCCACTCTGCTTCTGACATTAATGGTTTTGTGATGACCCTCAATAATATGCTTTACTATACTCAACCCTAAACCGGTGCCACCTGCAATGCGCGAGCGACTTTTGTCCACACGATAAAAACGCTCAAATAAGCGTGGTAAATGCTCAGCATAAATACCCGGACCATCATCTTCAATTTCAATTATCGCTGACTTACCCTGCTGCTGAATATGAACAGTGGTGATGCCACCTTCGTTTCCGTATTTCACCGAGTTCTCAACCAGATTGGTAAACACCTGCCTTATTCGTTCTCTGTCTGCATACACATAAGTTGGTTCCTCTGTCGAATCTAATTTAATAACTCTACGTTTCTGCATAGCCTTTGACTCCAGCGAATCAATCACCTCTTCAACCAAAGGTTGCAGTTCAAAAATTTCCATTTCAAATTTGAGCACACCTGTTTCTAACTGAGTAATTACTTCCAGGTCGGCAACGAGCGAAGCCATACGCTCCACATTCTTGCTTGCCTTTTCCAGAAACATCATATTCACTTCATGATCGTGAATGGCACCATCCAGCAGGCTGTGTATATAACCCTGAATGGCAAAAATGGGTGTCTTTAACTCATGTGTAACATTGGCCACAAACTCTTTTCTATACTTATCTGACAAGCGAAGCTTCTCCAACTCGTTACTTTGATTACTGCGCCACTCGCTTACATCGCTCTTGATTTGAATTAACGTTTCGTCGAGATTTGAAGACATCTGTGGTTTATCGCCTTTAGTGTAAATGATGTTATGGATAGAATCTAAACGCGACTCAATATTTTTCTGAATAAAATTTCTATTCAGTATCCATAATATCAAAACGCTAATTGGCAATATCAACAACAGAAACCACGGAGACAGCAGCACAAGGGCACTGAGCGTAGTAATGATTATGGCCGCCGTTACACTGCCCGATAATAATAAATTGAAAACGCTCCGCTCTTTCACGATGCTAAGTTAAGGTTATACTACTGATAAGCATCTCTCTGCTTATATCTGAAACTTGTACCCCACCCCTTTGATGGTTTGAATATAGTCGTCGCCAAAGCGCTGACGTAACTTACGGATATGTACGTCTATGGTGCGGTCGCCAACGATAACATCGGTGCCCCAAACGCGAGTGAGAATATCTTCGCGCAAAAAAACTTTACCCGGCTTGGAGGCCAGCAATAACAGTAAATCAAATTCTTTGCGTGGTATGCTGTGCATTACGTTGCCTTTGAAAACAATATGCTGCTCGCGGTCTATCACAAAATCGCCAACGGTTAATTTGTATGGTGCCTCTTCGGTTTGTTGGCGGCGCAGCAAGGCTTTAATACGGCTTGTTAAAATCTTGGGTTTGATAGGTTTGATGATATAATCATCTGCTCCGGCATCAAAACCTTTAACCTCCGAGCGCTCGTCGCCAAGTGCTGTCAGAAATACAATAATGGTATTTTTAAATTCACTCAATCCGCGCAAATGCTCGCATGCTCCTATGCCGTCTAAGTTGGGCATCATAATATCAAGTATAATAACATCAGGTTTTTCAGTTTTGGCCTTATTAACAGCCTGTAAACCATCTTCAGCAGTTACTACATCGTAACCTTCTTTCTTCAGGTTGTAAGATAAAAATTCAAGTATATCCGGTTCGTCGTCTGCAATGAGGATTTTGAATTTTTCTTGTGTCATATATCGTGGCACAAAAATACTCCCTCAGGCCTATGTTGACAGCGGTACTGTGTTACCAAATAGTTACGAATGTTAATCATTTACCACAGCGCCGCCTGCATATACCTGAGCCTGATATTTGCGCGATGGCGATTCTATGAATTCACCCAAACCCAGTTTGTGCCATTGCGCATCAATAGATTCTATGGTATCCATATCCGACACGAGAATATTTGGCCAGTCGCGTTCAAAATCGTCGTATGTTTTTGTTTTACGGGTACCGTCGAAGGCGGCATTAGAAATGCTATTACCGGTGGCTGCTGTAATCAATACATCGCGTTTTGCATCCAAATTATTTGAACCACGCCATATAGCATCAGCTATATCGCTGCTGTGCACATTGCCTTCGAGGAAAAGTATAAACTTTACACCACGCAGTGTGGTGCGCTCCATCAATTTTTGATTCAACTCTTTAATATGTCCCTTGCGGTTTTTATCTACAGTAATAATCACCGCACTGATTCCCATCTTCAATAAGGAAGCATTGATGCCTGTAATCTCTGAAAATTGACTTCTGATATTTATTAATTCTTCATCGCTGATTTCTTCCACCCGATGTTGAATGTTATTGCTGCGCTTCTCTTCATCGAATTTGGTTGTGGCATCTATGCACATTTTTCCGCCGAAAGCAAATTTGGAACAACTGTGGTCCAGAACATCCATTGGACCTTGCGAAAAATAAATGTCTTGTTGCGGGTCGGTGTTTTGTGAAATGATTTGCGCCACCGCTTTATAGTCCTGAATATTGACGTGCTCATCTACCACCACCAGAATTTTATTAAACATCATTTGCCCCGCACCCCACATAGCGTTCATCACCTTTTGTGCATGGCCGGCATATTCTTTTTTAATTTTTACTATAGTAAGGTTATGAAAAACGCCTTCGATTGGCAATTCCATATCCACAATTTCCGGCACCATAGTCATTTTGATGGGGGCAAGAAAGATGCGCTCCGTAGCCTTGCCCAGCCAGGCATCTTCCTGAGGTGGAATACCCACAATGGTACTTGGATATACTGCATGCTTACGGTGCGTGATGCAGGTGATATGAAACTTAGGATAATAATCGGCTAAGGAATAATAACCTGTGTGGTCACCGAAAGGCCCTTCGAGAATAAAATCTTCTGCCGGATCGACATAGCCTTCTATCACAAAGTCGGCATCGGCCGGCACATGAATATCCTGCGTGAGGCATTTTACCAACTGAACATTTTTCTTGCGCAGAAAACCGGCAAGCATATACTCATCCACATTCTCGGGCAGCGGCGCTGTTGCAGCATAGGTATAAACCGGATCGCCGCCAAGCACCACGGCAACGGGCATCTTTAGGTTGAGCTTTTTGTATTCGTTAAAATGCTTAGCCGAAACTTTATGCTTGTGCCAGTGCATACCCGTAAGTGTAGGACCAAACACCTGCATGCGATACATACCCACGTTGCGAATGCCGGTGTTGGGGTCGCGGGTATTGATAACGGGTAGCGTAATAAAAGGGCCGCCGTCGTGAGGCCAGCAAGTCATCACTGGAAGTTTGGTGATGTCGGGGTTGGTCATTACAACCTGCTGACAAGCGCCACGGCCACCAATAACCTTTGGCATCCAGGAGGCCATAGCACCAAGTTGCGGCAGCATTTTTAGTTTATCCAGAATGGAGTCCTTGGGCTTCATTAGCATTTTAATAAGTGCTTCTATGTGGGCAGCTATATCGTTAAGGTGCTTTACCCCCAGCGCCATGCAAATGCGCTTCTCTGAACCATAAGCATTGATGAGCAGCGGAAAGGCCGTGCCTGTGTTTTCAAACAGGAGGGCTTTGCCGTTATGTTTACTGACACGGTCGGTAATTTCGGTTATGTGCAAGTGAGGGTTAACGTATTCTTTGATGCGGGTGAGTTCGTTTTCTTTTTCGAGGTGGCTGATGAATTGGCTCAGGGAACTGTACACGTACTGATTGGTTTTATTAGCAATGGTAATGAATGAAACAAAGTTAGGGTTTGAAGGTTGAATAGTATGATTGAGTTCTATGGCTTGATACTGTAGCTTTTTTTTCTAATAGCCTATAAAATAAACAAGCCCTCCATTAATGTGGAGGGCTTGGATGGTGTTGTGAGGTTTGATTGGTTAATTAATTGGCTAATATTTTATTGTCGGCAAGTTGAATGGCGATGGATTCGGGTTGGAGGAGGAATTTTACTGTGGTGTATTTTCCTTTTTTGAACTCGAGTACCGGTGTGGTTTTGGTTTGGAAACCTTCGGCGGTGCAGGTTACGGTGTGCATACCGATTTTAACCTGGTTGATGTGTGCCTTGCCGCTGATGTTTGACATGGCAGACTGTTCTGTGCCATTGATGCTGATGATGGCCATGGGTACAGGTTGGCCTGTGATGGCATCTATTACGATGGCTTTTAACTTGGTGGTGATGGTTGGTTGGTTTACGATGCGGCGCGAGTCCATATAACTATTGTAGTAGTCGGGGTGCGTGAAACGTAAAGAAGCAACGATTCTGTCGAGTGTGTCTTTGCACTGACTATTGGCATCGGCAAAGAGTGTTTTTAATTGTTGCGTTTCGGACTTGCGCGTAACGATAGCTGAACGAGGACTGGTTTCTACAGACTGGTAGTTTTCGATAGAGGCTGTGAAAGCAGGCCACATTTGTGGGGTTACATTATAATCGAGCAGTGATTGGTCGGTGATGTAAGGTTGCAGAGCATCTTTGATACTGTTCATTTTTTCGACAAAGATGGCATCGTCGATGCGTTGAAGAGCAGAGAGCGAGAAGCGGATTTTGGCAGCAAGTACGGGATTGTTAGTGGCCTTACAAAAGGCAAGCGCGGGCTGGATGATGACGAAACAAGCATTGCAGGCTTCGAGCTTGAAGTATTTTTTAAGCTCTGCGGCACCTGTGATGCCTGTTAGCTGCTGAGTGGCTACGAGGACGATTTGCTGCACATAAGCGGCAAGACGAGTGATAGCATCTTTCAGCGTGATGATGGAATCGGTTGTTGGCTTGTTAGCCGGGTCGGAGGCGTTGGCGAGTACAGCTTTGTACATGTTGAGTCAACTTTATTGAGTTTTTTTCATACGTGTTATTTTTTAGTGTGGTGCCTTTAATGAATGCAAAGCAAAAATGTTACATTATAGTTATCCATAAATAGGTATTTTTATTATAATATGCTGATAATGTATAAATTAATTTTGATAACTTGGATTAAAACGGAATAATAAACAGGGGGATTAGATGCGTTTGATAAGGCCTTACTTGCATTTACAGCGTTGACACTTTTAATAACAAGGTAAATACATTCAATAACAAGGTTATGACAAGCATAAACGAAGCGGAAACACTGAAAAACGAGCGTAATACTTATTAAAACAACGTGCGCATTAGTTAAAACGGCGCGTTGAGTTGTTAAAACGGAGCACACACATGTTAAAACAAGGCCGTTAGTTGGCACGGTGAAGTTGTTAAAATGTAAATTACCCCGAATGGGGTATTGACTTTGGGGTTTGGGGAGGGTATATTTGGGTTAAGAAAAACTATCTATATGAAAAGCACCACTAAACCTAAGAAGCTGCGTAGCTTAACAGGCTTAAGCACAGCGCAGCTAATGCTAATCTTTATCGTATATTGATTTTAATGTTGATGATGTATATGGAAGACTGATAATGAAAACTCAAATTAGTTCTACATTGAGTATTAACACTTCTGACTTCAATTCAGGTATTTACTTTTACCAGATTACCGATTGTAAAGGGAATAAAATTGACAGCGGTAAATTGATTGTTAATCATTAATACAGATGGATATGCGTTTAATAAACTATTTTGCTATGTTATGCTTCGGTATTTTTTGTTTGACAACATATTACTCAAGTGCTCAAGGGGAGTTTAATAACTGGTGCATTGGTGTCGGACTTAATAATGGCCGAATATTATCATTCAATAATGGTGAACCCGAGATTGTTGCTTCAACAGCTATGGGATTTATTGAGGGCTGCGCCAGCATATCCGATTCTGCCGGAAATCTTTTATTTTATACTAATGGCTGTAAAATTTATAACAAAAACCACGAGATAATGGCCAACGGAGATCATTTACACTGCTTTCTTAGTAGTGGCATAGGTATTATAACCGACGATTCATTAGCCCATGGCCAAGAACTTGCTAACGGAGTTCTTATTGCTCCCAAACCTGGCAGCAATAATATCTATTATGTTTTTGAAGCATTTTGGGGTGGCATGGATCCTTCAGAGCCTAACTGGACACTATACCCTACATATGCAAATTACTTTATTTACCATCTTGTAGATATGAGCTTAAATGGAGGACTGGGAGAAGTGATAGAAAAGAATGTACTCTATAAGAAGGTGAATTATGATGTGTTATCCGGGAAAATATTTGCTATTAAACACGCTAATGGCCGTGATTTATGGATTATGAATTTTTTTATCGACCGCGAGCCTGCTCCCTTCCCCATTATTATGACTTCTAACGGCACTTATTGTCATTCATTTTTATTAACTCCAAACGGCATTGGGGATACTTTAACACAATTTATCAGTAGCCCTTTCACAGGAACACCTACCGAAGGAGAAATAACAGTAAATGCTACCGGAAATAAAATTGCTTGGTGTAATTTTAATAAACATGTGTGTAAGGCTGAATTTGATAGATGTACCGGTCAAATTTCTAATTTTAAAATTGTTGATTCACTAACTACGTTCGACCATCCCAATGGACCAAACTTTTTTTATAGTATTGAATTTTCACCAAACGCGAATTTGCTATATGCCGCAACAGGAAATAAAGTCTATCAATATAACTTATCGTTGTCAAATCCATCAGGATCTAAATATCTTGTAGCACAGCACAATCTATTTACGAATGACAATAATCGAAAATATTGGTCACAGTTGCAGTTAGCTCCGAACGGAAGGATATACTTCAATATGGAAAAGTATCGATACGACTTAATCATTACTCCTACGGATAATGATGTATTAAGGTTAAGATGTATTGAGACCCCTGATGTTTTTGGCGTTGGATGCAATTACAATCAAAATGTTTTATCGTTTAACAATATTACTTGTTATGGTTATCCTAATACAATTCAAACACTTCATCTTGGGCCTATTATAGGTTCGCCGTGTGATACGATTTGCTTTACGGCTGCTGTTGTAAATACCAATGATGCTGCTATATGTAATGGAGATTCTATATGGCTGCACGGTGCATACCGCTATGTGAGCGGTACATACGGCGATACGCTGCATAACTACAAGGGCTGCGATAGCATCATTAACCAAACTGTACTTACTGTATTTGGGCTGAATGCCGCTGTACAGCAAAGTAATAACACGCTTACGGCAGTGCAGGCAGGGGTTAGCTACCAATGGTACCACTGCGAAAGCGAGCAGCCCATTAGCGGGGCTAACGGCCAAACTTATGTGGCCGCGCAAAATGGTTTGTATTATGTGGTGCTTACAGATGGTAATGGTTGCAGCACGCGCAGCGAGTGTTACACGGTTACGGGTGTGGGTGTGCCGGATGTGATTGTGATGGGAGGGGTTGGGGTTTATCCTAACCCGGCGGGTGAATACAGTACCATTAGTTGGGTGCCTTTTGGCGCAGGTACTAATATCACTTCCCTGCGCATATTTAATACCAGCGGTATAGAGGTGATGAATGCCACAGTAGATGCAAAAACAGGGCAATATATATTAAACTCAGCCAAACTCGAAAACGGTGTTTATATGATTCAACTGCAATCAACTGACCGAGTACTGCAAACTAAGCTGCATGTGCAACATTAATTTATTGAAAATAAAGGTAGGCATAGTATGCCTACCTTTATTTTTTATTCTCTTTTCTTTAAACGTTTCGTTTGCTCAAACGAGGTTTAATAAGATTTATAATATTATTAAAAGCACTGAAGGTTATGATTTTTACTTAGCAATAACAAACCTCAATGTTCAAGGCAACAACTTCTTTGTTGTGGGTGCTGTGCCTGACAGTACAACAGTTTCTAATAGTGAGGTGAATGCTTTTTTAATTATTGACTCTGTTGGAAATATTCAAGAAAAGAAAATATTGCTTTCAAACAAGGAAATGTTAATACGCGCTATTGCGCCTAAAGCATTATTGTCATTAAACCACAAATACTTTATGTTAGGCTATAACTTTGATTATATTACTGATTCAATTTACCCATATTTACTAATTTACGATACCATAAGCAATCAGTCCGTTGAACACAACTTAAACAATATTAACTTCGCACATATGCCGGAATTATCACAAAATTTATACTGCTATAATGGTAAAATTTATGCAGCAGTATCAGCTATTGAGAATGGCAATAGTCAACGAATACATTGTTATTTAATTGATACAAGCGGAAACTTACTAAGTAGTTTTAATTATCATACTCCGGGGTACAGCGAAATTCTACCTAAATTAATTCACCATACATCTAATAAACTTCTTTTATTCTCCAGTGTAACAAAGCAAGTAGCCTCATTAGCCTCAATCAGTCGAATCATAGCCCGCCGCATAGACTCTTTAGGCAATTTTATAGATTATTTCTATCAGGGCAGCTTTGCCGATTCGCTATATGGAGTGGAAGATGTAATAGCCACTAAAGACGGTGGATTTCTTATAGCAACGCAGAGATATACGTATAGTCCTTCGATTGATTATCAATACTCATACGGTGTTTTTTTAAAATTAGACAGTGCCGGTCAGAAACAATGGATTTATAATCCGGGTGGTTATCGTTGTAATTCTTGCGATTGGTCATACAATACTATAGAATTGCCTTGCGGTGACTTTATGTTATCTGGAACTTATACACTTTATGGTGTTCTTTTTGACACCACGATTCCTCCTGAGTTAAACTTACCTGCTCGTTTTTGGCATTTATCACGAATTACGAATCAGGGGGAATTAGTATGGCGCAGGTTATATAATTACATTAAGCCTAATAACTATGCCTATTATAATTATTACAACTACGACCTTGACACTTGCCCCGACAAAGGATTCATATTGAGCGGCTACTTAACGGATGATGTAAACGGGCTTTCGAGTGGCTGGCTGGTAAAAGTAGATAGTATGGGTTGCCTGATACCGGGTTGCCACCTGAGCCCACCCGAAGAGCCTACAGACAGTACCGTGCAGGTGCTGCTGTACCCTAACCCCGCAGACCAGTTTATAAACTTTATGCCTCAGTTTTTTGGCAGTGATGTGGAGTATCGCTTAGTGGATATGCTGGGCCGCAGTGTGGTTAACGGCACCGTACCCGATGGAAGCACCAATATGATAGATGCACGTTTTCTGCCTGCGGGGACTTACTTGCTGAGTGTGAATAATGATCAAGTAAGGATAACGAAGAAGGTGGTGGTACAGCGATGAACTTGCATTTGAAACTTGAATGAAACAGAAAACCCCGCGAGTGGCGGGTTTTTTTTTGTTTATTTTTTTTTCGCAATGGATGCAAAGCGGGTGGTTGAACATTAATGATGTAGCAAAGGCGTTAACTATTGAGGTGCTTTACTGCGTTGAGAATGACAGTGGAGCGGCTAAGAATGTATAAGGAATGGATAGGTCCCGATAACTATTGGGAGTAAAGGACTTGCAGGCCGATGGGGGTACGGTATAATTCTTTTTTATAGAAACACTACAGTAAGCTAAAAGTGAAAGTGGTTCTTCACTTAGCTTAAGTTTAGTTCAGAATAAACAAAGGCGAGTATTAGTACTTAAACCCCACTGTAATTAAAAAATGGTTGAGTCCTGTGCTTACCTTGGCGCCGGGCACTTCCTGTCCGCCACCCAGTGAGTAAGGTTGCTCGTATGATTTAAACATACTTCGCACAAATGCAAAGTCGAGATAGAAGTCGTTTTCGCGAAAGCCAAAGCCTGCACTTACATTATTAAAGGCATTGTTGAAACCTTCTACCCCAACCCCGGATTTAAATGGTGAACCAAACATGGCATAACCGGCACGCAAACGGAATATGTCGAGCACAGCTTCGGCACCGAGGCGCAGGTTGCCTGCAGCGGTGTACTTGGCATTGATGAGGTTGTTCTGTGTGTTTTCAAATTCTTTATCGGAGGTGCTGCCGCTGTTGAAGTTGAAATAAGAAGCGGAGTAGTCCACGAACTCGTAATCCATACTGAGGAAGCCATATTTCTTAAACAGCAATGCCGCAGAACCCACCACACGCCAGGGAGTAACAAGAGAGTAGTTGAAGTTGCCGTTAGGCGAGCTGCTTTCGTACGTGCCGCTGACAAAGGTGGAATTCATAGAAGCCGAGTAGCGATCGGTCATAGAAAAAAATGTAGGAGAATGAATTGAAGCACCGAGGCGGAAGAAATCGTTGGCGCGGTATATTAAGCCTGCTTTGATGTTGATGCCTACTCCGGTGGTGCGTATGTTGTTGGTAAAGTCGTATTGTACAAAGTCGGCAATGCTGTCGTTGCGGTCGCGTTCGCTGAAGGTGTTTTGAGTTACATAGCGCAGAAAAGGCATGTTCAGAGACGCGCCAACATATAGTTTATCGCCGTAGTTTCCGCCAAAGGCAAAGTAGTATTCGCTGAGACCGCCGCGGGTGGTATTGGTTTTTGATTGCTCGAGTCCGGCTTTGGTCAGTGAACTTTTGTAGGTGTTGTTAGCGGAAGCATAGCTTATAAGTTTAGTATCGTAAGCCAGAGATATATCAAACGGAAAAACATCGGGAAGTGAGGTTGGAGAGACCGTACCATTGCCCAGATAGCTGAGGTAATTGTTCATCAGCGAGTTGGATGTGTTGAGTCCTTTGTAATATATGTCGTTGTGGAAGTTGGCCATACGGTTGGCACCGAAGGAGAAGTTGGTGCTTTTCCAGCGGGCATCTTTACTGTCGTTAAGCGATACCCATACAAAGCCAAAGTTGCTGACATTGAAATTGTACTTGCGCGATTCGTTTTCGTTTTTCTGAAACTCGCTATTGGAATTAATGAAAGACAGTCCAGGTGTAAAAGTGAACTCATTCATACGAAACATTGCCACACCGGCAGGGTTGATGGACAGCGATGACACATCGGCACCCAGTGCACCAAAGGCACCACCGGCACCGGTGAAGCGCGCTGTGCCAACGGGGGTGAGTTGAGAAAAGCGCAAGGCGTCTTCGTCGGTTTGTGCAAAAAGAACGGTGCTGCTGATGAGGCACACTAAGAGCAGGGTAAGTTTATTTTTCATACCTGAAGGATGTGAGAATGAAGTTAGGATGTACAAGATTATTTAGGACCGCGAGGAGAAGACATTCCACCACCACCTGAGGGACGGCTGCCACCGCCGCCACCGCCAGAAGGTCTGTTTCCTCCACCACCCGAAGGAGCTGAGTATGAAGGTCTGTTACCACCACCCGAAGGAGCAGAATAGGAAGGCTTGTTACCACCTCCGGATGGAGCAGAATAGGAAGGTCTGTTGCCACCACCTGATGGAGCAGAATAGGAAGGCTTGTTACCGCCACCGGAATTGTATGATTGCGGTTTGCTTTGTTGTTGTTGAGGAGGCGCCTGCTGGTATTGCGGACGCTGGTAATTGTACTGCTGCTGCAACTGATTGTTTTGAGATTGTGGCTTTTGTTGCTGCTGGTACTGCGGCTGCTGATACTGAGGTTTGTTCATCTGATTGTTACCAGGCTGTTGCTGGTATTGTGGTTGCTGGTACTGCGGCTGTTGGTACTGCGGCTGCGGCTTGTTTATTTGATTGTTATCAGGCTGCTGCTGGTACTGTGGCTGTTGGTACTGCGGCTGCGGCTTGTTCATCTGATTGTTACCAGGCTGTTGCTGGTACTGTGGCTGTTGGTACTGTGGCTGCGGCTTGTTCATCTGATTGTTACCAGGCTGTTGCTGGTACTGTGGCTGTTGGTACTGTGGCTGTTGGTACTGTGGCTGTTGGTACTGTGGCTGCGGCTTGTTTATTTGATTGTTACCAGGCTGTTGCTGATTAGGCAAAACCTGCTGGTTGTTCTGGCTCGGATGATCCCACTGGTACTTGGGTTGCTGAACAGGGTTATTATTATTTTGTTGATTCAATCCACCGGTTTGTGGTTTGTTCATCATATTGTTATTCTGACCACCAGGCTGTTGCACAGGGTTATTGTTGTTGATGTTGCCTTGCTGCACAGGAGCAGAGTCGTACTTGTTCAGTTTTTCAATATTTGAAATATTGTTCTGATTGTTCTGCATAACACCATTATTGTTTTGCACGGTGTTAGTATTATCAAACTTATTGATGTTTCCCTGAGTATTAGGAGCATTGACAGGATTGTTGTTATTAATAGTGCCGGCATTATTCATTATCTCCTGTTTGGTAACAGGTGTGTTTATGTTGTTGGTATTATTTATTGAACCAACATTGTTCATTATATCCTGTTTAGTAACCTGTGGTGAAGGAACATTTCCGGAAGAATTATTTACAGCCAAAGAATAGAAGTTGGAATAACGATCACCAAGACCCCCATTATCTATGTTGCTATTGGTGTTGGTAGATGAATTGAAACCGTGAGCTCCATAGTAATAGTTACTGTTTACACTGTTATAGAAGGAATATGGGTTATATCCGTAACCATACCATCCATCGTTAAAACCGTTCCAGTAACCATTGTTGTATCCGTTCCAGTAACCGTTGTTGTATAAACCCCAGGGTGAGTATCCACCCCAGCCCCAACCGCCGTTCCAACCGTTCCATCCACCCCAGCCCCAGGTGCTACAGCCCCAAGGATTGTATCCCCAACCGCCATTCCATCCCCAGCCGTTATTCCATCCCCATGGTCTGTTCCACATACTGCTATAACCCCAGAATGGATTGTACCAGGAATAGGGGTAACAAAACGAATTGGTGTACCAAGGGTAGAAATTATTCCATCCAAAGAAATTAGGACGATAATACCACCAACGGTTAGGACGATAGAAAAAACCAACCGGACCTACATTCATTGAGAAAAATGAATTATAGTACATTGGGTCATTCCACCAATAGAAAGGATATGTGTAATAGTCGCTGAAATAGCTATAACCCATATAAGGCTGATAGAAGCGACGAAGACGCTGAGAGTAAGCAAAGTCGTCATCATCATAAAACACATAATCATCGCCATTGAAATTGTTGGTGATGTTTGTATTGCCCTGATCATCGACATATGAATTATTATCAAACTGATTTATTCTTTGATTTGAATCGTACGGCAGGTTATTTTGCTGTTGGTTCTGCTGCACCTGTTGATTCTGTTTGGGTGCATCGGACGAAGAATAATACAAGTCGTCGTTGTTCGAACGATATGTGTATCTCGTCGAGGAGCAAGAAGCCAGTGTAAAAAGGGCTGCTGCGAGGATGTAGATGTAGTTTTTCATGGCTATGGTTTTTTAACGGACTTGAGTTTGACGGTAAAAGTTTGTATTACATTTGCCGCCTTTCCCTCCATTTTTCCAATACTATGCCAAATTTAACCTATGAGTAAAGAAATCACAAGTCGAAGCAGCGATTATTCACAATGGTATAACGATTTAGTCATTAAAGGCGGCCTTGCCGACTATTCTGCCGTGCGTGGTTGCATGGTCATAAAACCCTATGGTTATGCTCTTTGGGAAAAGATGCAACAGCAGTTAGATAAGATGTTTAAAGAGTCAGGACATGTGAATGCATACTTCCCATTATTTATCCCTAAAAGCTTTCTGGCACGCGAGGCTGCACACGTTGAAGGCTTCGCAAAAGAATGTGCTGTTGTTACCCATTATAGATTAAAAAACTCAGAAGACGGCAAAAGTGTAGTAGTGGACCCTGAGGCTCGTTTAGACGAAGAATTAATAGTTCGTCCAACTTCAGAAACTATCATTTGGAACACTTATAAAAGTTGGATAAAAAGTTATCGCGACCTGCCATTGCTTATCAATCAATGGGCTAATGTGGTGCGTTGGGAAATGCGCACTCGCCTGTTCCTACGTACGACGGAATTCTTATGGCAGGAAGGACATACTGCACACGCTACTAAGGAGGAAGCGATTATTGAAACAGAAAAAATGCTTGATGTTTATGCTGAATTTGCTGAGAAATGGATGGCTATCCCGGTGGTGAAAGGAGTTAAAACAGCAAACGAAAGATTTGCTGGAGCAGAAGAAACCTATTGCATTGAAGCACTGATGCAGGATGGTAAAGCCTTGCAGGCTGGCACCTCGCATTTCTTAGGGCAGAACTTTGCTCGCGCCTTTGAAGTTAAATATGTAACCAAAGAAAATAAAGAAGAGCTGGTGTGGGCTACAAGTTGGGGAGTGTCCACCAGATTGATAGGTGCATTGATTATGGCACACTCAGATGATGATGGATTGGTGCTACCTCCAAATCTTGCCCCTCTGCAAGTAGTGATTGTACCTATTCACAAAAACGATGAACAACTGCAACAGATTCGAGATAAGGTGACTCCAATCATTCAATCGTTACGGCAAAAAGGTATCACCGTAAAGTTTGATGATGATGACAAACAGAAGCCGGGTTGGAAATTTGCGGAGTATGAGATGAAAGGTGTGCCGGTTCGTCTGGCTATTGGCCCACGCGATTTGGAAAATAATTGTGTAGAAATAGCACGCAGAGATACTCGCGAAAAACAAACGATGAGTATAGATAACATTAGTGATAGCATCATCAACACTTTAGAAGCTATTCAACAAAACATGCATAAAAAGGCACTTCATTTCAGAGATGCCAATATTCATCGAGTAGAAAACTTTGATGAATTTAAGCAAGTACTTGAAGAAAAAGGTGGATTTATAGCAGCGCATTGGGATGGCACTTCTGAAACCGAAGAAAAGATAAAGGATCTGACAAAAGCTACTATTCGCTGTATTCCATTGAACAATATTCAGGAAGCCGGTGAATGTGTATTTACTGGCAAGCCAAGCAAGCAGCGTGTTTTATTTGCAAAAGCTTATTAAATTCACCACGTGCCAACAGGAAAAAGAAATAAAAAATCGGGTGAACGTGATTTAATTTTTGAATCGCTGGTATCGCGCGGTTTGGTTAAACAGCAGGTGTCTGATCATACTAAAAATCTTTTTCACAATATCACATACATCGTAAAACAGATTCATGAAGTATTGAATCAAAAGCTGACCGAAGCAAATATTAAATTAGATATTAGTGTAATTGAAAAAGCACCTAATGAAATAGAAGTTCGACTTAATGATGAGGTACTGATATTTTACATGCACACGAATGTATTTATGTTTGATCAGGATCATTATCTGTGGCAAACACCTTATGTGCAGGAAGATGTAAACCGCGGTTTCTGCGGAATGATTATGATCTATAATTTCCTTGTTGATTCTTTCCGCTACAACAGAAATTATGACACAGGCTATTTGATTGGACGCATCTTTATTAATAAAGACGAGCATCTGTATGTAGAAGGCAAGCGGCAACTTGGCTTCCTGTACAATGATTTTGAAAACAACCTTTGCTCCAACGATTTACTGAATCGCATAGTGGAGTCGGCATACATATATGCACTAAACTTTGAAACTTTAGTACCACCATATGAAATTGTTAAAGAACTGACCGTACTTCAGAAACTGGAACAAAGTGGCTCTTTGCAACCAGAAACCGGAAAGCGCATGGGCTTCAGATTTAGTGCTGACAAAGACGACCTGACGAGAAAATAACTATTCAAGCCAGATTGTTTTTTTAAACAAACGCAGCAGCATCGTTCAGCGTAAATGTTATAATTGAAAATAGGGTTTTACTTTTCAGAAATTAGCTTTTACCTTTAAGCAAACAAATGAAGCTCAGAATTATCATTATACTATATCTGCTTTTCTCAGGTACTTCTCTGTCAGCTATAGATAAGAGTCGTTTTCATCCTGTACATGCACACATCAATTCCCCCGGCTTACATTTTAAAGAAAATAAGAATCAGTGGCATTCCAACATATTATATGCTGCAGAACTTAAAGGAGCAGTAGTATTCATAGAGCGTACCGGAATTACTTATTTACTGTTCGACCGTGATGATATGGAAAAAACACATCCGGCTATGGGTCCTGTTAATGTTCACGCTCATTTGTATAAAGTGAAGTTTGAAGGTGCTCAAACTCCATCTCAGGTTGATGCTTTCGATAAAACAGAAACCTATTACAACTACTTCATAGGCAACGACCCTTCTAAATGGGCCAGTAACGTCCATGGCTTTGGTGAAGTTTATTGCCATGATATCTATCCCGGAATTGACATTAAATATTACTTCTCTAATGGCTTGATGAAGTATGACTTTATTGTGAATGCAGGTGCTGATGTATCAAAAATAAAACTGAGTTATGAAGGTGCTGATGCACTTCAAATGAAGAATAATAACCTCTTTGTAAAAACTTCGGTTGGTGATGTAGTCGAGATGGCTCCAGTAAGCTGGACAATGAAAAGCAATGAAAAACAGTTTGTAAAAAGTTCTTACATACTTGATAACAACACCCTTAAATTTAAGATTGATACATATCCCAACAATCAATCATTAGTCATTGACCCTACTTTAATATTCTCTACATACACCGGAAGTACAGCAGATAATTTCGGATATACATGTACTTACGACAATGACGGTAATATGTATTTAGGCGGATATGTCAATGGTCCTTTTGGTCTCTACCCTACTACTCCCGGTGCATTTCAATTAACATTTGGCGGTGGCACAAATACTTCGGGTATTCAGTTTCCCTGCGATATGGGAATTTCTAAAATCAGTACTAACGGATCAACACTGATTTACTCCACATACTTAGGAGGTAGTGATAACGAAACACCGCATAGTCTGGTAGTGAATAGTTTGAATGAACTGGTCATCTATGGCAGAACCTATTCGTCCAATTTTCCAACAACTGCAAATGCTTACGATAACAGTTATAATGGTGGTGGCGACATTACCATTACCATAATGAATGTTACAGGAACGGCATTAACAGGTTCAACTTTTATTGGTGGCTCCGGAGATGATGGAGTTAATATTAACGCTCAAGAGTTTGTTGGAGGTAGTTTAAAAAGCAATTATGGTGATGATGCACGTGGTGAAGTGATTTGCGATGCCAATAACAATATCTATATAGCATCGTGTACATCATCAAGCAATTTTCCAACAAGCAATGGTGCAGTTCAGGTTTCGTTGGGTGGTGCACAGGATGGTTGTGCTTTAAAATTAAATGCAACCGCAGGCAATTTAATATACTCCACTTACCTAGGTGGAACAGCTGACGATGCTTGTTACTCTTTAGACCTTCGAAGCAATAATGCAATTTATATTTCAGGTGGTACATCGAGTTCAAACTTCCCTATCGGAACCGGCGGTTTAAACAACACTTATCAGGGAGGCACCATGGATGGTTTCCTGATTCAGTTAAATCCAAACGGCTCAGCAATAGTGAGTGGTACCTATATAGGCACTAATCAGGAAGACCAATCTTACTTCGTGAAGTTAGACCTGAGTGAAAATGTTTATATAGTTGGTCAAACGAAAGGAAACTACCCAATCATCAATGCCGCATACTCTAACCCAAACAGCGGACAATTTATTACCAAGTTCAATCCTAACTTAAGCAACATTATTTATTCAACACTATTTGGAAATGGAAGTAACAATACCAACATATCTCCAACGGCATTCCTGGTCGACACCTGCGAGAATGTTTATGTATGTGGCTGGGGAGGTAATTTAGGTTTTGGTAGTTGGCCATTCAATCAGAATGGCCTTTCAGGAATGCCTATTACACCTGATGCATTTAAGAGTACAAGTAATGGAAACGATTTCTACATTATTGTACTGAAGAAAGATGCGGCAGCATTATTATACGGTTCCTACTTTGGTGGTGACAATGCCCTGGAACACGTGGATGGCGGCACATCACGCTTTGATAAAAGCGGAATTATTTATGAAGCGATATGTGCAGGTTGTGGTGGAAATTCCTCAACACCTACCACTCCAGGTGTAGTATCTCAAACCAATAACTCTAGCAATTGCAACGAGCTAGGTTTCAAAATGGCTCTGGAGTTAACAACTCTTACCGCAGAAGCCTTAGCTGATCCTGCAGCAACAGGATGTGCTCCTTTGACAGTTAACTTCATTAACAATTCTCAGAATGCAACTTTCTATCACTGGAATTATGGAACAGGTGTGCCTGGTGATACTTCAAATTTATTTCAGCCAACATTTACTTATACCGACACGGGCACTTATATCATTCAACTCATTGCATATTCACCAAATGGCTGCATACCTACCGACACCGCATATACAAGTGTTGTAGTTTATAATACTGTCGCAACAGCCTCTTATAGTTATGCTTTAAATGATTTGTGCGACTCTTTAATTGTAAGTTTTACTGCACAGGGCAGTTCAGCGTTAGCAACCTATTCTTGGGATTTCGGGGATGGTACAACCGGGACGGGTAACATTCCTTCTCATACTTACTATGATGGTGGTGTTTATACAGTAACCTTAATCGTTAATGATCCTGAGGCTTGTAATCCCTTAGACACATTTGTTCAAACGATTCCATTTACTTCAAAAATTTCAGCAAAGCCTACAGGAAATTATTACAGTGGTTGTGTGCCTCTAACTGTGCAGTTTCAGAATAATAGTTTTGGTGGTGTTACTTTCAAATGGGTTTTTGGTGATGGCAGTTCGAGCACACTCGAAAACCCATCTCACAATTATAATCAGCCCGGAACATATACTGCTATGTTCATTATATTCGATCCGGCAAGTTGTAACGGAAGCGATACTGCTTATATTACCATTGATGCCTTTCCGGCAGCACCTGTAGCACAGTTTACCACGAATACTCAAAACCCCGGCTCTAATGAACCGGTACAGTTTACCAATCAATCGTTTAATGCTACATATTACTTATGGTCGTTTAACGATGGTACTACTTCTAACGATGTAAATCCGATTCATACATTTTCAAACAATGGTGATTACCTGGTTTGCCTGACCGCATTTAACGAAGGTCCCTGTCCTGATACTGCCTGTCGCCTAATTTCAGTTCGCTTCACTCCTTTAATTGATTTACCAAATGCTTTCTCACCTAATGGTGACGGACAGAATGACTTTTTCCTTGTGAGAGGAAGAGGTGTGCAAAGCATTGTATTACGAGTGTTTAATCGCTGGGGTGAAAAAGTTTTTGAAACGAATAATATCAACATTGGCTGGGATGGAACATTCAAGGGTGAACCTCAGGAAATGGATGTTTACGCATGGACCTTGAATGCCGTGTTGGATGGAAATATTCCAGTTTTTAAAAGTGGAAACGTAACACTCGTACGATGAAAACAACACATACATATCAGTTGCATCAGGTGGTATTGAAGATTTCAGTTTTCATTTTTATGCTGTTCATTGGGGGTGTTGTTAATGCACAGGACATGCACTTCTCACAATTTTTTGCCTCACCTCTTCATATCAACCCGGCAAATGCAGGCAACTTTAAAGGCAATTATCGCGCAGGTTTAAATTATCGTAACCAGTGGAGTAGTTTTACGGTGCCCTGGAGAACATTCGATGTATATGGAGACCTAAAATTTAATGGAGGATATAAGAACCGCTCAGTGATGTTTGGCGCAGGAGCTATACTCCTTCGCGATCGCGCTGGTGACGGTAACCTCAGTACCACTAAAGCCATTTTACAAGGAGCTATTCATATAGGGCTGGGTGGCGATAATGAGCACACCCTTTCTGCAGGTGTAGGTTTTGGTATTGTTCAAAAAACTATAGATTGGGATAAGCTGTATTTTAATAATCAATGGGATGACTCTAAGTTTAACGTGAATCTGCCTGCAAACGAAAACTATGCATTTCGCAGTATTACCTACCCTGATTTAAATCTGGGTTTGCTATATCAAAACACAAGCATGGAAAGATTGAATTACTCACTGAATATCTCAATGCATCACGTATTAAATCCTCGCGAATCATTCTATAAAGAGTTTAATAAAAACAATCTCGGTTGGCGTCCATTAGCCATGCTAACTGTTTCTTATCAGGCAACTGATAAACTATTTCTGATACCCGGTGCATCGTATCAGACTCAGAAGAAAGCATCCGAAATGCAGGCAGGAATGATGCTGGGCTATGATATGAGCAGTGCCGCACCTGACAGAATGATTCTTTACGGCGGTATATACAACAGAATAAAAGATGCCTGGTATCCTGTAATAGGTTTGGAATATGGTTCCTGGAGAGGATTTATTAATTACGATGTGAATTACAGTGAACTGAAACAAGCCAGTAATGGTCGTGGAGCATTTGAGTTATCATTAGTTTATGTTGGAGGATTACCCCGCTTTAAAAGTCTGATAGACATTCCATGTCCAAGATTCTAACAATCTGTGCTACTGTTTATTTTTTTCTCACTATTGCTTGCAATACTTCCAAAAAAGATCCAAAGGTAGTTACTGAAGGAAGGAATTATCTAGAGAGCATAAAAATCGGTATGACTAAAAATGAGTTGGTGAATAACATCGGTAAGCCTGATTCTATCGTTGATTTAGGCCGTGTTACCGACGAATATAATTACACACAGCACATTGAGATCTACTTTTACGGTAGCAACCAATCGGCAACCTTTATCAACGATACAGTTAATGCTCTGGACTATAACATTAAACAAACTGAAGCTCGCATCAAATACAGAATGGACTCTGCTAAAGCTGCACAATAACTATTCGTTACCTGCCTTATTGCTTCTCTTTAACCTCTTTAATTCATTCGATGTTTTTTCACAACAAAAAATTCTGGTAGAAAAATTCTCTAATCCTAATTGTAACCCTTGTAGAATATTTGATAAGAAGTTCGATACGCTTAGGCTGAAATACTCTGATAAAATTGATGTCATTGAATACACAACATCATTTCCTTCACCTATAGGATACTTTAAATTAAATGTTTCAGATAATACGGATCGTCAACGTTATTATAATCTTGGCGCAGTACCTATGCTCTGTGTTAATGGGAATATAACAGGCACTCCAGATTTTACTGAAGAGTTGATAAACAAAGAGTATCAACAAAAAACAAACTGGGTGAACGACATCAAAGCAATCATTACTTCTGATTCCATATTTATTCATGGCAATGTAGAATATAAGAGTAAAGACTACGATTCATTATGTGTGCGGATTGTACTTACGGGATTAAAGAATAAGAGTCAGATACAACAGTTTGTGGGCAAGCATAAGGGAGTAATAATAAATAATGGCCTGGCAGAAATTTCTATTCGTGAGAGTTTAAAGAACAATACCGTTTTCAGGTCAGAAGATGCAGAGATGATGATACTGTTACAAGATGAAAGAAGTAAACGCGTATTGGCACATCAGGTTATTAAAACAATGATTAAATAAAAAAAGGAGGCCGAAGCCTCCTCTAACACAATCTATATTAAACAATCAAAAACAGTGCTAGTTGAAAAAGCGACTTAGCTCGCTGATACTGCTGTTGAAGGTGAACACATCATAAATAGTGAAAATGTTTTGTCTGTCAACAACACGTGGAAAAACAAACTTGGCCAATTCTACCTTACTGCTCTCAAAGGTAAAAAGTTGTAAAACCTCACGTAATTGAGCAGATGTAGCATATTGCTGTGCTAACACCTGACGAGCTATGTCCATACGTGTACTTTCAAAAGATGCATGTGAAATACTCATTTTCAAAGCTCTAAACGAATTCATATCCATAGGTATAAAACCATTGTATTGATAGTTCTGGTATACGTTCATTCCATAGAAATCCTGGCAACCATATGTATAGTTACTTTGATAAGGATGATACATTGAACCAACAGAGTTGCAATGTGGAATAAACATCTGTCGATTGATCTGAGCATATCCGGGAGCAGTAATTACAGTTTGCACCATTTCATTAGCGCCAAGTTGTATAAAGCCGTTGTATATAGGAAATTGATTACCCAAACCACGCTGCCAGCGATACACCTGCACATTATAAGTACCCGGGGCCAACGTATTCAACTGAAACATCTTTGTTGGATTGCTGTAGCAGGTATTACCAATTTGAACGGTGATTAACTGACTGCACAGGCTGCTGATTTGCAGGGATGAGTTGAAGGCCATTGCCTGTATAGCAACAAAGCTGAGGAAGATGGCAAATACTGAAATTGTAAAATACTTTTTCATAAAATCTCCGGTTTTATGGATAAGATGAATTAGCCAATTGCTGTGCCAAAAAATCAGAGTACTGCGCCAAACTCTTTGCCCCACTGCATTTCAACAGCGTACCACAGAATGAGAATTAATATTCAATTTTGAAACCGTGATTACACCTGCCAGCATACGCAACATTTTAGATTCCACACGCATTGAAGAAGTGGTTGGCGACTATGTTTCGTTGAAACGCAGAGGTGCAAATTATACTGGTCTGTGTCCTTTTCACAATGAGCGTACACCATCATTTTCTGTATCGGCAACTAAAGGAATATATAAATGCTTTGGTTGTGGTAAAGGAGGCGATGCTGTTAATTTTTTAATGGAGCATGAGCACTTCACTTATCCTGAGGCACTAAGACATCTGGCAAAGAAATTTAATGTAGCTATTGAAGAAACCGAAGCAGAATCCAAAGTAATTGAGCAACAAAAGGAAGCGGAGAGTTTATATATCGTAAACAAGTTTGCACTTGATTATTATCAGCGTAATCTGACTGAAAGCGATGAAGGTATAGCCATAGGATTAAGTTATTTCAACGAACGAAAATTCAGTACTGCGATAATACATCGCTTTGGGCTGGGATATGCTTTTGATAAGGGAGACGCATTGTTTCAGGAAGCAAGCAAAGTCGGATATAGCAAAGAAGTGCTCATGAAAGCCGGATTGATTGGCGAAGGCGAAGCCAGGGCATATGATTTCTTTCGTGGCCGTGTGATATTTCCTATACATAATTTATCGGGTAAGGTAATAGCCTTTGCAGGCCGTGTGATGAAGAAGAACGATAAAACGGCTAAGTATATCAACACCAGAGAAACTGAAGTATATATTAAGTCGAAATCATTGTATGCTATTCACCTGGCACGAGAAAGCATGAGGCACAAAGATGAATGTTTGCTGGCTGAAGGATATGCCGACGTTATATCCTTACATCAGTTTGGATTTGAAAATGCTGTTGCTTCATCGGGCACTTCGCTTACACCTGATCAGGTAAGACTGATTAAACGATTCACTTCAAATGTTACATTTATATACGATGGCGATCAAGCAGGTATCAATGCCACATTGCGTGGATTGGACATAGCACTTGAAGAAGGTTTGAATGTAAAAATCTGCATCATACCTGATGGCGATGACCCGGATTCATACCTGAATAAATATGGTGCTGCGGCTATGCAGAATTTGTTGCAAAATGAATCAAAAAGTTTTTTGCATTTTCAAGCGGAGTTAAAAATGCTTGCCGCTGGTAATGATCCTGTAAAGAAATCAGTTGCCATTCTTGAAATTGTAAAAACCATAGCACTAATCAGTGAACCTGTAAAGCGCAACTTATTTATAAAACAACTCAGCGGACTTGCAGAGATGAACGAAGGTCTTATGGTTAGTGAAGTGAATAAAGCCAGAGCATTGCTTCTGAAAAAATCGGTTGGAGTTGATAATATTAAGGCAGCAGACATAGCACCACCACCTCTTCACGAATCTCCCGATCAAAGGCAATACAGTGACACAGAATTGATTCTTGAAAATGAGTTGATTAAATCATTAATTCTTTTTGGAAACTACAACTGGAATGATACAACAAAAGTGGCTGAGATAATTATCACAGCCCATGCAGACAGAGACTGGATTAATTCTCTGAACGAAAAAGTTCTGCGGATATATTATGATACCCTGCAACAGCATGATGTTCCAACACTGCACGATATGTTGCATCACGAAAACCACGAGATACAAATTCTTGCACAACGCATCAGTGGCGAGAAGTATCAACTCAGCGAGCGGTGGGAAAATAACCATCACATATTTATACCCAAGATTGAAGATAATTACCGCAAGGACATTGAACAGGTACTTAACCGTCTGGAACTATGTCGCATCAGAAATATGATTGAGGAGAACAACAAAGAACTGAGCGATGCCCAAAAATCAAATGATCCAGATCTTGTCAATCAGTGTATTCAGGTAAAAATACAGTTGGATAATATGCACGCCGAGTTGGCCAAGAAAATGGGAATGATAACCGGTTTACCACGACGCTAAGTTTAATCAATAACCCAGGTCAACACAAAATTGGAGTAACAGCGATATTGTATAAGCAGCGGCTTAGTTAATTTGTCGTTTCTGAATATGGCTTCTATAATTCCATTTTGAGATTGTTCAAACTTTTCAAGAAAAATATTGCGTCTGAAATCCACCTGACCAATGGCGTACCATTTATAAACAGTTTCCTTGGCAGACCAAACCAAAAGCGTTTTCAGCATTTCGGATTTATTGTACATCCATGTCATTTCCTGTTCTCCTATAAATTTATGTCTGATGGATTTGATGCGGTCCGTCATTTCTTCCACATCAATACCTACACGAGATTTTTTACTCACAATTACTGCTGCTATATGTCCGCAATGACTTATGGATACGTGATGTCCAAGTTCAGTAAGAACAGGTTGTCCGTTTGACGTTTTATTCATTAAAATAAATTCAGGTGTGTTAACAATAGTACGAATCAACACCCTGCTAGCTAGCCATTGCAATCGCTTAAGAGATACTTTGATGGATTCAATTTGCTGCAACTCGCTTTGATTTAACTGCAACCTAGATTGCAATTCATGTTCTTGCTCAGTAATATGCCATACCAATATTCGAGTACTGCTGTCAGCAACTATATCTTCAATAACTGGCATAGGTTATAGCTTTGTGATGGAAATTTACGTCGATTCATGAAATGTGAAATAAACAAATACCGACAATGGATGGGGCATAAAGGGCCGGTATATACATTATCTGCCATTGATGATATGCATTTTATTTCTGCCGGTTCTGACGGCATGATTATTCAATGGAACCTGGATGGTGAGCAACATGGCGAAGCTATTGCTAAGGTTTCTGCTCAGGTTTTCTGCTCACACTATTTACCCGACACACATCAATTACTGCTTGGTGCAATGGATGGTCATCTATATGTTATTGATTTTAATTTAAAACAATGCATCAGAAATATTGACCTTCAAAATGGTTCTGTTTTTTGTATTCTTTCAAATGATGGTTACATATATGCCGGAACTCAAAATGGTAAGCTTTATCTGTTTAACCGTTCCTTCGATCTGGTTAACATCTTGGATGTATGTGATAAGTCATTGCGCGATCTGGAGATGCATACATATATAGATGAAATTTATGTTGCTTCTTCAGATAAAAACATTTACATCATCGATACGGAAAGCCATTCCATTAAAAGTCATGTTCAATCGGCACAACATTCTGTTTTCAGTTTAGCATACAGTAGCAAACACAAAAAACTTTTCAGTGGCTCGCGCGATGCAAGACTCTATGAACACTATGTGAATGCAGATACCATACAATCCAATGAAATTGCCGCGCACTTATTTACCATTAACGATTTACTGATTGATGCTGCACAGGAACTTCTTTTTTCTGCATCAAGAGATAAAACCATCAAAGTTTGGGATATTCATTCTGTAGATTTACTCAAAGTGATTGACCAGAAATATGACGCACACCGCAACTCTGTAAATAAATTATTGTACTACCCCAAACGTAATTTGCTAATTTCCGCAAGTGATGACAGTTCAATTATGGCCTGGCATTTACAATTAACACACGAACAAACCCTATGATTTTAACAGACAAAGCCATTCTCGAAGAAATTGAACGTGGTAACATTGTAATTGAACCTTTCCGTCCTGAGTGTTTGGGAACAAATTCTTACGATGTGCATCTTGGAAAACATCTTGCCACATATAACGACCGTATCCTCGACGCACGTAAGCACAATAAGATTACTCACTTTGAAATTCCTGATGATGGTTTTGTATTGGACCCCGGCACCTTATACTTAGGTGTTACCGAAGAATACACCGAGACTCACGCACACGTACCTTTTCTGGAAGGCAAAAGTAGTGTTGGTCGTTTGGGAATAGATATTCACGCAACAGCGGGCAAAGGTGATGTTGGCTATTGCAACACCTGGACTTTAGAGATTTCTGTATCTCAACCGGTACGTGTATATCATGGTATGCCTATAGGTCAGTTGATTTACTTCTGTGTTGATGGAATGATTAAAAACATGTACAATAAAAAGAAAGACGCCAAGTACACCAAGCGTACCTATAAACCTATTGAATCTATGATGTGGAAGAATAAATTCTAAAACATTCACAAATACCCTGTGTTTCGATTTCTTTTTCTTTCTATTTTATCCTTGCTTAGCTTGAGTACCTATGCTCAAACGTTCACGGTTAATGGAACCGTTACTGACTCGATATCTAACGAGCCCTTAGGTTTCGTTACCATTGTTTTTAATGATGGTGGTGTTGGTACAGTTACTAATGCCTATGGTGAATACACCTATACATCCAATGTTTCCATTTATAAGCTTAATTGCAGTTATATAGGGTACAATAAAAAAGAGATTGAAATAAGACCCTCATCTGCGCAAACCATCAACATTAAGTTATTACCCAATCAATACAATTTGTCCAATGTAGTGATTTTGTCGGGGGATAATCCTGCCAACAGAATTGTTAGAGGCGTGATTCAAAACAGAAATCAAAATGACCCGGACCGTTTTAACAGCTATTCTTGCATATCATACAACAAATTCATTTATTCAGGTGTGCCACCAAGTACTCTAACCAAGAAAGATGAATCACGAAAAGGCTTGTATGAGTTTCTGGAGCAACACTATTTTATGATATTAGAATCAGTTGTTGAAACAAAGTTTTTAAAACCTGAGAAAAAAGAAAATGTAGTTGCTACAAAAATATCTGGTGTGAAAAACGCTTCGTTCACATTGATGAATACCCAGATACAGCCCCTTTCGTTTTATGGAAACTTCATCACGTTACTGGAGAAGAATTACATCAATCCATTTACTAAGGGTAGCACAGAACGTTATTTCTTTAATATTGAAGACACCCTTTATGAAGGTCGAGATACCATTTACCGGTTATCGTTCAGACCTTGGAAAGGCCGCAATTTCGACGGATTGCGTGGTATAGCAGAGATTTCTTCTGATGGTTATGCCATTAAACATATCATGGCCGAGCCGTCGGATACTATTGTTGCTCTAATGCGTATTAGAGTAGAACAGTTTTCTAAAAAAGTAGATGATAAGTGGTTCCCTCAAAAATTTGTTTCAGAAATACGCTTCGATAATATGTTGAATAATGGTATGCAAGTAGTCATGCATGGCACCACGTCATTATCCAATATTGAACTTGAACCGAAACTTGAAAAAAATGAATTACTCGGTGTTCAGGTTGATATGGATCCAATGGCATCATACAGAAACGAAGCATTCTGGACAAAATATAGAACCGATTCGCTCACAGAACAGGAAGTTAAAACTTACCATGTCTTGGATAGCTTAGGTAAGAAACGAGGCTTTGACGCTAAACTCAAATTTGTAGAAGGACTTCTGGATGGTGAGTTGCGTTATAAATATGTCAACTTTAATATTTCAAGATTTCTATGGCAGAATACATTAGATGGATACAGGCCTGGTGTTGGATTTCGCACCAATGAACGTGTTTTTAAAAACGCATATTTCGGTGGTTTCTTTGGTTATGGTTTTAAAGACCAAAGATGGAAATATGGCTTAGACGCACGCTTTAGATTATTCAGACCAAATGATATTATCCTAAAGGCATTTTACTGGCACGACCTCGAAGAATCCGGTGCTGTAACTTTTTATAAAGATGTTGACTTAATCACAACAGAAATATTACGCGGTTTTTTGGTGAATACATTCGACCGGGTAAAACGATATGAACTGAATCTAAGTGGCAGAACCTTTCAGTATCTGCATTATAATTTGTCTTTGTATTCTGCTACAAAATATTCCACCACCAACTATAATTATATTCTATTCAAAAACAACGAACCTGTCCCATCTCAGGAGTTCCAGTTTAGTGCAGTGAAGTTACAATTACGGTATGCTTACAAAGAGAAAATGGTTCGCGCACTTAACTCCACTTTCTTTATCTATACTCCCTACCCTACTTTCTTCTTCAACATCACTCACGGTGTTCCTGATGTATTAGGTTCACAATTTTCATTTACAAAATTGGAAGCAAAAATTAAATCCTTGATTAAAACCAAATCAATAGGTGACTTCTATGTTCAGTTTGCAGCAGGTTACATCGATGGTCGTGTACCGCTCGGTGACATGTTTGCCGGTAGAGGCAACTATCAGTTGGTGGGTTTGTACAGCGAGAACAGCTTTCAAACTATGAGACTAAACGAGTTTTACTCCGACAAGTATGTAGCGGCATTCATTCAACAAGATTTAAAATCACTACTGGTACGAGGCAAAAAATTTCAACCCAAACCTTTGCTCGTATTTAATATGGCATTAGGTGAAATGAGTAATACCAATTTGCATAGAGACTTCGATTTCAAAATTCCAACACGCGGCTACTATGAAACCGGAGTAATTGTTTACGATATCATCACCAAGCAATATCTTGGTGTAGCAAGATTTGGATTAGGTGGAGGCGCCTTTTATCGCTTAGGCGCTTATTCATTCAGCCAACCTATAAAAAATCTGGCCATAAAGGCTCAGTTTACCGTTAATCTTTAACCTTCAAAATGTATACAGAAAAATATAGTGCGCGTGCTGAGACGCTCAATAGCATTGCTTAAATTCAGCTTAGGATTCGGTGCCAATACATTGTTCAAACCGTAACTCACTTTAATTTCCGGCGAAATGATAACCATAGGTAAATGCATTTCTATTCCCAATCCGTATTCAAGCGCTACGTCATTTCTGTTCACCTGAATCAGATTTTCAGCTCTACGGGCACCGGCATTTGATTGCATGTCTACAGAATATTTCATACCTCCAATTACATAAGGTCTGATGTCTTTGTAAGGCTTTGATTTATATTTAAAGTGAAAAGGGAATTCAAGATATACAGACTCAATCTTGCGTGTAGTGAGTGTATCTTGATTCTTAATAGTGAAGAATAAATTTTTAGTTCCCAATGAAAGCGTTGGAATTAATCTGAACTCCAAACGATTTGAAATATGATAATCACTCAGTATCCCCAGATTAAAACCGAGTCCGGGGCCGGTTTCCATTTTCAATATTTTGTTTTGAGCGATAAAGAAAGAGTCCGGAGTTATTTTATAGTTACTGTTATTGACACCCATAGTAATTCCAAAGTGGAAAAACTTATTTGAGTAACGCAAATCGTGCTCGTAAACGGAAAATTGCGCGCGCGCAGGCAGAACCAAACAAGCCAGCATTAGGGCTTGTAAGCAATATATAGTGATGCGATGCCGAATGTGAGCGGTTTGCATGTGGTTTGTGTAAATCCTTGTTGTTGTAAAATTCTTAAAAATGCATCTCCCTCGGGGAATTGTTGTACACTTTCAGGCAAGTAGTTGTATGCACGTTTGTCTTTGGCAATCAGTTTTCCTACTAAAGGCAACACATAACGAGAGTAAAAGCCAAATAATTGTTTTACAGGAAAAACTTTTGGTTTTGAAAATTCAAGTATAGCCAATCTAGCTCCTGGTTTTAATACACGCAGCAATTCATTTAAACCCTGTTCCAGGTTTTCAAAATTACGAACACCATAGGCCACTGTAATGCCGTCGAAAGAGTTTGTCTCAAAATGTATATGCTCTGCATCTCCATATTCTAAACTGATATTACTGATCTTCATCGTAGAAAGTTTCTTTCTTCCAACTTCAAGCATTTGATTACTGATGTCTATGCCGGTTATGTGTGCAGCACCTTTCTTGGATAAAGCAAATGCAACAGCACCGGTACCGGTAGCTACATCCAATACTTTTTTATTCCTAAGTGGTGAGACAGCTTTTATCAAACAATTTTGCCAGTATTTATGAATGCCTAACGATAGCAGGGCATTCAGAAAATCATATCGTGGTGAAATGTTGTCAAACATCTCAGCTACCTGCTCTTTTTTGTTCTTATCGGAATCGTAATATGGAACTACCTGCTTTTTCAAGTTACTTGTAAGTACAACCGGGCTGCAAAAGTGTTCAATAAATTGTAAAGTGTTTTATACATAGAACGAGTAAAATCGAATGCTGTAATTTGGCTGCTTACAGACCCGGATATGATTATTAAAAGAGTTGGATTCAGAGGTAGTTTTAAAAGCTATACACAGTGCCCTTCAGACGGTTTGCCGGAGTTTGCATTTATTGGTCGTTCTAATGTGGGTAAATCATCTTTAATCAATATGTTAATTAACAGGAAAGATATGGTTCGAGTATCGAACAAACCCGGTAAAACACAATCACTAAATTATTTCCTTATCAATGACTTGTTTTATCTGGTTGACTTACCCGGATATGGATATGCAAGGGTTTCAAAAACAGAAAGGCAACAATGGGAGAAAATGATTGCTGATTATTTTCAACATAGATCCGCACTTGCTTGCGTATATCAACTCATTGACATTCGCCTAGAACCTCAGGCTGTTGACATTGCATTTACTAATCAGCTCGGTGAATGGCAAGTTCCTTTTCAACTGGTTTTTACAAAAAGTGATAAAGTGTCGCGTAATGATGCGCTACGTAATATACAGTTATACTTCAATATACTCCGAGGTACATGGGATATACTGCCACATCATTCTGTAACATCGGCTGAAAAAAGTGTTGGCCGTGAAGCTTTGCTGGATACCCTTTCAAGAACTCTTGAAGAATTAAATGAACAAAGGGAGAATAATATTTAGGGTACTATGAGTAATAAAATTTTGATACTGCTAGCACATCCGCTTATGGAGAAATCGCGCATTCATAAAGCACTGCTTCACAGGGCTAAAAATATTACAGGTGTTCACGTTCACGATTTATATGAGCACTATCCCGTATTCAATATTGATGTTCATTTCGAACAGAAACAACTATTAAAATTTGACATCATATTATGGCAACATCCTGTATACTGGTACAGCATTCCTCCAATACTGAAACAATGGATAGACATGGTATTAGATTTTGGCTGGGCATATGGTAAGGGTGCAGCTGCATTAGAGGGTAAATACTTGTTACAGTCATTTAGTAGTGGAGGCTCATCTCAGGTATACACTGAGGAAGGTCGCAACAAACGTCCGTTAAGACATTATATGTTCTGTCATGAACAAACAGCTTCATTATGCAAAATGCACTACTTACCTCCCTTTGTAGTTCACGGCACACATCAGCTTTCAGATAGTGAAATAGAGCAAGTAGCCATCAGTTACGAGCAATTACTTCATCATTTAGTTCACACAGAATTATCGAAAGAAAATTTTGATTCATTGATGTATATCAATGAATGGAATCCAATAAACCCATCATAGTATATGCAAGGATCATTTCTCTTACAAGCTATAATATTTCTGACTGCAGCTGTTGTGTGTGTACCAATAGCCAAGCAACTCAAACTGGGCTCTGTATTAGGTTACCTGCTGGCTGGTATTGTTATTGGACCTTATGTATTGGGATTTGTTGGTGAAGAAGGAGGTGACATTATGCATGCGGCTGAGTTTGGAGTGGTGATGATGTTGTTTCTCATTGGTTTAGAAATAGATCCGAACTCATTCTGGAAATCAAGAAAAAAAATTCTTGGTTTAGGTTCTTTACAAATGGGGTTAACCTCTTTAATCATCTTTGGTATTTCACAAGTTATTACTGGTTGGTCTTTAAACACCTCTATCGCAGTAGCCTTTGGGGTTGCTATGTCGAGTACCGCTATAGTTATGCAAACGCTAAAAGAAAAAAGTCTATCACAAAGCAGTGGAGGTATGTCATCTTTTTATATTTTGCTGTTTCAGGATGTCATGGTCATTCCGGTGTTAGCATTACTTCCATTATTGGCACCTGACAGTGATGGTAATGTTTCTCAAGGCGCACCATTCTTAGGTCAGTATCCAGCTTGGTTACAGACGTTTATCATTGCAGGAAGTATCGCGTTGTTACTGGTTAGTGGTCGTTACTTATTTGTTCCGGTTCTTCGTTTAATTGCCCGTACCCGATTGCGAGAGTTGTTTACTGCAGCATCCTTACTACTAGTCATAGCCGTTTCTTATTTAATGCAAATGGTTGGGCTTAGTCCGGCATTGGGTGCGTTTATAGCCGGTGTGGTATTAGCCAATAGTGAATTTCGTCACGAATTGGAAGGTGACCTGGAACCATTCAAAGGTTTATTGCTTGGTTTGTTTTTTATAGGTGTTGGCGCTACTATAAATTTAAAATTAATAGCCACTGAAACGACTTCTATTATCAGTATCGTGTTTTTGTTAATGCTCATAAAAACAGTTGTTCTGCTGATTACGGGAAGAATTTTTTCACTGAAAAAAGATCAGAACATCTTGTTCGGTTTAATACTATCGCAGGTGGGTGAATTCTCTTTTGTGATTTATACTTTCAGCAGGCAATTGAATATACTTGATGCACACTGGTTCGATGTGTTGATGTCAACAACCGCATTAAGCATGCTCATTACCCCTGTTCTATTATTATTCAATGATTTAGTACTGATTCCTTTTGTCGGAGTTAAGGAAAAATCTGATGAGCAAAAGGCAGATAATATTGATAAGCACCATGAAATTATCATAGCGGGCTTTGGTCATTTTGGAAGTACAATAGGCCGTTTTTTGCGAGCAAACAAAATCAAAGCAACTATTCTTGATAATGACAGCGACCGGGTTGAGTTACTGCGCAAAATGGGATTCGAGGTTTATTATGGCGATGCTACCCGCCTCGATTTATTACAAGCTGCCGGTGCGGAAAAAGCTAAAATTCTGATTGCGTCAATTGACGACTTAACAACCAATCAGTTATTAATTCAAACCGTAAAAAAACACTTTCCTCATATACAGATTCTGGCAAGAGCGCGAAATAGAATGGATGCCTATGAATTAATAGATATGGGTGTTAAACATATATATCGGGAAACATTATTTACTTCCATTTATCTGGCTATTGATGTGCTTAAAGAAATGGGTTTCAGAAACTACACGGCTACTCGGAAGGGATTGGATTTTATTCGATACGACGAGCAAGCCTTGCACAAACTCGCTCGCCACAGAAAGGATATGAAGTCATACATTTTTAATGTTCGGGAACAAATAGAACAACAAGAGCGCTTGTTATCAGCCGATCTGAATGCCAATATGAGTGAGACAGACCACGCTTGGGACAGCGAGGAAATGCGCCAACCTAAAAAGTAGAACTTCAGAAATTTTACATTCCTGGAAACCAGGCACGGCCAATCTGTTCGCGGAAAGGCCAAGGTATAGACATCAATATCAGCAATAGAGATATGATGAAATACACTGCCCCAATTTTAAATTTTAGTTCATCGGTCTGACGCTTTTTACTCATGATACGTCCTACCTGTGCAATTACTACTGCAAGAATCATCATAGCTATATGCTCAACACCCCAGAAACGCAAGACAGCATCTTTCATAGAACGTCCCATATCACTCATAGCCACTTTTGTGATAGGGCTTAAAAAGAAATACAACACTAAACCTATAATTAATTGTAAATGCAGAGAACCAACATACAATGCCCCCCAACGATTGTCGGCAGCTGTAAATGTTTTCTTTCCGGTTAATCCAGAAACGTAACGATAGATGGTAACGAAAGCAAAAATCAATACGACCCAGCGAAGCAAATTATGTGTGTGTAATATTCCTTGGTACATGTTGTTAGATAAATAAAAAGTGAATGAATTAGATTTCTCTGTTGATATCAGCTTGTTCCAGGTAATCAGCAACACGGCGCAGAAATGAACCACCCAATGAACCGTCTACAATACGATGATCGTAACTTAATGAGAGGAACATCATATGCCTGATAGCGATAACATCTCCGTGAGCTGTTTCCAAAACAGCAGGTTTTTTCTTGATAGCACCTGTTGCCATAATGGCTACCTGAGGTTGATTGATGATAGGTGTTCCCATCACATTGCCAAATGTTCCAACATTGGTTAGAGTGAATGTGCCGCCTTCTATCTCATTTGGTTTAAGCTGATTATTGCGTGCCCGGTTAGCTAAATCGTTTACATCTTTAGTTAAACCAAAAAGATTTTTAGTGTCGGCATTTTTGATGACAGGAACAATGAGATTACCATTAGGCATTGCCGCAGCCATACCGATGTTGATGTCTTTCTTACGAATAATATTGTACCCCTCTACAGAAGAATTGATTAAAGGAAAATCTTTGATGGCTTTTACTACAGCCTCAATAAACAGTGGAGTGAATGTAATTTTTTCTCCTTCACGTTTTTCAAAAGTCTTTTTCACTTTCTCACGCCATAAAACCAGATTGGTTACATCAGCTTCAACAAAAGAGGTAACGTGTGCGGAGGTTTGTTTGCTGCGCACCATATGGTCTGCAATTAAACGACGCATCCGATCCATCTCAATAATTTCAACATTACCACTATAACTAACTGCTGGTGCAGAAGACATAGGTCCAGGCGCTGGAGTAGAAACCAATTGAGATGGTGTAGGTGCAGCAACTGGAGCAGTACCACGATTTTTTACATAAGAGAGAATATCCTTTTTAGTTACTCGATTCTCGGCGCCGGTTCCGGGTATATTCTCCAGTTCAGCCATTCCGATACCCTCTTCGCGGGCTATATTCAGGACTAATGGAGAATAAAATCGTGAACCATTTGATGATGCACTTATCGCAACAGATGCCGGAGCAGAAACTGTAGATGCAGGTTTTGGTTGTGGTGTAGGTGCCACCTGAGCAGCAGCAGGAGAAGGCTTGGCAGCAACATTGGCTTCTGTTTCAATAAGTACAATAGCCTTACCAACCTGCACTACATCGTTTACATTAAAAAGTATTTTACTAATAGTGCCCGCATATGGAGAAGGTACTTCGGAATCCACCTTATCGGTTGCTATTTCAAGCACTGCTTCATCAAGTGCTACACTGTCTCCTTCTTTTTTATTCCACTTTAAGATTGTTGCTTCGGTAATACTTTCACCCATTTTGGGCATAATCAATTCTACTACAGCCATGTGTGATGTTCAGTTCTTTTGGGTTGGTTTCAAAAATAGGCTTTTTAACGAAAAGGGATTCTAGGTACTGTATTATGAGGCCTTAAAATTTCCATTCATGACTCTATATAACATAAACATTGCATTCAGGGCAGCCATTTCAATATTCTGATTCCGCATTCTCGAAAATTGAAACTTGCGTGTATATACATTGTCTGAATTTGCTACAGCAACCCACACCATTCCAACGGGCTTTTCAGTAGTGCCGCCATCAGGGCCTGCAATGCCTGAAACAGCGATTGCATAATCACTATTAAGTGAAGTTCTGGCATGTAGTGCCATTTCCTTTACTGTCTCTTCACTCACCGCTCCATGCTGCGCTAAGGTGCTTTCATCTACTCCAAGCATGGTTTTTTTTATATCATTATGATAAGCAACTACACTACCTCTGAACCATTTTGATGAACCTGACACAGAAGTAATCCTATGCGCAATATAGCCACCGGTGCAGCTCTCTGCAGTAGCAACAGTTTTTCCGCTATGCATTAAAGCCTTCCCAATGGCTGTTTCAATTCCTATGTCTTCTGTGGCAAAAACATTGTTTTCAATCAGTGGTAGTAATGCATCAACCTGTTTTTGCAACTCAACTTTTAATTGCCTTTCATCGAGCCCTCTGCCGCTTAATCGAAGTCTGACCTGGCTAAGGTTTGGCAGATAAGCAAGTTTAATGTGTTCAGGCAATGCCTCTTCCCAATTTTTAATTTTTTCTGCAAGAAAAGATTCACCAACGCCTGCAGTCATAATGGTTACATGTTCAATATGACCTTTCGTAAATCTTTCTTTCAGCTTCGGCAGCACATAACTGCTCATCATTTCTTTCATTTCAAATGGTACACCCGGCATACTCACCAATACACAGTTGTCCTTATCAAACCACATTCCAGGTGCTGTACCAACCTTATTTCTGATAGGAATACATACTTCGGGAACATCTGCCTGCTTATAATTTGATTCAATCATCGGTCTGTTAACACGAGTAAAAAAACCAACCACATCACTCAGCACTTCCTGATTAGTAACCAGTTTACTATTGAAATAGGCAGCCAGCGTAAGTTTGGTGATATCATCTTTGGTGGGTCCTAATCCCCCGGTAACCAGAATGATATCGGCTATTTTAAAAGCTTCATTCAGCGCATATACAATTTCATCGCGGTTGTCACCAACCGCAATACGACGAAGTACCTGAATACCTATCTTATTCAGTTCTGTTCCAATCCAAGCCGAATTGGTATCCACAACCTGACCAATCAGTAATTCATCTCCTATAGTAATAATAATACACTGGCTCATAAAAACTGTAATTCTAAACTTGGCAACTTTTTTGACTACTTTGCCTTCAAATAACAAATAACATGAAAAAACTCATCTTGTTCGGTATCATTCTGCTGAGCGTTCAACATTTTGGAAGTTGCCAAATACTTAAAATCAAAGGTATTACTCCAACTAACAACAATAGCAATACTAATTCCACCATTACCAACAGCGAAATGGTTACAGCGTTAAAAGACGCTCTTACACAGGGAATTAATAAAGGGGCAGATAAAGTCTCAGTAACAGATGGTTTCTTTAAAAATACAGCTATTAAAATTTTAATGCCGGAAGAGGCCAAGACTGTAGAATCCAAACTTCGTCAGTTGGGAATGGGATCTATAGTTGATAATGCAATACTTAGTATGAACCGTGCAGCAGAACAGGCTGCCAAAGACTCAAAGCCAATTTTTGTCAGTGCTATTAAAAACATGACCATTACCGATGCGGTTAGCATATTAAAAGGACCGGACAATGCGGCCACTTCTTATTTGAGAACTAATACCAGCACTCAACTAACCGAAAAATTCACCCCGGTAATAAAAAAAGCTTTGGAAAATACTCAAGCCACCAAATACTGGACTAATGTATTTACTAATTATAACAAAATTCCGGGTGTACAAAAGGTAAATCCAGACCTTACAAAGTATGTAACACAAAAAGCTTTGGATGGCTTATTTAAGATGATAGCTGATGAAGAACTTGCTATTCGCAAAGACCCTATTGCCAGAACAAGTGATATCTTGAAAAAGGTGTTTGGAATGAATTGGTAGTGGAACCTTATGGATAATTGAAATAATTCCCTCTTACAGGCTAATACAGGAGCAAAAATGAGTTTGTAGCTTATAACAGAATTTAATTTACGGTAGTTGTATCCTGAAAACGGCAATAATTATTTATTGCCAATTATTACTTGTGACTGATACATTTGCGAACTATGATTGATACAATAGCTACCAACATAGTACTCAGAGATGGAATTTGGTACTCTAATAACAGAAGTAATATATCTTATCCTGATGAGGGTAACACACATTGCTTTCAGATAGAAGAAAACAGTTTTTGGTTCAAACACAGAAATAACTGTATTACAAAGACAGTTTTAAAATACAGTCCAGACAAAGTTTTTTATGACATAGGTGGTGGAAATGGATATGTTTCAAAAGGTCTTCAAAATCACAACATTGAAGCGGTATTGGTTGAACCCGGTATTAAAGGCGCCATAAACGCCCAAAAGCGCGGATTAAAACATGTCATTTGTTCAACATTCGAAGATGCCGGTTTTTTAAACGAGCAAATCGATGCTATTGGACTCTTTGATGTCGTTGAGCACATCGAAGATGATTACAAATTTTTAAGCTCCATTAATACTCTGATGAAACAAAATGGTGTTGTTTACATCACTGTGCCAGCATACAAATGGTTATGGTCTAACGAGGATGTAGATGCCGGTCATTTTAGAAGATACACTTTACATTCTGCAACTAAACTATTGAATAAGACAGGATTTGAGATTATCTACAAATCATACCTTTTTAGTTTTCTGCCTTTTCCCATTTTGATATTCAGAACAATACCATCGCTGCTTGGCTTTAATAAGAAGTCTGCAGATGTTAGTAAACATGCGAACGAACACACTAAGAGTAAAGGAGTTGGTGGAAAAATAATTGATAAAATCCTAGATGCTGAATTGAAAAGGATTACTAAATCCAGAGTTGTTCCTTTTGGCAGTAGTTGCTTTTTAGTAGCGAGAAAGAAAAGCTAAAATTGAATGATGAAATCTCATATACACTAGTTATGAGTGTTAGTAAAGTGATATCATAATTGTATACAATAAGGTCTAGCTTATTTCATTCTAATAAAAAAGCAACCTCAATTGAGGTTGCTTTTTTGTATGTGTTTATCTTGTATGGATTACTTCACTACTTTTTGATTAAGAACTATTCCACCCTGCTCTACTCTGATAAAATAAATACCTCTGCTCAACACAGCTGTGTTTAAGGAATAGCTGTTCTTACCAGTTATCACCTCACTCATTAAGACTCTTCCTGTAACATCTATGAGTTGAACCGTTGTTATCTGATTCGTAGACTCTAAACTGATGTTAATGAAATCTTTGAATGGATTCGGAGCAATGTTGATGTCATTAACATTACCATTGTTTATACCTGTAATGCAAAGATCCAGAGTCTTACAAGTTGTTTTTTCACATTGACCGGCATCTACATACAAGCAAACCGTAGGAGAACAACTGTCTGTGTATGTATGTGAGAAGCTTTGTTCGTAAGAAAATTCTCCATCTCCAAGATCCCAATAGTAAAAGAACGGGAGTGGTACTACCGTAGCAACTTCAAAATCTACGCTCACCGGAAGTGTTGGTGAGGCTGTAAAAGTTTCAATAAATCCAGGAAGTGCTTCCTCGTTATAGACAAAGATGGTATCGCAGTACCAGGCTTCGCAATCAGTACCGGTAAGGTGCACACAAACCGGATAGAAGCCGGTTGCCGGATAAGTGTGTTCTAAAGAATCGCTGTTATTGGTAGCATTCGAACCGTCGCCAAAAATCCACTCAACATTGGCATTAGCAGCTGCAGAGTAGTTGAAGAAAGTAACTGTATTGTTACATTGGTTTTCAGCAGTGAAATATGGTGTACATAATGGTTCAGTAATGATTACTTCACAATATGTCTCCTGACAATTATCTCCTGTTATGGTAATGCACACTTCATATTCGCCAGACGCAGAAAACACATGAACGGGATTGGTGTCAGTCGATGTTGAACCATCTCCGAAATCGTAGGAAACAGATGTATAATCTCCCGAACTTCCATTAAAGAAATCGTACTGGAGGCCAGTATTTGAGTATGAGAAATACGCCTGACAAGTTGAAGAGCCACATTCCCCCGAAGTCCAACTTGTTACCCCGCCATAATAAAATGCTTCACATTCGTTGCCATAGGTAACGTCGTTACAACCACATACAGGCATCCAAATCAACGGACAGCCCTGAGTTAAATCAATCTGTGTAGAATCTATACAATCAACTGCACCACATTCACCAGGAGTCCAACTAGTTACACCACCAAAATTGACTGCAAAACAAACATTACTATACGTAACGCCATCGCACCCGCAAACAGGATTATACTCTAGCGTGCAAATTGCATCAGGATTAATCAATGATGAATCTACGCAATTTGGACCACCACGCTGCGCAGTACCGGCAACCAACAACTCCCCTGAGAAGGGTTTGTTCTTGAGTTCGATAGTGTTTTGCTGAAGTTTTGGACTTTTTACCACAGATTGAAATTGCTGGGCATAAAGTTGGCTACTTAGAATAAACGCCAGGAATAAGGGTAGGTATTTTTTCCTCATTAAATGATTTTATTTCGAAAGATACGACTGTTATCGCCACATTGTTGGCAATTCATAAAATGAAAAAGCCTGAACATTCCAGTTCAGGCTTTGATCTAGTTATTAAAAACTGATATTATCGTTGAATTACAAACTGACGATTGATAACTTCAGATGATGAACTGATTCTGACTGTATAAATTCCGGTAGCAAAAGTATTGGTGCTTATAGCCAGTACTTGGTTCAGATTTGCATTCAATAATGAGAATTGCATCTTTCCTAATGCATCAAAAATCTGAACTGTTGCATTAGCCATGCCCGAATATTGAACCATAACCACATCATTTGCTGGGTTAGGAAACAATTGAACATTTGTTGTTACTGATGGCACCGCAGTTACGATGCTGACAATTGCCGGAGTACGATCGCTTACACAATAGAAACTTGGCAACTCTACTTCCCAGTTATAAAAATAGTAGTAATACTGACCGCCAAATGATGAAGAAGTGATACTTAATACATCTTGAATAGTGTATGGATAAGTAACTCCTGAGCTATTTCTTTTTAAACGTGGTGATAAATTACCCCAGCCGCTTATAGCCTGGTTGGTGGCTCCGTCTGTACCAATGGTATATGCGGTTCCAGGAACCAAATTCCAGTTTAAGTCAATAATCATAGAATCAGGTTGAATAGTTACATCCAAAGATTCTAATACATCACCTTGAGAATTTTTCAATTGAATCTTACGAACACCCGGAAGATCTGTATATACCTTAACAGATTTCAAAACACAATTTGTTGTAACGTCAAATGTAGTAGTAGCATTAGTGGAATTATCTGTGCTATATGATGACGAACCACTCGGAATAAACAGTCCAGTATTATATTGATTACCTTGATAGCTAGTCAAATTCTCAGCATAAAACGTTGTTGTGCTGTTTACAAATGGGGTTTCAAATGTGTTGCCTGTTCCTATGGCAGTACCGCCGGTAGGCACATCGTACCAGCTCACCTCCTCTCCTGTGGCATTTAGTGTCGCGGTACCCGGGGCCGGAAGTATAACATCCTCTGTTTCCGGTGCTGTACTTGTCAAAACGGTTACATTTACAGGTGCTGACGAGTATTCCTGACAAGTACCCTGTATAGTCAAAATATAATCTCCATCTTCAGTTGCAATAGTGTTTTGAGTAGTTGCACCGTTTGACCATAGATAAGAACTGAGTCCAGCAGGACCTATAATTTCAACACTTCCTCCCTGACAAAACTTAGTATCACCCGTCGCAGAAATGGTTGGGGTTTCATCGGGGTTTGATGTAACCAATATGCTTTGAGACACTTCAAAACAATCGCTACCTGGTGTTATAACTTTTACATTATAAGTTCCAGTATTCGCTACTTCAATATTCTGGGTTGTTTCTCCGTTTGACCATAAATATTCAAATCCAGCAGGTGCAGAAAGTGTAAGTGTTTGACCAGGACAAATTACAGCAGGACCACTTGTAGTAACTGTTGCATATGAGGATACACATTCATTCTCAATTACCATAACATAATGATTAGCCTGAACATTATAGAGAGACTGTTGAATACCTGATGGCCACATTATTTTGATAGAATCAACTGTAGTAGTTGTACCTATGCCAAAATGTAACTTAAAGGTATTCACTGTACCATAACTTTCTCCAGCACGAACTTCACGTACCTGAGTACCCCAAGAGCCGTAAATAATTGCTTTTGCACCTATAGCTCCTATGTTTGAAACAGTGCCTACCAAATTAAGTCCGATGAAATTATTAGTTCCACCATTATTCATCCACAGCACATCGTCAACAGTAGTTGGTGTGGTGTATATGTTTGCATAACCTGCATAGATATCCAGAAAACCATCGTTGTTGGCATCACCTACTGCAAAAGACTCCATGTTCTCGTTATTAAAAAGACCTGTAATCTTAGTAAATGTTTTGTCACCATTATTACGGAAGAAGCGCGCATCACTTCCTGTTACTAAAATGTCAACATAACCATCGTTATCAAAATCGGCGAAGATGCTTTCTATAGGTGTAATATCGTCAATGTTAAATCCTGTTGTTGAGGTTATATCAGTGTAATGACCTGTTCCGTCATTTTCAAAAATTTGAGATTCATAATCGTGGTTTGTCAAGAGTAAATCCTGATCACCATCGTTGTCTATATCACCAAACGATGAAGTCCAAGACTGCCACCCAATATTAATACCATATTCAGCAGCATTTGATGTAAATGTACCGTTACCATTATTCTCAAATAGAACATTAATACGACGACCATCAGTTGGGCTGTTAACACCCTGACGGCATTTAGCAATGTATAAATCGAAATCACCATCGTTGTCGAAGTCAGTCCAAACACTACCATAATTGCCTGAATCGTCGGTATTCGTAACATCAAAGTTGATAATAGAAGAGCCTGAATCAGTGAAATTACCACTACCATCATTCAAGTAAATTGTGCTCTCTGCATTGTCATCGCAACAGAATAAATCTATCCATCCATCATTATTGAAATCGGCTGCAGTAATATTTTGAAAAAAGAAATTAGATATAGGAAGAGTAACTAAATTACCTGTTGTGCCGTCGCTATTAATCATCATAATTTTTCCAGTGCCGTTCCATCCACCAATAACATCCTTGTAACCATTGTTGTCCACATCGGCAACACACATACCCCAAGCAGAGCTGGTATGCATTTGCCCAAAGTTGATACTTTCAAATTGATTACCTGTTTTTTGAACTTCTACTATGAGTGTTCGTCCCTGACTTAAACGTACAATGTCATCAAGACCGTCACCATTCCAATCTACCACGGTCATAGAACAGCCGCTACGGATGGAAGGATTCGTGAATAATGAATTTGAATTTGTAAATGCGATTTGTGCCTTTAGCTGAGTAAACGGCACAAAAAGAATAGCTGCTAATGCAGCCAAGGGAGTAAAAATGTATTTCATGCTTCGATGAATGGCTTTTTAATTTAGATTAAAAGTAATTTTTTAGCTGAGATTAACAAATGACTTAAGTTACAAACGCATCATTTTATGTGTGTAACGCTTTTTATCGGTGTTGATAACCACATAATACACACCCGGAGTTTGAGGCAATTCAACTTGATATTTGGGTTGATAGATATTCTGATATTGCTGTATCAAACGTCCGTCATTACTGTATATACTGATACTCTCCATACGCAGATTTATACCGGTTAATTGAATGATACCATTAGTTGTGGGATTTGGACTCACTATCAAATCAAAGGGAGCCAAATTTTGTGTATTTACTGTTATCACATTTACCGATAGCGTGTCGGTAGTAATTACTACCGGTGTGCGGTCGCTGTTGTTGAACATGTTTTTAAACAACTCAATTTCCGGGGTTGAATCCTGAAATAATTCACCCAGGAAATGAAATGGAATGGTTTGATAGAGTACTTGAGCTTCAACAAATAGTTTTCCAGTATAACCATAAATTGGAATATGATAATGAATAATGTCTGTACCTGTTCCTTCATCGCCATTGGTATTTTTATTAAAATCGGGGTCGGTATAAGCATTGGCAATAATCTTAACAGTATCGTATACACTATGACTGCTACTAAAACCTGCCGGCGGAAGTCTGTTATCTTTTAATGCTGTTGCTGCACGCTCCAAGATTGATGTTTTGTCTCCGTTAACATCACCCATCACCATTTCATAAATCTGCACCTTTTGTGGTGAGTTAATGACATTATAGTGTGGCAAATAGGTATCAGGATCTACTAATTCGTAATCTGTGTTCAATACACCACTTTGGAACATATTGTTACCGGTAGAATCCTTTACAGTAAATAATACAATAGCGCGTCTTGAAGGATAACCGCTTGGAAACTTATGACCTGCCAGATTTTTTAACGAAAAACTAAAATAAGCTGTATCATTATCCTGACTATTGAATGTAAGCGTGCTTTGTAAAGTTTGATGCAGCAACATTCTGTTTGTAGCAGCAATCGTGGAATCAAAGTTAGCATCGGGAGCATTAACATTCAAAGCGTTTTTGTTTTGTTTGATAAGGTTTACCATATAGGCATTGCCTCCCATAAATTGATGTTGATTAAAAGGACTACGACCCGGAAGAGCCAAATAACCATTTGCAATTTTAATAGGTTCCTCAATCTTAGGCATATGACAAGTCTGGCATTGAATATCCTGACCCGGATAGCTCGAGTTTACCCATTCATGGTAAGTGGCTTGTTCTACAAATGTTTGTCCTGTGAAATTGCCGTCTAAGTCGACAGTATTTGTTACCAGGGTATGGCATGGTGAGCAAAAAGCGCCATCACTTACGTGAGGGCTATATGCCGGAATTAATCCAACATATAATTCCATTGGACCTATCATTGGCCCCATAAAAGGACCATAAGCAAATTTGCTTGTGTCGTAAGGTATATTGCCACTAAAAGTATTGCCAAGTGTTAAGCCTAAACCATAACTACCTATGGTATGGCATCCTACACAACTTACACCATCACGACCAAGACTGTCACCATCAATATCATATAATGAATAATGAGCCTGACCGTTAAATTTTGCAGCATAGTTACCCATAGGAGCATGACATGAAGTGCATTTGTCCTGAAGTTCATTGCTATGTGCAGGATTAATTAATATCTCGTGACTCACCTTCGCACGCCAGTATGGGTCAACTGCCGATAAACCCATCATACTGGTTTGCCAATCGTCGTGTAGATTGACATCAGTGCCATTGGCTAATACATTTGCAAGGCCTGTGGAGTCAAAGCCATGACAACCTTGACATCTGTTTGACGATAAAAAATACTCTCCCTCTGCCAAAGGATTTCTTGCAGCAATAGCTCGAAACTTATTCATCTCGGCGGTGGTATGGAACGAAGTGGCCTGATCTTTTTTAACCGGCAACAACACAAAACCAAAAACAAGGACAAGCAGCGTGGCTGCAAGGATTAATTGTTTTAACATAGTCTGAAATCGTTTGGCTAATATATATTAAAGCTACGTAGAGTGCTAAAAGAAATTCTCCTACTATAAACCATCAAATGTTTGGCAGCTATGCCATTAAATAAACAAGACAGAACGACGACATATTAATTTGCCTGACATCCTATCTATCAGAAATGTAGCTCGTAAGAATAAACAAATCACAAAATTCAATTTTTCTTTCACAGTCATTATTGTAATTCCCATACTTTTGTGAGCATTCAATTATTAACTACTTATGGATCTTTTTGAAAAACTACTTCAAAACCGCGGCCCGCTGGGCAAATTCTCTTCTCAGGCTCACGGTTATTATACCTTCCCAAAATTAGAGGGAGAAATTGGCAGTCGCATGAAATTTCGCGGCAAAGAAAAAATCATCTGGTCTCTGAACAACTATCTTGGACTTGCAAATCACCCTGAAGTGCGTAAGGCAGATGCAGATGCTGCTGCTCAATATGGTTTAGCCTACCCTATGGGTGCACGAATGATGAGCGGTAACACTGATGAACACGAACGTCTGGAACGTGAGCTCAGTCAGTTTGTAGGTAAACAGGATACAATACTTTTTAACTATGGCTATCAAGGAATCATGAGTTCTATCGATGCTCTGGTTGATCGTCGCGACGTAATAGTATATGATGCCGAATCTCATGCATGTATTATAGATGGCGTGCGCTTGCACATGGGTAAGCGTTTGGTATTTCAACACAACGATATTGAAAGTTGTGAGAAGATGCTGCAAAAAGCAACAGCATTAGCTGCTGAAAGCAATGGCGCTATACTGGTAATTACTGAAGGTGTATTCGGTATGGCCGGAGATCAGGGAAAACTGAAAGAAATTATTGAGCTGAAAAAGAAATATCATTTCCGCCTGATGGTGGACGATGCTCACGGATTTGGTACACTGGGTAAAACCGGTGCCGGTGCCGGCGAAGAGCAAGGTGTGCAGGATGGCATTGATATATACTTCTCCACTTTTGCAAAGTCTATGGCCAGCATTGGTGGCTTTATCAGTTCCGACGAACAAGTGGTGGAATATCTTCGCTACAACAACCGCTCTCAAATATTTGCTAAGGCAATGCCTATGCCTCTGGTAATTGGCAACCTGAAGCGTTTGGAGTTGTTGAGGACAAAACCTGAGTTGAAAGACAAACTCTGGTACAACACTAATAAGCTTCAGGCAGGTTTGAAAGAGCGCGGTTTTAATATTGGTCGATCCAACACCTGTGTAACTCCGGTTTATCTGAACGGTAATTCCAACGAAGCTGCCAACCTGATTATGGACATTCGTGAGAATTATAACATATTTCTCAGCATCGTTATTTACCCGGTAGTACCTAAAGGAGTAATGATGTTGCGACTTATTCCTACTGCAGTGCATACAGATGCAGATATAGATGCCACTTTACATTGCTTCAGCGAAGTAGCTGACAAACTGCAAAAGGGAATTTATCAACAAACCAAACTGGTTACCATACCTCTGTAATCTTCTAATATTTGACAAAATAAAAAGCCCGTCGATTAACGGGCTTTTTTATTAATTGAACATAACTACTTGTTTGTCATCAATACAAAAGGACAAATCATTTCTTCCATACTGATGCCACCGTGTTGAAATGTGCTGCGGAAGTGATTGACGTGATAATTGTAATTGTTAGGATAAACGAAATACAAATCTTCTTTGGCAAAGATGAAAGCCGAACTGACATGTGGCTTTGGCAATCCGGCCTCGTGCGGATTGCGCACTTCAAGTACATCCTTGGCATTGTAATTCAGATTACGTCCGTGTTTGTAACGCAGATTGGTAGTAGTTTCACGGTCACCTATCACTTTGCTTGGCTCCTTAACGCGAATACTACCGTGGTCGGAGGTGATGATAAGATTAATCTTCTTTGAAGCTAAGCGTTGCAGTGCCTGAAACAACGGTGAGTGCTGAAACCAACTCAAAGTAATAGAGCGATATGAAGTCTCGTCTCCGGCAAGTTCTTTCAATACCTGCATCTCAGTACGTGCATGAGAAAGTAAATCTACGAAGTTGTACACGATAACATTTAATTGATTGTTACAAAGATTAAGAATGTTGTCTACCAAGTGCTTACCATCGTTTGATGAAATCACTTTGGTATAGGTGTGTTTTATGTTGAGTTTGTTGCGCACAATGTTGTCAGATAAAAAATCAGATTCGTACTTGTTCTTACCTCCCTCTTCTTCGTCGTTCAGCCAATAGTTGGGAAATTTCTTTTCAATATCTAAGGGAGTTAATCCGGCGAAAATGGCATTGCGGCTATATTGTGTTGTCGTGGGTAAAATGGAATAGAAATAACTTTCGTCCTGCACACGATAATATTCGCTCAGCAATGGTTGAATCATACGCCATTGATCATAGCGTAGGTTATCAATGAGGATAACAAAAGTGGGAATATCATTATTCACCTGCGGAAATACTTTTTGTTTCATCACGGAATGCGACATTACCGGTGAGGGAGTTTTGTCGTTCATCCAATTATGGTAGTTTTTGTTGATGAACTTAAAGAACTCAGTGTTGGCTTCACTCTTTTGCATATTCAATACTTCGCGCATCTCGTTGGATTTGGATTTATCCATCTCCAGTTCCCAATAAATCAGTTTCTTGTAAGCCTCGGCCCATTCGTTATAATCCAGGCCACTGCTAAGCTGCATCATAATTTGCTGAAACTGCTGCTGATATGCAGAAGTAGTTTTACTACTGATTAACTGACGGCTGTCGAGCAACTTTTTTAAGGTAAGTAAAATCTGATTTGACTTCACAGGCTTTATCAGATAATCGCTGATTTGTGAACCGATTGCTTCTTCCATAATATTCTCCTCCTCATTCTTGGTAATCATAACCACAGGTAATTGTGGGGATATATCCTTAATTTGAGTAAGTGTCTCCAGGCCCGATAATCCAGGCATTTGCTCATCAAGAAAAACTACATCAAACGCCTGTCGTTTTACCAGCTCAGCCGCATCTACTCCGTTGCTTGCGGTAATAACATCGTATCCTTTCTCTTGTAAAAAAAGTATCTGTGGTTTTAATAAATCAATTTCATCGTCGCACCATAATATAGTAGCCTGGTTCATGAGTAATGTGTTTTGTGCCTGTAAAGTTGATTGATTCTGACGATTAGTAATCATTTTTGTAATTCGATTGATTGATGATGAATAAAAAGAAAATTGTAAACGATCCGGTGTATGGGTTTATTACCATCCCAGACGAATTGATATACGACCTGATACAGCACCCGTGGTTTCAGCGCCTGCGCCGCATACAACAATTAGGTCTTTCCAACTTAGTATATCCTTCTGCAGTGCATACACGCTTTCAACATACACTGGGTGCCGTTCACCTAATGGGGCTTGCATTAGACGTATTGCGCAGTAAAGGTGTTGAAATCAGCGATGAGGAAAAGCAGGCTGCCATAGTGGCAATTTTGCTTCACGATATCGGGCACGGTCCATTTTCGCATGCATTGGAAAACATTTTAATCCCCACACATCACGAAACTATTTCGATGTTGATGATGCAAGTATTGAATAAACAATTTGATAATCGCCTGAATATGGCTATGCAAATATTCAACGACCATTATCACAAGAAGTTTTTACATCAGTTGGTTAGCGGCCAATTGGATGTGGACCGTTTAGATTACCTGAACCGCGACAGCTTCTTTACCGGGGTGGCTGAAGGTGTGATAGGATACGACCGCATTATCAAAATGCTGAATGTAAAAGATGGACAATTGGCAGTAGAAGAAAAAGGCATTTACAGCATTGAGAAGTTTATCATTTCGCGCAGACTAATGTACTGGCAGGTATACCTGCACAAGACTGTTGTCTCGGCCGAGCAAATGCTGGTACAGATAGTGAAACGCGCAAAAGAACTTACACAACAAGGCACTACCCTTTTTGCATCACCGGCATTGCAATACTTTTTAAAACGCAGCAGTATAGATGAAAGAAATCATGCCGAATGGCTGACCGAATTTGTTCAGTTGGACGATAGTGATTTATACAGTGCCATTAAGGTTTGGCAACATTGCTCCGACTCAACATTAGCATTGCTTTGTCAAAAGCTGATTGATCGTGAATTATTTAAGGTGGAGTTTCAAAAAGAGGCTTTCACAGCTAATCAAAAAAAGGAACGGATGAAGTCTGTCAGTGAGCGATTAAAACAAAATATTTATGCAGAGCCTTCTTATTTTTTAATTGAAGACAGCACGAGTAACTCTGCATACAGTAAACAAACAGGACCTATTCTCATTCTTCAAAAAAACGGCGTGCTGCGCGACATTGCTGATGCAAGCGATCAACTGAATATCAGTGTGTTGAGCGAGCCTGTTTTGAAGTATTATTTGTGTTGGATGGTGAAGTGATATCACAATTCAACTAATACACATCATGCAATAATTGTGAGCGTAATGTACTTGTTTCTTTTAGAATAACTCTGCCACATCTTACAAGTCCACTTTCATTTCAGGTTAATTTGTCAGAGTTATTAATAGTGGAACAATTATGTATGAAGGCGGGCTTATGGATTCATATTCTCAACTTTATGTTAATGCAGTGCGTAATGCGCGGCAGGCTGTAGTAAAAATTGATGTGTTCAGCAATATACAGCAGAAGAAAAATCAACCTTCACACGGCAGTGGTTTTTTCTTCTCTTCAGATGGATATTTGTTTACCAACACACATGTAGTGAACGGGGGCAATCGATTTGTACTCACGTTTACTGACGGTACACAAACCACAGCACAACTTACCGGTATGGATGCGCATACCGACATAGCCGTTTTAAAAACCGATGCACCGGCATCGAACTTTACTGTGCTTCGTGCCGCAACAGAAGACGACATTCAGATTGGTTTACCGGTAATGGCAATAGGCAATCCATTTGGTTTTCAGCATACGGTCACAACTGGTGTAGTAAGTGCATTAGGTCGTACACTACGTACACAGTCAGGAAGATTAGTGGACAATGTTATACAAACCGATGCAGCACTGAACCCGGGAAACAGCGGCGGCCCCTTGATTAATCTGCAATCGGAAGTGGTGGGTGTGAACACGGCCACCATCAATGGTGCGCAGGGTTTATGTTTTGCCATTCATATTCTAACAGCACTAAACATTGGAGCAGAACTGATACAACATGGCAAAGTGCGTCGTGCTTTTTTGGGTGTGGCGGTACAAGATGTGAACACGGTGCAACAGTTTATACGCTTTCATAATCTGAGAAACAAAAGCCTGTTATATGTTGTAAATGTAGAAGCACAGGGACCGGCTCAAGTGTGTGGCATTCAGAGCGGTGATTTTATAGTAGCTGTAAATAATGTACCTGTTAATGGCATTGATCATTTGCACAAATTACTTGATGCAAAAGCCATAGACCGTAATCAGAAAATAGTGATACTGCGCAATAATCACTTATTGACACTGAACATTACCCCACGCTCAGTATAGGCATACCTTAACTGAGTTGTGAAGTACTCATATAACGGTTGATGTATTTGCCCAGCACATCAAACTCTACATTAACTAAATCGCCGATTTTGATGTATTGAAAAGATGTATGCTGATAAGTATAAGGAATAATGGCTACGCTAAATTCTGTATCGTTTAAATTGGCAATTGTCAAACTCACACCATTAATACATACAGAGCCTTTGGGAATCAATAACGCTTGATGCGCTTTATCGTATGAAAAACTAAACCGCCACGAACCTGATTCATCTTTGATGTCGATGCACGAAACATATGCATCCACGTGGCCTTGCACAAAGTGACCGTCAAGACGTCCACCATACATCAAAGCACGTTCGATATTGAGCACAGACCCACATTTCCATGATTGTAAGTTGGTTTTGTTCAAAGTTTCTGCAATGGCTGTAACGGTATGTGTGTTTCCGGTTATAGCAGTTATGGTAAGACAAACTCCATCGTGTGCTACGCTCTGATCCACTTTCAGCTCATGGGAAATAGCGGATGAAACTGTGAAAATGAGATTGGATTTTTCTTTGACAACGTCATCTACCCTTCCAAGGCATTCAATGATTCCGGTAAACATATCAGCGATATAAATGAATAAATCCGTTTAAAGTTTTAGCCGGTTTGCTCTGAATTTCAAGTCGTTCTTCAAAAACTTCGCAGACGTAATAATAAGTGCCATCCGGCATTTGCTTCCCACTTTGCTGACTGAGACCATTCCAAAGTATTTCAGGATTGTTGGTTTCAAAAACCAAATTGCCCCAGGAAGTAAAAATCTTCATATTTACCTTTTGTATGTAGCGATAAGGTTTTATGGGAGTATAGAAATCATTGCTACCATCGCCATTAGGTGTGAAGGTGTTTGGCAATTCATAAAGTGGACAATTGTCTAAGCAAATCACATTACTCGTGTCGCCAATGTTATTGAATGAATCCACAGCAGCAATAGCATAGCACCCTGCTACAGAATTATTAAGTGTATGTAGGAGCGTTGTATCATTTACTGATAGAACACTATCTATAAGAACAAGCTCTTCGTCATTATGTGCTGCATAGTAGATGAAATACTTTACTGCATCGCCGCCACATTCTGTTTCAGGTTTCGTCCAGGTGAGGTTGTTCGTAAAATCGTCGTAAGGATATGCATTCGTATTGCATTTATTGGCAACGCGAAGTTGAGGCGCACAAGGACCTACCGTATCAACCGGCACTCCACATTCTTCCTGTGAAAAGTTGATAATGGGTGAAATAATACTGCTGATGCTGTATGCACCAACTGATTTGATCAAATAACAATAGGTAGAGTCGTTGATGAGCGGTGCATCGAGGTAAGATGTGTTTATTGATTTTCCAATGGAATCAAACAAAGAAGTTATATTGTTCTTTCTGTAGATGTGATATTCTGTATTAGTCCAAGGCACATCAAGTTGCCAATTTAAAATAAGCGCATTGCCGGCAGATTGCAGATTTAGAAATACAGAACTAGCATAGCGTGCATCTCCGAGTTTATTGTTGTTCGAATAAAAACGTACGAAATAGTTGTATGCATTATCATCTGTATTTAAACCGGTATCTGTGAATGAGGAATCGTTCAACAGATAAAATGTATTGGATGTGAATGTTTGAACAAGTTGTTCACTGTTAGGTGTAAAACCAACAGAACGATATAACTCATATTTGTATGGTCCCGGGTTTTGAATGGTATCCAACTCACTCTTCGATGGTTTGGACCAATTCACTACAATACTTCCTGTAGCCACATCAGTTGTAAGAACGCTAACTTTTGTCATAACCGGAATGTCTTTTTTCAACTGTGTGCACGCTTCGTTACTTGGTAAACTTTCACAGAAATCGGTAATATATCCAAGAGAAGTAGCTATACCGAATTCAGCGAGTACGCGGTAACAATAATTTTTTCCAATGATGACATTATTATCAAGATAAGAATAGTCAAATAGTTTACTTGCAATTTTCACATAACCTTTACCGGCAAGTCCGGGAGTGCAGGTGTCAATATCAAAAGGGTTAGGTCCTTCTCGTCGCCACACCGAGAAACCCATAAACTTTTGCACAGTGCTGCATACATAAGGATTTTCCCAGGTAACAAGAACACTATTTCCCTGAGGTATTGCTTGCACATCCTGTACAGGTGGGCCAACGACTTTTACACGAAATGTTTTGATGTCGAAAAGCGGAATTGGATTGGTGTTATCCTTTGCTTGAACCACTGAAGTATATGGATTAGGTGAAATATGTGTGCAGTTTGTGTTCCAGTTGAATACACCGGATGAAAAGCTGATGCCGGGTGTATTAGTAACGAAAGTAGCTGGACTTGAAGCCACTATAAACGGTGCTCCGGACATGGACAACGAAATAGTTTGATTGGGATTGGGGTCGGTAGCGGAGATGAGAAAGTTCACCGGATTTCCGGCTACGACACACGTGTCTATGAGTTGAGCAATGATGGGAGGTTTGTTGTTGGAGTCTGTGATGATGATTTGCAGATCGCGTTTGACCCATCCAATTTGTGTTATCGATTGCAAAACACCATTGACATAGATGCGACGAAATTCTTTAACGAGTATCCCTACATTGACAATGCCATTATAAGTAGGGAAATTCCAAACCATATCTCCGGTAGTTTGATTAAGAGTAAGTGTTCCCTGAGGAGAAGATAACAGATGTGGATAGATGTAGTTGGGCACATTCACATTCTGATCAGCAAGGGGTACAAAGAACTCAAAAGCAAGACTGTCACCATCGGGATCATATGCACCGGTGTTATGAGTAAATATTTGACCAACATAAGCATAGTCGACTGAATTGGTAGTGAGGATAGGAGAATTATTGATGTTACCATAGATAGCAGGATCGGCAAATACCAGGAGGCTCTCGAAGAAAAGGGGTATATCAACCGATTGAGAGGCATTGATATTCTGAACACCCTGAATACGGTTTAAATCTTTCATACCTATAATATAAGTACCAAAACCTGCATAAGTATGTATACCCTCGTATCTGTTGCGTCGAATGTTAATAGTCAGGTCTGTTATTTCTATCCTGCCAATATTATTCTTTGTGCCATCACCCCAGGTAACCTCTACACTGTCTTTGTCGGCTGCAACCGATGTTTGATCGGTAAATGTTGTAACCACTATGCGAAAAGTATTGTTACCGATATAGGTGTATTGTAAATCGCCGGAGCGCTCGTGGGTGGCAAAAGATTTAAAGCCAGGTAGAAGCAGCGCGAAAAGAATAATAATTGAATGAGAGGATAATAGTTTGTTCACAGTTTTCAATAACGTCATTTATGCTCTGAATTGCATCGAAAGTTAGTTAAAATAGCTTTAGTATTTTTCAAAGCATCAAATGCTGGTATGTTAACGAACACAGAAATTGAAAATGCACTGGAACTGATGGGAAAGCTGATGGAGGTACACGGTGAAAATTCCTTTAAAGCAAAGAGCTATATGAATGCTGCATTTCAGCTTGGTAAAGTTGGAAAAGAGCTTTCAACCATGAGTCTTGAAGAAATAGCTTCCATTCCCGGAATAGGACAGGCTATACAGGAAAAAATTCTTACGCTTTTGAAAACCGGAACTATGCCACAATTGCAGCAATTGATAGAGAAAACACCTCCGGGTATAATTCAGATGTTGCATATCAAAGGTCTTGGTCCAAAAAAAGTAGGGACTATCTGGAAGGAATTGGGTATTGAATCTATTGGCGAGCTTGAGTACGCCTGTCGAGAAAACCGACTGATGTTGTTGAAAGGATTCGGCTCCAAAACACAACAAAGTGTGTTGGAGAAAATTGAATTTATGAAAATCAGTGCCGGCAATTTGCATTACTCCCTGATGGAGCATGATGCTCTGGCGTTTGAAAATGAATTGAAAGATATTTTTTCAGGAAAACATGTGAGTATCAGTGGTGCTTTTCGCCGCAGAGATGTTGTATTGAATCGTTTGGATTATGTGATAGCTGAATCAGCACTAGAAGTTCATAAGAAACTTTCCCCGATATACACCTGTGAGCGTGTTGAAGATCATATGGTATTGGTGAATCATTTTAACCTGCCCCTTTATATCACCTGTTGTACAGAACATGAATTTGTATCCACATTATTTAAAACAACAGGACACGAAAATTTTCTTTCACATTTCAATATTGATTTCTCAAAATCTTTTAATTCCGAGCTGGAAATATTTGAAGAAGTGGCCATATCATACATTGTTCCCGAAATGCGTAATGGTCATAAAGAATTTGAATGGATCAAAAAAAATGAGACTACTGCATTAGCCGACTTGAAAGATATCAAAGGCATCATACATAATCACAGCACATGGTCAGATGGATTGAATACTATAGAAGAAATGGCGCAGTACTGTATTAAAATGGGAATGCAGTATTTGGTGATGAGCGATCACTCAGCGAGTGCGTTTTATGCAAATGGATTGTCGGTTGAGCGCGTGCTTCAACAGCAGCATGAGATTGATGAACTGAACAATAAACTTTCCCCGTTTAAAATTTTTAAATCCATAGAAAGTGATATTCTCTTTGATGGTTCGCTGGATTACGATGATAAAATTTTGCGTTCATTCGATTGCGTGATAGCATCAGTGCATTCTATATTAAATATGGATATTGAAAAGGCAACAAACCGATTATTGCGCGCCATTGAGAATCCATACACCACTATACTTGGACATCCTTCCGGAAGACTGCTTCTTTCACGTGCCGGTTATCCATTGCATTATGAAAAAATTATAGACAGCTGCGCTCAACATCAGGTGGTGATTGAATTAAATGCCAATCCATGGCGACTTGACTTGGATTGGGAGTGGATATATTACGCAATGGAAAAAGGTGTAAAGATTTCTGTAAATCCTGATGCTCACAGCGTGGAAGGCATACACGACATACATTATGGAATGCTGGCTGCTCGCAAAGGCGGCTTAACCAAAGATTATCTGTTCAATGCCTTGAACCTTGATGAGATGAATGCCTATTTGTTGAAGCGTAAAGCTCATGCACTTCAAAGTGCATAGCCTATGTAATTTTGCCCTGCTTTATGAAAAAATACTTTTCGTTGGTGGTATTCAGCCACACCATCTTTGCTTTACCTTTCGCTATACTCGGTTTTATACTGGCATACCATGAGCAGCAAGCTGCATTTAATTTAATATTATTTATCAAAATGTTGATGTGCATGGTATTAGCCCGAACCGCCGCTATGGCCTTTAATCGATATACCGATGCTGACTTTGATTCTAAAAATGTCCGCACAGTAGTGCGGGAAATACCAAGTGGAAAAGTAAGTAAATCATCAGTATTAATATTGGTGATCATCACTTCAACAGGGTTCATACTCACCACGTTTTTCATCAACAAAATATGTTTTTATCTCTCTCCTGTAGCGTTATTGGTAATTTTAGGATACAGCTATAGCAAACGTTTCACACCATTGGCACATCTGATATTAGGTCTAGGATTATCATTAGCCCCTATTGGCGCTTATTTGACGATCACGGCTTCATTTGCTTTATTGCCGGTTATGTTGTCGTTTGTAGTGCTTTTCTGGGTCAGCGGTTTTGACATTATTTATGCTTTGCAGGATGAGACTTTTGATCGTGAAAATCATTTGCACTCAATACCGGCATGGTTAGGAGCTAATAAAGCATTGACTCTCAGCAGGGTGTTTCATTTTATCAGTGCATCCATACTTATATTAACAGGTGTCTACGGAAATTTCTCAGTACTTTTCTTCAGCGGCATAGCACTATTCATTATACTGTTATACTATCAACACTCTATCGTCAAAGTCAATGACCTGTCAAGGGTTAACCGTGCGTTTTTCACTACTAATGGCATTGCCTCAGTTGTGTTTGCTGTTCTTGCTATCAGCGATTTACTATTTCTAAAATCGCACTAACGCATCAAAAACATTTTGCCGATGTTGTTCTTGAAGTATTTATCGGCTGACGTTTCGTAGCGCTCAATTTCCTGATCATCAATGCGTGTAATGATGCGGTACAGGTATAATCCATTAGCTAAAGCATCACCATACTGATCTGTCCCATCCCATGCATACTCTGTAATGTTGCGACCGATGTTGATGGTTCCGAGTTCGTTCTTGTATATCTCTTTCACAACTTTACCGGTAACAGTAAGTATTTGAATTTTAAAGAAGTCTGGCACTTTATACCCGGTGAGTGTGAACACAAATCGTGTTTGAGTGGTGAACGGATTCGGATAGTTAAGCACATTGGAAATCATAGATTTATTGATGACTTCAAAAGTAATTTTGTAATCGTAATTGCCTGATGCATTGCCACTTCTGTCGTAGCCCTGCACAATTAACTGGTATTTGCCATCCATGTCAAATATTGGTTTCAAAATGGCACGAGCTGTATTATCCTGATCGAGTTTTGTGCTGTCTGCCGGATAAAACTCATTGACAATTCCATCAAGCTTAACTTTTTTAATAGTGCCATCAGGATAGATGAGTTTAATCTTCATTAATGAAGTATCATTTAAAGGCATCTTATTGCTTTCATCTTTTAAGCGCACATGAATTTCAGGTCGTGCAGATATGATATCCCCATCCAATATATGCTGTCCATCGAAGGTTACATCCAGCAAAGGGTTTACATTATCACGACCAACATTAAATGTCATCGATGCATAATTATTGAAGTGGTATTGCTCCTGTTTGTAGTCGGCATCTATTGGATTGATTTCGATCAACAACTTATTTAAACCAAAGAATGATGAAGAGCTAATGAGGTAGTTCAACTGAGCAATGACTGTATCATTGGCAGGTATGGTATCAATATAATTGAAAACAGTCGTCGGGTTGTTATTGACATCTGTAATCACATAACGACATTTGACATTGTACATAGGGAACTCACTGACATTGGCTATGGCATATTTTAACTTGAAATTTGAAAACTGATTAACAGAGTCGGTAATTTGATAAAAAGCAGTTGGGTTAATGGCTAATTCAGGAACTCCTTTGAAGTTAATTCTCCAGTACTGTAATTGAGATGCACTACTGTTGGTGGTGTCCTCAAGGTTTAGTTTGAGTTTTAAGTATGGATATTGAACAGCGTTTACTCCATTTAATGATGTATCGTTGGCAACAATGTTGTTGCTAATTAATTCTTCAGTTCCATTTTGTTTAATACCAAACAGCTGCAAGCGAACATCATCTATATCCTGCTCCACCTGGTTAATATTCCATTTTAGAGATTGCCACTCTGATGCAGGGCCTATTTTAACTGAACTAATATTTCCTTTATTCCACTGACCAATAATTTTAAATGTAGTATCAATGACACTGCTAAAACTGCTACCTACAATTTCATATACAGGATAATTGGAGTCCCCTTTTTTGCTGAATAACACATAAGGCCTGTTAGTGGTGATGGTATCAAGGTCTTGAGCGCCGATGGTATGAAAAGCGTTTTTCAACTCCTGTGAAAAGCCAGCGTAGTTCGGATTGTTGATAGACATAGCCAGGACATAATTTCCCTGTGGGATAGAATCTATAAAGTTGATGAGTGTTTGAAAATTGGAAGTTGTAGTTGTATTAAAATAGAAAGCATTCAGGTTGTTAGGATAGCAATGATAATTTCCATATTGACCAAAGCCATTACCCTGGCTTACACTCTCCCATTGAATACCCGTTGCAGAATCAATTACAGCAAATAACCAGTTTACACTAGTTCCGCATGTCCAGTTGGCTAAACGAACATTATTGATATAGTAAGACGGTTCGTCCCAATTAAGAGGGCCGCCAAAATTATTAGTGATACCATTGAATACACTGATGTTTTTGACATCGTCAACGAATTTAAACATGCGTGTATCAGGTAATTCAATGTTATTGTAGGTGTCATACAAATACTGATAGTAGTGCGATTGATTCCAACCGGTTGAAGAACCGGAAAGATAAATGAATGATGAGTTGTGCCAGTTGTATTCCTTACCTCCAATGGTATCCACTGATGTACGCCAATAATAAACAGCATTGTTAGATAAAGTGATCGGTGGTGTCCAACTCACTACTCCGCCATTTTGTGTTAGACTAATTTTCTTAAGTAGAGGTGAGTTGAATTTTTCAGTTGTATCAATTTGGAAAACATAATGACCATTCGCTAAAAATGGATTGATAGTAGAGGCGTTGAGTTTAACTGATGGGGCTGTAACTATACTGAAGTCATAGGGATATACCGGAATGATATCATCAGATTGTATCACAAGGTCGACGTTCAATGAATTGTTCATTTCTGATAATTCATCCACATGATTATCGGCTTCCACTTTAATACTGAATTGATTCAGTCCTAATCCTGTAAGAGTATTATTAGCCACCTTGAAAGAAACAGTATCAATATAAAACGGTGCTTTAATCTTGCTATATGTAATCACATTTTGCTGACCACCAGGTAGTATTCGTGTAATATCAATATATATTGAATCCTTAATTGCTTTACCAATGTTTGTTACAATTACATTTACAGTAAAGGTGTCTACGCCAGCAGTAACTGTAGTCGGAGAGAAATACACAGACTGAGGTTCAATTACATAATCAGGTTTTGCATGTGCGTTTAATCGCAGTGACGGATCACCGTTATATAACATTTGTTGTGCTACCGTTCTATCAACATTAGATCCCCAAAGATTCATAACTCTTTGTATCGTTTTCTGAATGATTACACCAACAGGCTCGTTGTAATATTCCTGAGTCATGTTATGATAAAAACTTTCGGTATAAACTTCAAGACTATTGGAAACTGCGAATGTTGATGGAGCCAGAAAACCTATACTGCCTCGTTGATCGGCAAAAGTGAATTGAGCAGCAAGCCCTTGATCGGGAGCAAACAGATTTCCAACCAGACAACCATTAGTTACAATAACCGGATACTTACCTTGATTATTGTAATTGTAAGGATTGTTCAGATTGAAATCCAAAGACTGATATGAGGAGTGACCAAAAAATGTCAATAATGATATGCCTGTATTAAACAAAGAATCCATTTCAGAAGACTGGGCCAGTGAAATCGGTTCTGTGGAGTTCTTGGCAAATAGTTTTGCCTTTCCACCAAAATAAACGGAGTCCTCAATACGCTTTGCATATGAGTTCAGAATATATTGAAACAAGAACTGATCATCGGCATTTGAACCACCGGCAAGATGCATCACACGTTTCATCCATAATTTATTGTCAATAGTTTGTGGCGTGTTATGTTGTGCTACAAACTCATCGACCTTGTTCATGTAATTTTTTAACTCCTCCGCTGTGAGCACCGATAGCCTGCCAATTGGAATACGGGGAACGGTACTAGTTGGTGATGCTGTGAGCAATATATCAGAACCGGCATTGCCCCATGTAGGTACATAGCATAGCGCTTTCTGTGTAGGTGTTGAATTGTAATTCATGTACTCTATACCCTTGCCTATAATCAACATAAATTTTTGTTGAGGCACATCGGTCCAGGTATCCAAAATGAAATCAGTAAAGTTTCTGATGGCACTTGGGTGCAGTTCCACGCCATATGTAAACTGATTATAGAGATCGGCAATGTCTGCTATCACTGCAGTATATCCATGCTGATTCTTCATTACCCGGTATTCTTCGGGGTAATTATTTCCATTACCATCATTATCGAATACAGAATTTTTAATAATGATAAAATCACCATGATTTTGAGTGAGGGTGAAGTTCTTAAAGCTTACGGGTTTTATGTTGATAGCATCTTTAATTACCGAGGGTGTATATGCTACCAAAACCAGCTGACGATCAACTGCCGAAGGTGGTAGAGCAAATTTTAGTGTATCGCCGGCAATAACTCCTTCAAGTCTCAACTTGTTGGTGATATCATATAAGACAGGAGTTGTACTTTGCGCATTAAAATTGGATATAGCTAAATATTTTTTAATACCTGATGCATTCAATTCAAAAAACACCTGCGATTGATTATCGAAATTAAACTGACGTGGATAGGCAATTTGAATGTATGAAACACCGTTGTGGTCAACCGTAGTGGTTGGATTTTGTGCTGAGCTGAACTGCACACCTGTTTGAGGTGATGAGAGTAAGGAGTTGCTTGGGAAAATGGTATCTAAACGCTGTACATTGAAACCAAAATAATTGCGCTGAGTGAATAATGTTCCTCCAACTTTAACTTGCATAAAGTGTTGTGTCGGAAACTTACCGCACCACTGAGTTTTCAATTTTGCAGCAGGCCCGGCTGTATATGGAAAAGGAGTATAAACATTTCGTGTAATAGTATTATAATTAAAAGTTACATCAATATAACCTTCGGCCTGGCTGAAGTCTGAATCCCAGATTTGCTGCCCTTGAATTTCCGGTTGACCACGATTAATAGCCACAAGGTCGCGAGAACCACCGTAAACATTGGTTGATGTAAACCAACAATAAGGTTCTTTTTGTGGAAGATTAGTTAAAACATTATTAGTAACTAAATACTGGTTTGGAGAAATTGCGCTGCTCCATGTTAAAAAATAGGCAGACGTATCGCTGAATATGCTCAGTTTATCATTAGCCTGATGCAATGGATTATTATAAACCTGAGCATCGAGTGCACCATCATTTTTGTAAGCCCAGAATTCAATAAAATCAGTTGAGCTAAGCGGACCTGTTGTAGAAACATAGATTGGTATTTCCTGACCTTTATAAAACATTCTGTATTTGTTACCATCTATAGTTGAAAGTGGCACTCCCGCAGATTGCATGGTACTTCCGGCTAAGCGGTATAATCCATCCTGTGCTATTTTGATTTTATAATAACTCTGAGAATAATTAATCCAACTATTAGGATACTGCGCTTGAACAACTTTAGAAAAAAGAAATGCAGTAAGTATGAATGTTATCAGGTAAAAATTTCTCATAGTCTATTTCTTGTTGATATCGAGTTTAACAGAAAACACATGCGAGTAAAGTGCGTTAGACAGATAACCAAGATTGGAAAATGCATAATCAATTGTGATGTTTTTAATTCTGATACCAATACCGATGTTGGGTTGCATGGTTGTAATCTGTTTTGCATCAACATCAGAAGTTACCTTCTGAATATTACCTATACCTGCTCTAAGAAAAATCATATTGGCATAACTGCCTTCCACACCCAGCTTTGGATCAATACTGAATGGCTTTGCTGGAATAAGCACATTACGCTTTCCGTCTGTAGTCAGCACTAGGTTGAGTTCAGGTAGCAGATTAAATTTCTCCGAAATCTTCCAATTGTATGCACCACCAAGTATAATTTGTGGAGCTGTTAACTCCGTTGAACTTGATGGAATAACATTTCCTGAACTTAGAAGAGCTTGTTGCTCTTGATCGGTGAAACTAAAAGACCAGGCATTGAATGTTGTGGTAACATCTTTTATAGTTGCTCCAAATCTCCAGTATTTTTTTCGGTATTGAACACCCGCATCTATTCCCATACCCCAACTATTGGCAAAGGTTCCAATGTTGTTGTGGATTACCTTTAAATTACCTCCATATGTTAAACCCTTAATACCTGTGTTGCTTGCATAAGATGCCACAAATGCGTAGTTGGCTGCAGAAAATGATGTAATCTTATCGTAGTTAATGCTTCCGTCGGGCTCTTTGATGAACAAAGTGTTAGGTATATCATCCACACCAAAACGAATCAATGATAGACCGATTCGTTTATTACCATCACTAATTGGTTTTACCACAGCAGCATAGTCAAACTTGGCAATGCCGGCAAAGTACTCGCTGTGCATCAATGCTGCAGAAAAATTGGATTCGCTGTACATCAGGCCCGCCGGGTTCCAAAATCCGGAATACACATCATTCACTGAAGCAACCTGCGCACCGGACATTCCTAGAGCACGTGCACCAACACCTATGTTCAGGAATTCGTTACTGTATTTGCGCACTTGTGCTTCAGCAATATTTACCGTAACGATTACTACGAGCAGTGTTTTTAATATCTTCATTGGGTTCTTAATATAAGTTTTAGAAAGGAAGTTAAACGCTAAACGCCACACCATAGTGTAAAGTTAGAATCAAATAATCCCTATATTACAGATGCTACGGGCAGATGTTCACAAACCCTGCAAGAGTCGAATAGTAAAAAAGTCAATGAGATGAACGTGTACTCTTTCTGCGAGCACGCTCTTTATGAATCAACGACAGTTCGCGACCGGTTTGACCGGCCACAGAGGTGTTCTCCTGTGCACGTCGCATCAGATAAGGAATTACATCCTTCACCGGACCATAGGGCACATACTTGGTTACATTATATCCTGCCTTGCCAATGTTGAAAGTTATATTATCACTCATACCCAACAACTGTGAAAAATGCAGGTGTTTATGCTGCTTGTCAATTTTGAGCTGAATTGCCCGCTGTGCGGCATAGCGGTTACTAAATTCGTTGTGTGATGCCACACATAGTAAAGTATCGTTCAAATGTTGCAGACAAAAATCTATAGCCAGATTATAATCGCGATCACTACTTTCTTTATCCGGTTGTATTGGTGATGGATAACCCATATCTGATGCGCGTTTGCGTTCTTTCTCCATATATGCACCGCGCACCAATTTATAACCTTGAATTATTTGATGTTTGCTCAATCTTTGATGCGCTTCTTTTAAAAATTGTAAACGGTCGTGTCTGTACAATTGAATGGTGTTAATGACTACAGCACGCTGATGATTATAGCGAATCATCAATTTTTCACATAAATCATCAATGGCATCCTGTATCCAACTTTCCTCAGCATCAATCATAAGACTCACTCCATTACGAGAAGCAGTTTCACAAATCCGTTCCAGTCTATCTTCAGTTTGCTGCCACATCTTTAGTTCACTTTCGCTAAGCGGGGCTTTTTGATTTATTTTTTCAAGCAAGGCAAATGCAGTAAGACCTGTAACCTTTACACTCACAAAAGGAATACTCTGATGTTGACCTGCAAAATCCATAGAGCGGATAAATGCCTGAGTCGCTCTTTCAAATTCAGCATCGCTTTCTTTTCCTTCAACACCGTAATCAAGAATAACACCTACATTATGGGTGGCCAGGGTGTCAATTATAGCTTGCGTTTCATCTAGTGTTTCGCCACCGCAAAACTGACTGAATATGGTGGATCGTACAATGCCTTTTATCGGAAGTCCTATCTCCATAGCCCAGGGAGTTACTCTGGTTCCAATTTTTACCAATGTATTGTTGTTCATCATTCTGAATAATAAATGAGCCTTGCTTAATGCCGCATTACTTTTGTATGAAAATGCTGTTTCGGTGTCTTCGAATGAAAGTGTTATCGGATTGTCGGATGTCATACTTGCGCAACAAATGTAAACAAAGAGTAGGCACTGAATGTTGAGTGAAATGATATCAGAATCATAAATACCTTTACCCGCGAATGAGTGCTGCCGCCAATACGTCAAACCCAATATTCATTGCTGGACCTTGTGCTGCCGAATCCAGAGAACAGGTTTTGTGCATTGCCACACAGTTAAAGGATACTGGCATCAGTTATTTCCGCAGTGGAGTATGGAAACCACGCAGCCGACCCGGAACGTTTGAAGGAATCGGTAAACCTGCGTTGGACTGGTTAATCGAGGTTCAATCCACCTATAACTTGACCCCAATGGTTGAAGTAGCCAACACTCAACACGTGGAAGATGTGTTACAGTCAGGCATCAATACTGTATGGACAGGTGCACGCACGACTGTCAACCCATTTTTAGTCAGTGAAATAGTTGAATCGCTTCGCGGCACAGGAGTTCAAGTGATGATAAAAAATCCCGTAAATCCTGATTTGGAATTATGGAATGGTGCTATTGAGAGATTTACTCAGGCTGGACTAAAAGTGATTGCAGCCATCCACAGAGGTTTTTCTCAATATGGTTCTCAACATTACCGAAATGCTCCAGCTTGGGAAATACCTATAGAACTCAAACGCAGATTACCGCATATGGCTTTGATTTGCGATCCAAGCCACATTGGCGGAAAGCGAAGTCTTTTATACGAAATTTCTCAAAAGGCCGCCGACCTCGGATACAATGGTTTGATGATAGAAACTCATCATCAACCCGATGCAGCACTTAGTGATAAAGCACAACAAATTACTCCTGCTGAATTCATAAAACTGATTTCATCTATAAACTGGCGCTGTGCCGAAATCAGTGATCCCTTTTCCCGTCATTCTCTGGAACAGTTGCGCGCTTTAATTGACGGTATTGATAACAGAATATTACAGCTCATTGCAGAACGTATGGAATTGGCTGAAAAAATTGGTGAGGTGAAAAAGGAGCACGATATTCAGATTTATCAACCTGAGCGTTGGAATGAAATAATAAATAATGTTCAACAATTGGCTAAAGAATTTCAACTTTCAGAGGATCTGATGATGAAAATCTTTGAAACCATACATCAAGAGAGTATCAGAAAGCAAAGTATGGTAATGTATGGCAAATTGATTGACCGCTCACCTGATTCATAATTTAATTTAACATAGACTTAATGTTCATTATGACAATAGTCATTAATGTCATCTCAGAAGTAATTCTATATTTATTGTATGAAACACATACTCTTCCCTACAGATTTTTCGGCTTGCGCCAATAATGCTTTGGAACATGCTTGTATGATTGCAAAACATTTCAATGCAAGTATTACTCTCCTGCATGCATACCCTATACCCATTGCAGCATCTGATGTGCCCACTGAATTGATTATTGCTTCGCAGTTTAAAGAGGACGCTGAAAAAAACATGAATGTGCTTAAAACTCAGTTAACTCAATCCCACCCTACAATTTCATTTCAAAGTATCATCACCGCCGGAGATGCCGCTTCAGAAGTCAATTACTTTCTTAAAGAAAATACCTGCGACATAATTGTAATGGGAACTACAGGCGCTAGCGGTTTTAAGAGAGTAACAGTAGGCAGTACTGCAGCAAGCGTCATTAGTCATGCACATGTACCTGTAATGATTATACCGGACGATAAACCTTATCGAGAAATTCAACATATTGTTATCTCTTCTTCTTTTGGTCAAAAAGAAATCAACTACATCAAAGACATTTACGAATGGTATAAAGAATTTAATTGCAAGTTGTCTTTACTCCGTGTAGATGATGTTACTACCTATCAGGATGATTTGACTACAAAACAAATTGAAGAATTTATGAGTAACCTGAAACAAGCTATGAATGGTATTGAACCATCTTTAGCAATCGTAAAGGGAGTAAATGTGTCTGACGCAATAACAGAATATGTGAAACATGCACAAGTTGATTTATTGGTAACTGTGCATCAGCACCGTGGATTCTTTGCCCAACTTGTCTTTCCAAGCATTACAAAAGACATAGCGTTTCATCCTCCGGTGCCGATGCTCATATTCAACCGTTACGATTAATTACTGCTTCACAAACTGAAGTGTCTGTTTGCTTGCATCACTGCTAAGCACTTCCATAAGATATATTCCTGCAGGCATATGTTGAACATTGATAGCTTGTGTTTGCGATCGATTAATTCCATCCATCATTTTATATAACACTAATTGTCCGGAAGCATTATAGATGAGTATGTTCAGACTTGTGCTTTCAGTAACCAAAGTATTGATGTTTACAATGTCTGAAACAGGATTGGGATAGATGTTAACCAAAACAGGCATTTCTTCAGTATCCTCAAGTCGTTGAGCTGGTGTAGTAAATGTTATGCTATTGCTATAAGATGACAACTGCTGAGGATCATTTTGACATTTGGTGCAAACCTGTACTTCGTATGTGGTACTGCCATTTAAACCGTTGATGCTTTGTGATGTAGCATTACCATTGTTGATGACATTTACAGCCCATGATGTTGTTCCCTGTGGTCGAAAACGAACTCTATAACCATATGCACCTGAGATTGGTTGCCAGTTAACAGTTACATTAGAGGCAGTAATATTAGTGATATTTATTCCTGATGGAGCCACACAATTAGTTACGCCACCGAGGGTGGTGAAGTTGACTATGGAACTCCAATCCGATAGCCAGGAGCCGTTATTGCTACATTGAGTTCGCACACGCACCTGATAAGTTGTAGCTATTGTTAAATTGTTAATGAAATAAGATGTATTTAATAAATTATTAATTGTAGTCCAGGTTGTGGTACCTTGTAATCTATATTGAAGTCTGTATTTGGTAGCGCAAGGCTGAGCTCCCCATGTAACCTGTGCAGAATTAACAGATGCAACAGCAACAGGTGCTGAAGGCTTGGGGCAGCCGGGGAAATTGTATACTGCAGATGTATCAGCACCACTGCATCCTGTTCCGATACGATTAACTATAACTCTGTAATTACCGGCTTGTGTTGCAGTATATGTGCTAGATGTTGCCCCACTTATGTTTGTGCTGTTCAATTGCCACTGATATGTTAGAGAAGGATTGGATAGTGCATTTAAAACTATAGATTGACCACAGCTAACAGACGAGTTTGTAATTATTGCTTTGGGTTTACAATTTGAATTATCAACTATCTTCAGAATTGAACCAACCTGAATTTGTAGTACGTATAACTCTCCGTAAACATCTTCGCCAAAACTAACGTGCTGATTATTATTGGCATCCAGCAGATTAGCAGAGTTATATGCATTATTTGGTGTTTGTGTCAAAGATCTGATTAAACCAGAACAGTAATCCGTGAACAAATATTTACCCCATAAACTGTTAATTAAAGTGCCACGATACACAAATCCACCAGTAATAGAGCAATCACCTCCTACATGTTGATACACGTGCACAGGAGCAGTCATAGTACTTGCTGATGCACAGCCTGTAGTATTGTATACCGCATTTCCTTCGTAGCAACGCCATCCGTAGTTTTGACCTCCTGAAGAGCCTGCCGGTTGACGGTTTACTTCTTCCCAAATATTTTGTCCAACATCTCCTATCCAGAGATCTCCATTGATTCTGTCGAAACTAAAACGCCAAACATTTCTTAAGCCGTAAGCCCATATTTCGGGTTGTGCATTTGTTGCTCCGACAAATGGATTAGTTGAAGGTATGCTGTAATTCAGCGGAGGTGTGGATTGGTTAACATCTATTCTCAAGATTTTGCCTAATCGGGTATTTAAGTTTTGCCCATTGTTTTGTGGATCGCCGCCACTACCTCCATCACCAATAGAGATGTATAAGAAACCATCAGGGCCAAATTTTATACAACCACCATTATGATTCGAAAATGGCTGTTGAATTGATAGTAGAATAAGTGCACTAGAAGGTTCTGCTATAAGTGGGTTGGCCGCACTTCTGGTATATCTTGCTACTATACTGCTTCCAGGGCTTGTACCGGTAGTATAACAAACATAGAAAAATCCGTTTGTTGCGTAGTTCGGATGAAATGCTAATCCCAACAATCCCTGTTCACCTCCGGTACTTAATACAATTGTTGAAATGTCTAAGAATGTAGGATAATTGACCGTACCCGGAGTTATCACTTTTATTCTACCTGCTTTCTCGACAACATACAACTTATCGTCACCTGCATGAGCAAGGTCTACAGGTTGAGAAAAACCGGTTGCAAAACTTTGCAATGAGATATTTTGAGCCGTTGAGTGGAAACAAAAAATGGTCAGGATGCTAAATACAATCGTTGTGAGTTTCATGGTAGTAGTTTATTTTGCTCCGAAAATATCTGTACTGAATCAATTCTAGTATTTATTAAAAACGAATGTTGATAAGATGTGGATTACTGATAAGCAGCTCATAAAATAGAATTCTATAGAAAATAACCACGTTATTTTGAAATGAGGTCAATTAACGTATCTTCGCGCCTCAAAATTTTTAAACACAATGCCAGTTAAAATCAGATTACAACGTATGGGTAGAAAGAAAGCTCCTTTTTACCATATCGTTATCGCCGATTCTCGTTCGCCGAGAGATGGCCGTTTTATTGAAAAAATCGGCACCTACAACCCAACCACTATTCCTGCAAGCATCGACATTACTAGTGATGCAGCATTAACATGGTTAGAAAAAGGTGCGCAGCCAACCGATACGGTTCGCAAGATTCTTTCATTTAAAGGCATTCTCTTCCACAAGCACCTGCTTCGCGGCGTAAAGAAAGGCGTTCTCACTCAGGAACAAGCCGATACTAAATGGGCACAATGGCAAGACGACCACAGTCGTACTATTGCTGCTGCACGCGAAAAAGGCCACGCAGGACTTAAGAAAAAGAAAAACAAAAAGTCCGCAGGCAAATAAGGTATCTGCAAACTAAAAAAAAAGCCCTCCTGAATTACGGAGGGCTTTTTTTTTATAGATACTAAGTGAACTTAGCAGCCAATGGAATTAATCGTTATTGGTCAAATTATAAAAGCTCAGGGGCTGAACGGGGAATTAAAGGTTTTTTTCGACGAAAAACAACTAGCCCGTTTAAAGAATATTGATACCCTGTTTATACGTCAAAAAACTGGTGACTTACCTTACTTTGTTTGTGGTTTGAGGAAGGCTACTGACAATGCCTACTTTCTGATGTTCGAAGAAATTACTTCGAGATCAGAAGCAGAAAAACTTACCGGTAAAGAACTGCTAGCCGATAAAAAGATGTTCCGCAAAAAGAATGTTGCCGAGGGTTACTCATTTGCAGTAGGTTATACGCTTATAGATCAGGTGGAAGGAGATTTGGGCATTATTGAAGATGTGCTGCAACTTCCGGCTAATGATGTAGCACAAATTAACATTCAAGGTAAAGAAGTTTTGTTGCCTTTAAATGATAATACGGTTGTTGAAGTTAACAAAAGAAAAAAACAATTATTTGTAAACATGCCCGATGGCATAGTTAAAATGTATCTTTCTCTCTGATGAAAAGTATTTTAATCAAACATGCACAGGTCGTTAATGAAGACCGCATCCAAACCCTTGATGTACTCATAAAAGGCGGAAGAATTGAAAAAGTAGCACCTCATATTTCAGTAAAATTTAAAAACCATGAAATAGATGCAGAAGGTCGTTACCTCATGCCGGGTATTATTGACGATCAGGTTCATTTCCGCGAACCGGGATTAACTCACAAGGCCAATATTTATTCTGAATCAAAAGCGGCAGTGGCCGGTGGTGTAACTTCATTTATGGAAATGCCCAACACCAGCCCAGCCGCAGTCACACTCGACTTGATAGAACACAAATATGAGATTGGCTCAAAGACTTCTTTAGCAAACTACTCTTTTTATCTCGGAACTTCCAACACTAATCTGGAGGAGATTAAACGTTTAGACAAAAACAACATATGCGGAGTTAAAATTTTCATGGGCTCATCAACCGGTAATCTTATCGTAGATGATCCGAATGCTCTTGAAAACATTTTCAAACATTCACCAATAATCATTGCGACACACTGTGAAACAGATAGTATGATAAAAGCCAATGTGGAAAAATTCAAAATAAAATATGGCGATGCTGTACCTATGAAGTTTCACGCTGACATACGTGATGCCCAAAATTGTATTTCCTCAACCAAGTACGCCATTGAATTGGCTCAGCGTCACAACAGCCGACTTCATGTTTTACATATTAGTACAATGGATGAAATTGAATTGTTTAGAAATGATATTCCACTGAATGAAAAAAGAATAACTGCCGAAGTTTGTGTGCATCATTTGTTTTTCGACAGTAATGATTATGAAAAATTTGGCGGCTTAATTAAGTGTAATCCTGCCATTAAGGGCCCTGAACACAAACCAAAATTGCTTCAGGCTTTAATAGATGACAAGTTTGATGTGATAGCAACTGACCATGCCCCTCACACCTGGCAGGAGAAACACACCACTACAGCCAGTGGGGAGCCTGATTATTCTAAAATACCCGCAGGACTGCCTTTAGTGCAACATCCGTTATTGATGATGCTTTCATTCTATCATCAAGGGCAAATCAGTTTAGAGAAAATTGTTCGCAAGATGTGTCACAATGTGGCAGAATGTTTTCAGGTGACAGAACGCGGATACATACGTGAGGGTTATTATGCCGACCTGGTATTATTTGATTTATTTAAAGAACAAAAAATTACAAAAGAGAACTTATACTACAAATGCGGATGGTCTCCATTAGAAGGTTATACATTTAAAGGAACTATAGATTCTGTTTTCGTAAATGGTAATCTGGTATTTCATGAAGGCAGCTTCGATGAAGCAGTAAACGGGTTGCGGCTGAAATTTAATAGAAACTAATTTTTGTATTATTACAACCATGAGCCAACAGACAGACTACATCGGCGATGAACTTACTTTATTCCAGCACGCCAAAAACTGGAAAGCCTATTATTCTTCATATTTTAAAAAATATTTAAAGGGTCGGGTTCTTGAAGTAGGTGCAGGTATTGGAGGCACCACGCTTAGTTTATGCGATGGTACACAGGATGAATGGATTTGTCTGGAGCCGGATTCTGCTCTCACCAATAATATTGAAAAATTACTTACCGAGAAGAAACTGCCTGATTGTTGTAAGACAAAGACCGGATTCTTGAGTGATATTCCTGTTACAGAAAAGTTTGATGCCATACTTTATATAGATGTAATAGAACATATTGAAGATGATAAATCTGAATTAAAACTGGCATCTAATTACCTGAAGCCCGGTGGCGTTATTTTAATAATTGTTCCGGCTCATCAGTATTTATACAGTCCATTTGATAAAGCAATAGGCCACTACAGACGATATTCCTTAAAGCGAACTCGAGACGCAATCCCATCTGAATTAAACATCATTAAAGCAGTCTACTTAGATTCTGTTGGTCTTGCTGCAAGCACGGCCAACAAGTTGTTTCTGAAACAGAGCTATCCAACACTCAAACAGGTAAAATTTTGGGATAAAACAATGGTTCCTGTTTCGCGGATTACTGATAAATTACTTTTCAATAGCATAGGTAAATCTGTTTTGTTAATTGCCCAAAAACAATAACTTCTAAAACACAATACCCAATACAATTCCGGCACGCAGTGGAAAATTATGAAAACCGGAAAGATAACTTCCGGTGAATGTGGCTAGCGGAAATTCATCTTCAAAATCTGTTTGAGTGATATTGACATTATCAAAGCGATAACTCTCTGTAACTCTTCCATACTGCAAACCACCAAATACCTCAATGGAAATCAGGTCAAACATAAAATACTGACCGCCAATGGTAACTCCTAAACCATTATAATAACGAGTGTAATTGTGCGAGTATGTATTGTATTCGTTGTCGGTAAAACGTTCGTGCAGTTGACGATAACGATAATTTGCGCTGAAATAAAACATAGGTTCGTCATTGCTCTCTCGATAGAAATAATACCTGAATGCCGGAAGTGCTATGAATCCGTTTTTTTCACTTTTAATATTATAACTTAATCCACTTTGTGATCTTGAAATCAAACCACCTTCAATCTGAATAGATATTTTCTCGTTGAGCATGCGCTCAAAAGCGAGCTGATACTGTCCGAAAAATGGATTAACTGGATTGATCTTAATCGTGTTCTGCTTGGAACTATTATTCAGATTTGGTTGCCAGGATGTTTGCGCACTTAGTGTTTCAAATATGCAAACAAGTATTAATGAGGTAAAGAATGTTTTCATTAACTGAATCTTAAAACTTTAGATGGTTTAATAGATGAAATCACGAATGTGGGTAAGAGCAAGGTTAATACCGAAACAGCAAAAACCGCAATACTTATCATCATGATGTACAGCCAATCAAAATACACCGGAGCAAAAGAAACAAAATAGGTCTCTTCGTCTAACTTGATGAAGTGAAAATATTTTTGAAGAAAACAAATACTCAACCCCAACACATTACCTAATACTACCCCGAAAGCCACGATGTATGCAGATTGATAAACAAATATTTTTGAGATTAAAATAGTTCGTGCACCTATAGTCTTCAGTACACCTATAAATCTTGAACGCTCCAGGATTAAAATCAGCAACATAGTAATCAAATTCACCATGGCAACAATAGTCATTAAAACTATGATGATAATCTCATTCATCTTTTGCAACTCAAGCCAATCGAAGAGATTGGGATATAGTTCGGAAAGAGGCTTGGCCGAGAGAAAAGAACTCAATTTACCATGATGTATATCATCGGCTACTTTTTTAATTGCATCCTCTTTGGTACCTGGTTGAAGCATTATCTCATATCCTGTAATCCGGTTATCTGCCCACTTGTTTATTTTCTGAATAAATTGAAGAGAACACAGTGCATATGTTTTGTCAAAATCACTTAGCCCTGATTTGTAAATACCACTGATGATACAATTGCGAATGAGCATCTGTGTATTACCATTAATCTGTGCTGCAAAATACACGGCAATCTTATCTCCGGTTTTCAGATGAAGTCTGTTTGCCGTTATTTCAGAAAGCACAACTTTGTTTGATGCATTACTATCTATGGCAGTGATATAATCTCCTTCTATGATTCTGAATGAGAACGCCTGATTGCTGTTTTCATCAACTCCTTTCAATACAAGACTTTCAATCTCACTTTCAGTTTTCAGTATACAGGGCTTCATGGCAAATTTTGCAATATGCTTTACCTCAGCTATAGCACTTATCTCATTTTCTAATTGTGCATCCCTTTCTATTGGCTCATCGTCGTAACCATTAAATGTTTCAAACGAACGTATCTCAATGTGCCCCCAGAACCCGTATATCTTATTTGCTATCTCGTATCGGAAACCCTTTACCATACTTGATGCTACAATCATGGTAGCAACACTGAGTATAGTAGCTACCAGGGAAATAATAATGATGAATCTCGAAAAACCTTTCTGCTGATTGAATACAATTCTGTTGGTGAGGTAAAGTGATAAATTCATCTGTGGATATCCGCAACAAGTTTACGGCATTAATATGGTATGTATCGTACAAATTAGCGGTATCATGAACAGGTACTTTTTATTCATTCTTCTCCTTTACAGCATTCACAACAATGTATTTGCACAGTATAAATTTTACAGTACGGATATAATGACAGGTGCTGAACAAACGGACAGATACCTGAATCTGTTGGAGAACAAGCGTGTGGGACTTGTTGTCAATCAAACCTCAGTAATCGGCAAATCTCATCTTGTAGATACGCTGCATAAACTCAAAATAAATATCGTTTCCATATTCGCTCCCGAGCACGGATTCCGAGGAGATGCAGATGCTGGTGCCGATATTATTAACTCAATTGATCCATCAACAAAAATTCCAATAGTATCAATTTATGGTAAAAAGAAAGCTCCTGATTCTCTTGATCTGGCTAAAGTTGATATAATAGTGTTTGACATTCAGGATGTTGGTGTCAGATTTTATACATACATCAGCACACTTCAATATGTCATGGAGGCTTGCGCACAATACGGTAAGCCTTTATTAGTATTAGACAGGCCTAACCCAAATGGTTATTATATTGACGGACCGGTTTTAGATAAAGACTTCACATCGTTTGTGGGAATGCAAAGTATACCTGTAGTACACGGATTAACCGTTGGGGAATATGCGACTATGCTGAATGGTGAAAAATGGTTGAAAGATTCATTGCGTTGCAACTTACAGATAATGACTTGTCGTAATTACAACCATAAATTATTATATGAATTACCGGTTAACCCAAGCCCTAATCTGACTACCATGAATGCCATATTTCTATACCCTACTCTATGTTTCTTTGAAGGAACTATTGTAAGTGTTGGCCGGGGCACAGATATGCCTTTTCAGGTTTTTGGATATCCCGGTAGCCTGAGGGGTACCTTTACATTCACTCCAAAGGTGAATACGGGAAACAGAACACCGCTCTATTTAAACAAGGCTTGCACTGGTTTTGATCTGAGTCGTTACAACGTAGGATACTATCTTAATAAACGTTCTTTGTTTCTGAATTACATTATTGAAATGTATCAGACTTCATTAGACAAACCAAAATTCTTCAACGACTTTTTCGATAAACTAGCCGGCACTGATAAATTGCGCAAAGACATTATTGCCGGAAAGAATGAAGCCGAAATAAGAGCCTCCTGGCAGGAGGATATTAAGAAATACAAAGCGATTAGAAAAAAGTATTTGCTTTACCCTGATTTCGAATAAGATTTAATGAAATAAATCTAGAGCGCTCAATTAAACTGTTCATTCCATTAAGGTCTGTTAAAGAAGCATTTTCAAATTGCTGTTAGTGTATTTTGATTATAGTTACAGCAGCTTTCTCTCCAATCATTGTTTCATTCGCCGGTGCTTATATATCAGAAATCATAAACCGGTAAAAGATGCTTGAAGGAAGGTTCATGTTTTTAAATGGTAATACCTAGCTATGTTTAATGAGTTTGCCGGCAAGCGCTATTGATGTATTAATTTTCACGATAAACTCAATCAGGCAAATAGTAAATATGCTTAGAAAATAGCCTGTATTGACAAATAGTCAGTACTCGTATTTAATAATGTTGATATAAAAATCAACTACTACTCTGCAACAGCAAGTTCAGCTTCTTCTTTAACTATATCCGCTTCCACCTTCAGGTTATCAATGATAAAAGTTTGTCTGTCGGGAGTGTTCTTACCCATGTAATATTCGAGTAATTGTTGAATAGGTATATCATGTCGTAGAATGACAGGAGTTAGTTTAATATCCTCACCAATAAAGCGTTCAAACTCATCAGGGCTAATCTCACCAAGTCCTTTAAATCGGGTAATCTCAGGCTTACTGCCTATTTCTTTAATAGCTTTCTGCTTTTCAGTTTCATTATAGCAGTATAACGTCTTTTGCTTATTACGCACACGGAATAAGGGTGTCTCAAGAATATAGAGGTGACCATTTTTTACAAGGTCGGGAAAGAACTGTAAAAAGAAAGTGAGCATCAGCAATCGTATATGCATACCATCCACATCGGCATCGGTTGCCAATACGATTCTGTTGTATCGAAGGGTATCCAGTCCTTCTTCAATATTCAAAGCATGTTGCAGTAAATTGAATTCTTCATTTTCATAAACCACCTTTTTAGATAAACCAAAACAGTTGAGTGGCTTACCACGCAAACTAAATACAGCCTGCGACTCCACATTACGCGACTTGGTTAACGATCCGCTTGCCGAATCACCTTCGGTAATAAATAAAGTTGATTCTAAGCGAGCTTCATTTTTTTCATCGTCAAGATGAACACGACAATCCCGAAGTTTCTTATTATGCAATGCCGCTTTTTTTGCGCGCTCATTTGCCAGCTTTTTAATGCCGGCCATGTCTTTGCGTTCGCGTTCACTTTGCTGAATACGTTTTAAGATTGCTTCAGCAGTAGCTGGATTTTTATGTAGAAAATTATTGAGTTCACGTGAAAGAAATTCCACCACATAATTTCTGATGGTTGGTCCTCCCTCAAACATATGAGATGAACCCAGTTTTGTTTTTGTTTGAGATTCAAACACCGGCTCCTGAACTCGTACACTAATAGAGGCCACTATACTTTCTCTGATATCACCGGCTTCAAAATCTTTCTTATAGAAATCTCGAACTGTTTTCACTATAGCTTCTCTTAATGCAGCAAGGTGTGTTCCTCCCTGAGTGGTATATTGACCGTTTACAAAAGAATAGTACTCTTCACCGTATTGATTATGGTGTGTCAGTGCCACTTCTATATCTTCTCCTCTAAGGTGAATTATCGGATATCGAATTTCCTCTTCGTTCACCTTGCGTTTTAATAAATCAAGGAGCCCATCCTTTGAATAAAAACTTTTGCCATTATAATTTAAGGTGAGACCTGCATTCAGGAACACATAATTCCACAACTGATTTTCAACAAACTCCTGAATGAAATGATAATTCTTGAAAATACTGTTATCAGGAATAAAACTCATAGTAGTGCCGTTCTTATCTGCACTTTTCTCCTCCTTGCTTTCTTTTTTCAATTCACCTTTTTCAAATTCAGCAACTTTAGTTTTACCCTCACGCACACTTTGAACTTTGAAAAAAGCGGAAAGTGCATTAACAGCTTTGGTACCTACACCATTTAATCCAACTGATTTTTGAAATGCTTTTGAGTCATACTTGGCACCGGTATTAATACGCGAAACACAGTCAACCACTTTCCCCAATGGAATTCCTCGGCCATAATCGCGTACATATACTTTTCCATCCTCAATTTTAATATCAATGGACTTTCCAAATCCCATCTGAAATTCATCAATACTGTTATCGATAACCTCTTTGAGAAGTACATATATTCCGTCATCTGTTGAAGAACCGTCGCCAAGTTTACCGATGTACATACCTGGTCTTAACCGTATATGTTCTTTCCAATCTAAAGACCTGATTGACTCCTCGGTATATTGATGTTCCTGCTTAGCCATTTCAATTCTGTTTGCGCTAAAAATAGCCTTGAGAATTTTATTATTTCGTTTAGTGCACGTACTATTAATTGTTTATTGTAGTTTTTCTAAAACAAGTTATCGCTTTTTTTCAACCATTTGTCGAGTTCATATCACCCCCTTTAGGGTTAAATTATTGTTAAAAACCTTGTTTTTAAACATTTTGTCCACATTTCGACGAGTATCCCTAATAGTAGTGATACCTTTTGTTGTAATCTGCTATATATTCGCTTCCTTCAAATTACCTTAAAAAATATTAACACATATCTTACTACTCAAACCTAATCCCTATGAACCGAAATTTTATAATAAACGAGTCTGAAAATATTTCAGAATTACATTTTACAAACTCTAGACTAAGAGTCATCATCTCTTTATCCCCAATTTACAATTCGAAGGTTATTACTCTTCGAACGAAATAATATCTCCCTTTTTGCCCCCTACTCTTAAAAATTCTAAAAAAACCCAATTTATAAATATGAAACCCCGTTCAAACAATTTCAAATGCCTGATGCTAATACTCATAGTATTCATTTCGGTATTACAATTAAAAGCTCAAACAGCTGGCGATTACCGTTCATTTACTACAGGAGTATGGAACCTAGCATCAAACTGGGAACGATTCAATGGAGCTACTTGGGTTCCAGCAACTGTTGCACCATCAGTTACTGACGGGAATATTACTATACGTAGCCCTCATACCATTACAATTGCCAGTTCAATCACAGCAAATCAAATTGTAGTTGATAATGGCGCTACCTTGGAATTAGCCGGAGCAAATCAATTAACATTATCCAATGACCCTTCGTTTCCAGAAGTCCAGGTCTTTGGAACCTTTAATGTATCAAACAGCCAAACCGTTGCTGGAACTGGAGAAGTAGTAATTGAAAACGGGGGAATATTTAATTTTAGTGCGGGTTCCTTGATCAACAATGTGGCAACCACCATTCGATCAGGAGGAACCATGAATATACCTGGTGTAGGTGGTACTGCATTTATACAAAACTCAGCCAGTATAACTAATTCAGCAGGAGGAACCATCAATTGGGCAGGATCAGGCAATATTAATTGTACTGCCGTTGGTTCAAGTGTCATAATTATTAATAATGGAACATTTTTAATGAACGCTAACGCAAACTTTAACAATACCAGCGGAGGCTCATTTACTATTACTAATAATTCATCAGGTATAATAACACGGAACAATACTTCAAACTCAACTATTAATACCAATGTTACTTTCAATCAAAATGGAACTTTAAACTTAGGTGTTGGCAGTACTATTACAGTTTTAAGTGCAAACTTTTTTACTGCTGGAAATTCTTCGTTCCAAATAGATGGAACATTTTCTGTCCCTTCGGGAGGTCTTATTGATCTTGGTGGTACTGTTTCTTTTTCTGGTGCGGGGAATATCAATGTTAATGCCGGTACTTTCAGGGCAGCAGGAAACTCAACCTATGGTAACGGACTGACATTTACAACTACTAGTGCAGGAATTGTTGAAGGAGGGGGATCAATGACTTTCCAATCAGGGTCAACTTTCAACTGGACTTCAGGTATTCTGCGTGCATTTGGTACTACAACCATTCAGGCTGGTGCAACATTAAATATAAATGGAGCTGGCAATGTTGCCATCATTCAAGATGGACGAACTCTTACAAATGCAGGTACAGCTAATTTTACTACAACCGGCAATATTGTATTTTCCGGTGCATCAACTAATGCTACCATTAATAATACAGGTACTTTTAACATCTCAGGCTCAGGTGGCAGTATTAGTCAAGGTACCGTAGGAGCAGCATTAACTTTTAACAATTCTGGAACACTAACAAAAACCAATGGCACATGTAATATTGCTTCAAGTGCAATCTTAAATAACTCCGGCACTGTAAATATTAACTCCGGAGTATTAAATGTTGGGCAATTTGGTACAACACAGACAGGTAATTATAGCATTTCAGGAGGCGCAGAACTAACAGGTGCTACTTTAAATTTTAAAGGCACAACATTTACGAATAATGGTCTTGTTTCCAATAATGAAATAAATTTTAATAGCAATTCATTTTTCACACAGGTGTTAGCAGGAAACGGTTTAATACAAACATTGAGACTCGATAACATTAACGGGTTATTAGTTAACGGCAATCCAACCATTTATTTCTATCTACATTTAATTAAAGGAGTTTGCCATACAAATTCAAATATTTTAACTATAGATAATGGGGCAAACATTACTGGTGGTAACGAAGATTGCTTTATTAATGGCTTTTTAAAACGAGTTTTCAATTCAGGAACGAGCACATTATTTTTTCCAGTAGGCAACATTGGTAGTTACGGCTTTAATCCTGTTTCAGTTACACTTAATGGAGTTGTTACAAATGCAGACATTACCGTTAGAAGCAATTCAGGAGATCAAGGCAATATCAACATATCACCAATTAATCCAAGTAAAAGCGTTAATACACATTGGGAGTTTGAGGATAATGGCACCTATACAACAGCAGACGTTACCTTTAATTGGAACGGTCCTAATATCGATTTAGATGCAGACCCCGCATTTTTTGTCGTAGCTGAAGAAAATTCAGACAATGGCGATTGGACAATCATTCCAACTAACAACCCTCAAACTCTTTCTATTAACGCTACTGGAATCACAAACTTTACAGATAGATCCTATGCAATAGGTGAATTAGCTCCAATAGGTGCTTTAAATGATTATAGAACTGTTAGTTCCGGGTCATGGAATGATGTTAGCAACTGGCAAAGAAGTAATGGTGCTGCTTGGGTGTCTGCGGTTGTACCACCTGATGGAACTAATAGTAATTTAGTGACTATCAGAGATGGTGACATTATATCAATAAGTACGTTTGTTGTTAACATTGATCAACTGGTCATTGCACCATTGGGTGAATTAACTTTAAACGAAGGCGATCTCAATATTTTAAACGGACCAGGAATTACGGACTTAACGTGCTTTGGAACTATCAATATATATACAGGAACGCTATCAATAGCCTCAGGAGCTACATCTCAAATTTCCGGATACGTTAATACAAATGAGACATCGACATTTGACGGACCCGGAATACTAAATTTTTTACCCGGCAGCAGTTGGATTGAAGGCTACTCTAACAACTTCGATGATTTTAATATCAATGATGGGTTAATACTTAATAACAATGGCAACATTACGGTTCAAACATTTGGTGCGTTAAGATTAAATGATGGTTCTACAATAAATAATAACTCTCAAATAACTCTCACTGAAGGTGCCGATATACTCAGTAACATCGGAGGTACATTAAACAATTTCTCAGATGGTGTCTTGCAAATAATAAGTCCTGTTGAAAGTATCATTGATGCTTCAATTTCATTTACCAATAATGGTACTGTGAATGTAGACAATGGTTCGCTTACAAATGATGGCACTCTAGTTATAGATAATGGAACATTGTCCATCGGAACTGGTGCACAGTTCTCAAGAACTACTTCCGATTACATTTTCAACGGAACTAACCTAACCAACAATGGCACCATTATTTGCAATTCATCATTTGTAATGGCGGGACCATCGGGTCAAAATATTAATGGTAACGGGTCCATTGAAAATTTGACTATAGACAACAATGATGGCGTTGGGTTGGTTGGGGGTAACCAAACAATAACCGGAACATTAGACTTATTAGAGGGAGATTTTTTTACCGGTACCAATAAATTGATTTTAGTAGATGATGTAGTAATTACCAACGCCAGTTTATTATCATATGTAGTAGGTAATTTAGAGCGTGATATACAAACACCTGGTGCAAAATTATTTCCCGTCGGTGATGTGGATTATTACGCTCCGGTAACGATAGATCCCATAATTACAGCGGGTGGTTTTGTCTTGATTCGTTCCGATTTAAATGACCATCCTGATGTAGCAATCTCGGGAATTGATCCAAACAAATCAGTAAACCGCACGTGGACAATCACTAACAATGGTCTTACATTTAGCGAATGCGATGTAACCTTTAATTGGGACGGTGTAAATATTGACCTAGGTGCTACTTGGTCAAATTTCATAGTTGCGAAAAATGACGGAGGTACGTGGACACTTCCAACAGTAACCGATGCATTTTCTAATTCAATCACAGCTTTAGATTTAACTTCATTCAGTGAGTTTCAGGTTGGAGAACCTTTTGTTCCAACAGATGAAGTAGATGATTATCGTACTACCACTACCGGATTCTGGGATAATCCCGGAATATGGGAACGATTCAATGGATTTATTTGGGAACCCGCGATCACAACTCCTGATGCTTCAAACAATCGAATAACCTTACGGCATAATGTTGTATATGATGAATCAATTCCTGTTGATCAGTTAACCATTCAATCTGGTATTACATTAAGTTCAAGTGAAGCCAGTTTAACTGTTGCTGATGGTCCTGGTGATGATATCGTATGCTTTGGTGAAATAAGCCTCAATACCGGTTCAATGGATATAGACGGAATAGTAAGAATAAAAGCAGGCGGTACTTTAACATTAGGAAGTTTTGTGTCCTTAAGCGGCAATGACATCAATGGTAGTGTAATAGTTGAAGCTGATGCATCATTGTCTTTGTTAGCTAGTAATAGTTTCAGTATCACTAATGGTTTACAATTCATAAATTACGGGAATTGTGATGTAAGTCTTTTCACACCATGGATCTTTGAAGGTACAAATACTACTTTCAAAAACTTTGGTACTCTATATTTTAATTCAAATACTCAAATTGACTACTCAACCAATTTTAACACCGGCTTTGAAAACCACGGGACACTTATAGTTGATGGATATAACGTATTCATATTCGATGGAATAATTTTCAGCAATTTCGGTGAAGTAATTATAGACGGAACATTAAGAATTCCACCAAACGGTGATCATACAGGTAACTATACTATTAATAGTTCATCTGAATTAAATGGATTGAATCTTGCATTCTCCGGTGCTAATATCATTAATGATGGAACTATTAACTTTAATGATTTCTCTATGGGCACCGGAGATCAAACAATTTCCGGTATTGGTAATATAACAAACTTCAGTATAAACAATGAAAGTACAACCATCACATCAGGGTATCAGACTATTACAAATTCATTAACACTGAATGGTGGAATACTTCACACCGGTGCAAATAAAATAGTCTTGGAAGATGCTGTTACCATTACAAATAATAGTGGTGGAACCTCATGGATAAACGGTAATGTTGAACGTAATATCACAAATCCGGGACCGAAATTATTCCCGATTGGGAACGTATCATCATATGCCCCAGTTACTCTTGATCCAAGTTTTACAGTGGGTGGCTCTATAACAATTAATAACAATTTCGGAGATCATCCGGATATTGCGTCAACACTTATCAATCCTGCAAGTAGTTTAAATTTATACTGGTCAATTACAAATAACAGTCTTGTCTTCTCTGAGTGTGATGTAACTTTTGAATGGGATCCTACTGAAATAGATGGACCACCTACAAATGAGACTAATTTTATATTAGCTAAATTAGATGGCGGAACATGGACCTACCCTGCAGGTGTAATTCCTAATAATGGATCATTATATGTGGGCAATCTAACTTCATTCAGTGAATTTCAGATTGGAGAGCCGGTTTGTATTGTAAACATCCCCGATGCAAACTTTAAAGCATACTTATTAGCAAATGCTGCAATCAATACCAACAGCGATGGAGAAATTCAGTGCACAGAAGCCACTGCATTTTCAGGAATAATCAATGTAGCCAATAGTGCAATTACTGATCTTACAGGCATCGAGGCATTTGTAAATATTACAGAATTATATTGCCAGGGCAATAATTTGACATCATTAAATGTATCATCAAACACAGCGCTTACTTATTTGAATTGCGGAGCCAATCAATTTGCTTCTCCTTTAAATTTATCAGCAAATAGTTTATTACAAACTTTATTCTGTGGTTTCAGTGGGCTTACTTCACTTGATGTATCATCAAATACTGCATTAACAAGTTTAACCTGTGATGACAACTCAATTACTTCACTTGTATTATCGTCTAATACTTTACTAACTTATTTAAGTTGTTATAATAACCCATTCTTGACAGTTCTGAATATTCAAAATGGTAACAATGCAAATCTATCTGGATTCAATGCCACCTTTAACCCAGCATTAACCTGTATTCAGGTTGATGATGCGGATTATATGAATAATAATTGGAGTGCCAATAAAGATGCAGCAGCAACGTATAGCACTGTTTGTCCATTAGTATGCACTGTAAATATTCCCGATGCAAACTTTAAAGCATACTTATTAGCAAATGCTGCGATTAATACAAACAGTGATGGAGATATACAGTGTTCAGAAGCATCTGCTTATACCGGCCACATGTATATTAACGGATTGGGTATTGCCGATTTAACAGGCATAGAAGCATTCATTTCTTTGAACGGCCTTACTTGCTATAACAACTCACTCACTACGCTTGACCTAAGCGCTAACACACAACTTACGTACTTATTCTGTGCACAAAACTTGTTAACAGCCCTTGACCTAAGTAATAATTTATTACTTAATACTTTGCTGTGCGGGCAAAATCCAATAACCAATCTTGACCTCTCGGCAAACACTGCCATTACGTTCTTTAATAGCCCTTCAATGGCTGTTACAAGTCTTGACTTATCTGCACAAACGGGGCTTACCTGGCTAAATGTTAGTAGCACACCATCATTAACAATCTTAAATGTTCAGAACGGTAATAATAGTAACCTTACTCAATTTAGCGCCAATAGTAATCCATTGTTGTATTGTATTCAGGTAGATGATGCAACATTCATGAATGCAAACTTTGGAGGATTAGCCAATAAAGATGCGCAGGCAACATACAGTACTAATTGTGCGGCAGCCTCGGTATTGACAGTAGAAGAAAATGGAATAAACGGCTGGTACACTAGTATTGAAAATGCTATTAATAATGCAAACTCAGGTGATACAATAAGAATATACCCGAGAGCTGGCGGCGCATCATTTAATGAGAATATTGAGGATATATCTGCAAGCAAAAACAATCTGGTATTTATTTCAGGTGTTCCGGGAAGCAAGTATGCTGTAACAGGAAATGTAGTTTTAAGAACAGGATGGCAATTATTTGAAGCTTATGTAACCGGCGAAATCACTTCTTTAAACACCAACATAGATACTGTAAGAGTGATAAACTCTACTGTTATTGGTACTATTAATACCAGTGTGGGAAATAATGATGCCTATGCCATTATTGAAGGAGATACGGTTATTACAGTTTCCCCTACTACATCAATCACCATTGGCAGAGGTCGTGTAGTTGGTAATTACATCGAATCAGTATTTGGTTGTGTACAGTTAGACAATGCTGCAACTATTGGCGATAATATTTTAGTACAAGGAAATCAAATGTACATGAGTGGTAATGGAACTGTGTTGTTCCTTAACAATAGTCAGAATCCGGTAACCATTAAAAACAATTTACTGGCTCAAACATGGCCTAATGGTGGTCAGGGGGCTGATGGATTTACTAGTTATGGTGCATTCTATAATGGAAGCCCAAGCTATTTTATAAACAATACTATAAGAGGAATTACCAGTACATTCCTTGCAACCATATTTAAAGGCGGTACAAATTGGGTTATTAAAAATAACCTCATCAGTGTAAACAATTTAGTAGGTGTAGGATACGGAATTGAAGCAGGAGATCCTGCTGAGTTCAGTTACAACTATTTCAACAAACAAGGTGGAGGAGGCAGTGCTGTTTCAGGCACAACTCCTGATGGAACCAACAACATGACCTCGAATAGTGTTACCCGTTTTAATGGTGTAATGTTAGCCGGTAGCGATGCCATCAATGGTGGCAATCCTAATCCTTCGGAAAATGATATAGATGGCTCCAGAAATGATGCTGGTTGTTATGGTGGACCTAATTCTTTAAGAAATTATTTCCCAAGCATTCCTTTAGGAACCGATTCAACTTTCTATGCAGATAATGACTCAGACACATATGGTGATCCAAATGTTTCACAAACATCCTACCCTAGACCTGCTGGTTATGTCTTTGATAATACCGATTGCGATGATAACAATCCTGGTATTCACGTAGGATGTGATCCTGGCGCTGCATTAAGTTTTGATGGTGCCGATGATAAAGTTATCGTGCCTAACTCTGGAGTTGATTTAGCGAATAATTCATTCTCAGTAGAAATGTGGTTGAAGAGAAATTCAACTAACACCTATGATATTGCCTTCTCACAAGGTGGCGGTGGTGATAATCAAACATTACATATCGGTTTTGACCCTGGTGGCAACTTCTTATTTAACTTCTATAACAATGACTTAGCTGTTCCGATTACTAATGACAACAACTGGCATCATTGGGCTTGTACATTCAATAATGTAACTAAAGAAAGAAAAGTATACAGGGATGGAATATTAGTAGGTCAAGATATTGCTACTTCAGCCTTCCAGGGAACAGGTAATACCACTCTGTATATTGGTGATGTTGCTTACACTTCAAATGAATTTGATGGAAGCATTGATGAATTAAGAATATGGATCAGAGAATTATGTGCTGCAGAAGTAGCAGCAAGATATAATTGTGAAGTATCAGTAGCTTCTACAGGATTAATTGCAGGGTATAATTTTAACCAGGGCAATGATGGAGGAGATAATACATCTGAGACTACTCTTATTGATATTAGTGGATTTGGTAATACTGGTACACTTAACAATTTTGCGCTAAGTGGCCCAACATCAAACTGGGTTGCACCGGGTGGTGTAGTTACAGGAAACTCCTGTGCTCCTATTAATGCACAAACATATTATGCAGATAACGATGGTGATACGTATGGCAATGTGGCGGTGAATTTGAGTATAGGTAACTTATGTATTCCTCCATCTGGCTATGTTCTAAATTTTGGTGATTGTGATGATAATAATGCCAACATTTATCCTGGAGCTACCGAAATACCTAATAACGGAATTGATGAAGATTGTAATGGAAGTGATTTAATTCAATGCGTTGTAAACATTCCCGATGCTAACTTTAAAGCTGCATTGCTTGCTAATCCCGGCATTAACGCAAACAGTAATGGCGAAATCGAATGCTCTGAAGCTTCTAATTATACAGGCGGTATTGATGTAAACGGACAAGGCATTTCTGACTTAACAGGTATAGAGGCATTTACAGGAATAAACTTGTTGCATGTTTACAATAATAATTTAACAGCATTAAACATTTCTGCTAATACTGCTCTTGCAAACCTTAATTGTCAGAACAACCAGCTAAGCACACTAAATGTATCAGCGAATACTTTACTCAATACATTAAGATGTAATGGAAATCAGTTAACCAACTTAGACCTTTCATCTAATACCTCGCTCATAACTCTTGAAGCAGGATACAATTCGCTCTCAAATATAAATCTAAGTGGATTAGTAAACTTGACCTTTGCTTCCTTGGAGCTTAATCAACTCAACAGTTTAGATGTGTCAACCAACATAAACCTCACCACTTTATATGTGAATGACAACTTGCTTACCTCGCTTGATGTTTCGGCGCTAACAAACTTAACCGTATTAACAACTCAAACAAATGCCCCACTTGCCAGTTTAAATATTCAAAACGGCAACAATGCAAACCTTTTAACATTTGATGCAAAATTCACTCCATTGCTAACCTGTATTCAGGTTGATGACCCTGCTTACATGAATGCAAACTGGAGCTCTGGCAAAGATGCAGGTGCAACATACAGTTTAGCATGTAATTGTAATGTGTCATTAAGCAGCAGCACGGGTGATACCTTAGTGGTTTGTACTGAATTAAATCTGTTAGGCAGCGCAACACTGGTTGCTACAGGTGGAATTGAACCCTATGTTTACGGTGGCGACCCTGTTAGCGGATTAGTTGGTGGTGACTACAATTATACAGTTACCGATGCTATTGGTTGTACTGCAGGCTTTACTTTGAAAGTGATTGAAACTGTCTGTATAGAACCCGGTTTCCCTGATATTGGTATAGGACGAGATTCAATTATTGGTCCAGGATTAATCTACCTTACAGAGATATATGATCTTCCAACTGATACTTTCTTCCAGATTATTCAACAGATTAATGACAAGGAGATTGTTTACCAGTTGAAAGATTCTACATTAGTATTAATAGACGTAATTGCAAAAGCTGAACCCGCAAGCAACTTTGACTATGTTCAAAATATGTTGTTAAGCCCTGGTTATGAAATGGTAGATGAGTTTGGCAACTCAGGCTTTGTAGGTGGCGATGCCGGTACTCTCAGAATAACAGGATATTTCCCTATATCAAACCTGCTGTTATTGAATACCAGAAATGATGTGGTCAATTTCGTTATAGAAACTGCAAGACCAATTCAAAGCGTAGGCTTTATAAATACAGGTGGCGACATAGCGATGAAATCTGATTCTGCAAGAAAGTTATTTAATCTGGATGGCAGCGGAATTACCATAGGCGTGATGTCTGATAGCTATAACCTAATGCCCGGTGACCCTGCGGCATTGGATATACTACAAAAGGATTTACCCGGCTCTGGAAATTCAACAAATCCAAATCCGGTTGATATCATTAAAGAATACACTTTAGGTCGTGCCATTGATGAAGGTCGAGCTATGTTACAATTAGTACATGACATTGCTCCTAAAGCTGATTTGAAATTCAGAACAGGTGCTATTAATGCCGGTGACTTTGCCGAAGGTATATTAGAACTGGCTAATGCCGGTTGCGATGTTATCGTGGATGATATTACCTACATCACCGAACCATTCTTTCAGGATGGTATCATTAGTAAGTCGGTGAATACCGTTAAGGATATGGGTATCTCCTACTTCACTTCTGCTGGAAACTTTGGCAATGCATCATATGAAGCAATGTTCAATCCGATTACAGTTTCGGGAGTTACAGGTATGGTGCACGATTTTGGTGGTGGTGATTACTTGCAAAAGATTTCATTGAAACCTGGTACATATATGCTGGTGCTGCAATGGGATGATTCTATTTACTCGTTAAAGCAATTGCCCGGAGCTCAAAATGACTTTGATATATTCCTGGCTGATGAAACTGGCAGCAAACTCTTTGGATTGAATCGTAAAAACAACTGGGGTGATCCAATAGAGATTGTGCCGTTTACAGTTAAAGTACAAACCACTGCAAATATTATGATTGTACGCAGATGGGGTACTCAGGTTATGAAGTTGAAATATGTTTTCTTTAGAGGAGATGCTACTATTGATGAGCATCTGAGCGGCGAATCAACCATTATTGGCCAGGCTAATGCATTAGGAGCGTTTACCGTTGGAGCTGTAAGATATACACGCACACCTATGTTTGGAGTTAATCCTCCTTTGGTCAATTCATACTCATCTCAGGGTGGTAGTTATGCAAAAGGTGTTTTAAGAAACAAACCGGATTTCATAGCTCCTGATGGTGGTAATACTTCTGTTAATTTCAGTTCTTTCGATATTGAAGGAGACGGAATACCAAACTTCTTTGGAACATCTGCAGCTGCTCCTCATGCAGCAGCCGGTGCCGCATTGGTATTACAAGCCAGAAAGAAATTCTTCAACGAGGATATATCTCCTGATGCTCTGAAGTCAATGTTGAATTCTACAGCGCTGCCAATAGGTGTTAGTGGGTTTAACTTTAAATCTGGCAATGGAATGGTTCAACCAACCGAAGCCATTAAGTCATTTGCAATGCCTCTGCCTAACATTGTATCCGTTGAAATTCCTGAGCAAACCTACAGCTATGTTGATTCAGTAACCGGTCAACTTGAAACTACATTAGGTATACCTCAACCCGGTAATTATTCGATTAGTGCAATAATACATGCCCAATACATCAACAGTGCATCAAAAGTATTCTTCGGCGGTGTTGAACTACAGTATACTACAATAGCAAATAATACACTTCAGGTTGTTATTCCATCATATACTGACAACCCCGCTTTGCAGGTTTATAATCAACCTGTAACTCCTAGTGGTTTAGACGGTGGATATTCTGACAGTTATTATTTCAATGCTATTGTAAAGCAAACTGTAGTGGTTAAGGCCAATACAACTTCCCGTAAGTTCGGTGAAAAGAATCCGAATTTCGCTTCTGCCATTAAAGTAAATGGTGTTGCATTAGATTCAACAAACTTTACTCTTGCCGATATAGGTTTGAGCAATGTTCAGTATCAAACATTGGCGCATGCTTTCAGCAATGTTGGTTTGTATCAGGTAACTCCATTTATTACTCCATTCAATCCGGGCATACCTGAAGAACTATACTTCATAGATCATTTCAATTATATATTCGAAGATGGATTATTGACCATTAACCGTATGCCTATTCTCATCACACCTCGTGATACATCTGTCACTTATGGCACACCTATATATGGTTTAGAGTTGAATTTTAATTACAACTATGATGAAAGCAATATAGCAGACTCGGTTAAATCTGATTTCATTGAAGAAATTCGTGGTATTCACTATTCATTTATGACAGATGAAATTGCATATGCTGATGGAACAGCCGATTCAAATGGTCGTTTCATACAAACAAGCGATTTCTATAATGTAGGTCTGATGACCAGCGGACGCTCTTTACAAAATCCACGTGTAGTAACCAATCCGCGTGTGGTAACCAATCCGCGTGTAGTAACCAATCCACGTGTGGTAACGAATCCACGTGTGGTAACCAATCCGCGTGTGGTAACCAATCCACGTGTGGTAACCAATCCGCGTGTGGTAACCAATCCGCGTGTGGTAACCAATCCACGTGTGGTAACCAACAACTTTGTTGTAGATGGTGTTATCGTAGGTTCAGAGTCAACAATAGTTATAGATACTACATTCATCGACGAATCATACATCGTGTTCGATACTTTGAATGTGATTGATAGCATTACCGTTATCGATAACATTATTGAATATGACTCAGTCGGTTTTGTAATTGACACATGGACAGAGTATGATACGATTGCGGTATACGTTGATACAACCAACATCATAGATCTTTCACCTCAGAGTATATTCAATTTTGTTGAAGATTCTTCATACGCTGATTTGCAAAGTGCAGGTGCAGGTATTCCAAACAGAGGTCTCTTAAATGCAGGTGATGTGTTTAGCGGCACGGCCCTGGCCAATACAGTAGGATTAACAAATCCGAGAGTGGTAACGAATCCAAGAGTTGTTACCAATCCACGGGTAGTAACGAATCCAAGAGTGGTAACTAATCCACGGGTGGTAACTAATCCACGGGTGGTAACTAATTCTTTTGCAATTGTTAACGCCGACAATGTAACTGATAACAGTAATGAGAAAATAGCCATCATCATTGATGAGTCGGATGTTCTTGCTCCTCCGGAAGATTCTTTGGTTGATCTGTTATCTATCAACCTGATTTCAGGTTATAAAACAGGAAACTGGATCATGGTTCCTGCAGCATTCTTATCAAACAATTTTGAGGTAAGTTATGGTTTGGGTAATCTGAACATCACTCCTGCTTCATTATTAGTAAGTGCTGATGATAAAGTTATTGGGTGCAACAGTATTATTCCTGAATTCACATCTACTATTACAGGATTTGAATATGAGGATACTGTTATAACCGTATTCAATACACCACCTGTCTACACTCTGATGGATGATTCCGGACAGGTTGTAACTTCTACAATACCGGGATTAACCTATAAGATTATACCTGACAATGCTGTAATGAATCAACCTGCTGATTACACTGCAACATATCAGTTTGGTTATTTAACTACCTCACCTGGAATTACCTTCAATGTTACCGCTATTCAACCAAAATGCTTTGGAGAAAAAGGCCGTGTAGTATTGAAAGCCTTTGGTGGTGTTGGAGAAATTTCTTTTAGCAGCAATGATACTGTTGATCTGTTGCCTGGTACTTATTCATTCATAGCAATGGATGCAAGCGGATGTGAATCTGATACTACAATTACCATCAACGAAGCACCGGGCCAGTTAAACATTTCAGCTGTTCCAACTCATCCTTTATGTTATGGTGACATGGGTTCAGTTACACTCAATGCAAATGGCGGTACTGGATTATTAACACTAGGTGCTAATCCGACTACAAACCTTGAAGCTGGCACATACACCTACATTGTTTCTGATGAGAGTGGTTGTAATGCATCTGTTGATGTTGAAATTAATCCGGCACCAATGCCTATTGTGTTTAACGTAGCAATTACACATCCTTCTTGTTATGGACAAACAGGCAGTGTTAACTTAAGCGCTATAGGGGGTGTTGGCGGATTTATTTTCTCCGGTGCTTCAACTACTTCACTCAATGCTGGAGATTATATCTACACTGTTTCCGATAATAATGGATGTCTGATTCATGATACCATTACAATAAATACCGCACCAAGTCAGATAGTTCTGAACCCTACCTCAGTAAATGCTATTTGCTCTATTGGAGGCTCTGTTGAACTGAGCGCAATAGGTGGCACTACTCCTTATATATATGGTGGTGATGCAACAGAGAATCTTGTTGTCGGCACCTACAATTATTTGGTTACCGATGCTAAAGGATGCACTGCCAGTACCACTGTTGAAATCGTTAACAATGCTCCAACTATAACACTTACTGCTACTCCAACCCAACCTGCTTGTTATGCACAAACAGGAAGCGTAAGTCTTAGTGCTACCGGTGGAACTGCACCATATGTTTATGGTGGTGATGCCACCTCGTCGCTGGGTCAAGGAACTTATAACTATACAGTAACCGATGCCAATGGTTGTACCGCAACAGAAAGCGCAATCATAAATGCAGCTCCTGAGTTATTGGTTCTTATCCCTACAGCAACACAACCGGCTTGCTATGGTCAAACAGGTAGTGTAAGCTTGCAAAGCTTTGGTGGTACAGCTCCATACACTTATACCAGTGCTTCTACCACCAACTTAATTTCGGGAACATATATCTATAGTGTTACTGATGCAAATGGTTGTTCTGCAGCTGCTTCGCTTTTCATTGCTGCTGCACCAAGTCAATTAGTATTAACTGCAACTCCTTCACAACCGACTTGCTTCGGTCAAAAAGGTTCTGTAGTGTTATCTGCCACAGGTGGAACAGCTCCATACACTTATAGTGGTGCTACTACTAATCTTAATGCAGGATCATATACCTACACTGTTACTGATGCTAATGGTTGCTCTGCAACTGCTTCTGTAGTTATTAATGCGGCTCCTAGTCAATTAGTATTAACTGCAACTTCAGCTCCCGCGGGTTGCGGCGCTACTGGCAGCGTAACATTGGTAGCGTCAGGCGGAACGCCCGGCTATACCTTTGGTGGAAGCACTACTAGTAATCTTGCACCGGGTACATACAACTACACGGTTACCGATAGTAAAGGTTGTACTGCTGCAACTTCTGCAACAGTTGTTGGCGGTGGAAGTGGATTAACACTTACTACAACCCAAACCAACGCTACTTTTTGGAATGCGGCGAATGGTTCTGCCACAGTAAATGTTACCGGCGGCACTCCTCCGTATTCTTATTCTTGGAACACTTCTCCAATACAGAATACAGCAACAGCTACCGGATTAACTGCACGCACTACACCAATACTAGGATATACAGTAACAGTAACCGATGCCAACAGTTGCAGTGCTGTTGCGACAGTAATAATTACTCAGCCAATTTATTCTTGCGGTAATCTTAGTGAATATACCGATGCTGACATTGGTGGCTGGGGTGCTCCTCCAAGCGGAAATAACATTGCTAATAAGTGGTTATATCCATACTTTAGTTCTGTGTTCCCTAATGGAATAACTATAGGTGGTTATGGACGTACGCTTAAGTTTAATTGCGCACAGTCTATTACCAACTTCTTACCTGCCGGTGGAACCGTTGGACAACTGCCTATAGGCGAAATAATAAATCCTAAGATGAACAACACACCAACCTACCCTACTATTCCTTGTGGTATTGTTGGAGCAACTTACTCAAATAATCTTGCTTCAAAGACTCTGGCAATGACACTCAATCTTGGATTTGACCAGGCTCTACCGCAATTCTCAAATAACTTCAGTGTTATTTATGGTCAGTTGATTTATACCTCAGCACCCTTTGCAGGTTGGACTATGCAACAGATTCTAGATGAAGCCAACAGGTTATTAGGTCAGGGATTAATCAATGGACAAACCACTACATATTATTCCACCGTTACTAATGTCCTTACAAACATTATTAAAGGATTAAATGGACAATGTCCTCAAAATATAGCCATCCGCGATGACCTAGACCCTGAGGCTATTTACCTAAAAAATGTAGTAGCATATCCAAACCCAACCGAAGGACAGTTAAACATTCAGTTCTATCTTGAGCAAGAATCTATGTGTCAGTTCAGATTAGTGAATGTAATGGGACAAGTTGTATTTAACACAACAGATCAAGTATTTGAAGGTGATAATGTTCGTTCGTTTGATTTCTCACACTTACCTTCCGGTATGTATTTCTTCAGTATTGAAGATAAAAAAGGAGAAACAACAACACTCAAGATTATCCTGAAATAGACATTTCTATTTAAAGAAACAAAACGCTCCGTGATTATATTGCGGAGCGTATTGTTTTTTAGTGATCTTCAATAAAATGACTTTTAAAGTAAAATACCGGTTTCTGATTATAATACTCTTACTTATTTGTCCTGTGCTTTCTATTCATGCCCAGAACGATACAAGCGACAGTTTAATTACACTCTTAAACCAAACTAAAAATGACAAAGACAAACTCACTTTGTTAAATCAAATCACAAAGTCATTTATCAATACTCAACCGGACAATGCTCTGGTATATGGTAAACTTGCTATTTCTGCTGCTCAAAAGGTTAATGATAATGCCCAACTGGCCTTAGCATACAAATATCTGGGCATAGCTCATTTTAATAAGGGTGATTATGTAAATGCACTGGATAATTATGAACTTTCCAAGAACACCTATATCAAAGCCGGAGATAAAAAAGGTGAAGCAAATATTCTTTCAAATATTGGCAACATCTATTTCAATAAAGGTGATGATGCCAAAGCACTCGAATATTATCTGCAATCATTACGCATAGCAGAAGAAATTGGCGACACACTTAGAATTGTAACAACATTGGTGAACAGCGGTGCAGTATATGCTATGAAAAAACAAACTTATGATAAAGCCATTTCATTCTGGAAGAAGGCATATCCGTTAAGCGTTGCCATTAACGATGAGAATAATATCAGCGCCATATCTGTTAACATTGGTGAAGTCTTCAGAGAACAGGGCCTCTATGATTCAGCTATGCATTACTTCAACATCGCTTATAAAGTTGATGAAGGCACAGAAAATTTTCCTTACACACTGAATGCAATTGGCATTGCCTATCGATTACAAAATAAATACGACGATGCCATTGCTATACAAACAAGAGCAGTAAACGAAGCCGATATACTGGATGACAAGAATTACAAAGCCATTGCCTTAGTTGGGTTAGCAGAATCCTATCAGGCTAAAGGGGATATCAGCAATGCTTTAAAATCATTTCTGGATGCTGAACAATCAGCCAACGAAACCAAAGCAAATTATACCCTGCGCGATATATACAAAGGATTGTCAGACATTTATTCAAAACGAAAAGATTATGCAAGTGCTTTCCGATACCAACAAATGTTACTGAACATTAAAGACACGCTTTACAATATTGAAGCAGATAAAAAATTAGGTACACTGCAGTTTACTTATGATTTAGAGAAGAAAGAAAATCAGATCAACCTTCTAACAAAAGACCAGGAATTAAAGGAACAGGAAATCAGCAGGCAAAAGATTGTGCGTAACTCATTCATCGGTGGATTTGCTATTATGCTAGTATTCTCCGGCATATTTCTAAGACAACGAAACAGAATACGTGCAGGAAAAAAACGCAGTGATGAACTATTGTTAAATATTCTCCCTGAAGAAACTGCAGAGGAATTGAAAGCAACAGGAAGTGCCAAGGCTCGCAGTTTTGACATGGTGAGTGTTCTTTTTACCGACTTTAAAAATTTCACTCTGGCATCAGAGAAATTATCTCCGGAAGAATTGGTTCAGGAGATTGATTACTGTTTTAGTGCTTTTGATAGTATTGTTTCTAAACATGGAATAGAGAAAATAAAAACCATTGGCGATGCATATATGTGTGCAGCAGGATTACCTGTGCAGGATGCACAACACGCAGAGAAAATTGTTCTGGCAGGATTGGAAATGCAACAGTTTATGAAAAATATGAAAGAAGAACGCTTACGCAACAATCAATTGTTTTTTGAATTGCGTTTGGGTATTCATTCCGGGCCTGTGGTTGCCGGTGTAGTGGGATCTAAGAAATTCGCCTATGATATATGGGGGGACACTGTCAATACCGCATCAAGAATGGAGTCGAGCGGCGAAATAGGCAAGGTGAACATTAGTGGTACTACTTACGATTTAATAAAAGACAAATTTCACTGCACGCATCGTGGAAAAATTACAGCTAAGAACAAGGGTGAAATAGATATGTACTTTGTTGAAAATGCACTCGCTTAAGCAACTTCACAATTTGATTGATGATGGGTTAGTTTTACGGCACTATGCATGAAAATATTTCCGGCTTCGGGACAAAATGTGTGCACGCCGCTACAAATACCGATGAGCACCACATCCACATGGAAGCCATCTACCCTACTAGCACATATGCTTATGATGATGCATCGCATCTGATGCAACTCTTTGAAGGAAAAGAACAAGGTTACATTTACTCGCGTTGGGATAATCCTACTTTTCATTATGCAGCAGATAAAATAGCAGCATTGGAAGCCTTTGGTCTTACAGATAGAGAAGACAAACCGCTGCGTTTACACGCTATGTTATTCAGCAGTGGTATGGGAGCCATCAGCACATTGCTCTTAAGTACATTGAAGCACGGCGATACCATTATTACACAGGGTAACTTGTATGGTGGCACTGATGAATTCATTCATAAGATATTAATTCCATTAAACATCAAAGCACATTTGGTTGACCTGCACGATTTGAATGCTGTAGATTCTTTGTTGCAAAAAGATAAGTCCATTAAACTGATGTACATCGAAACGCCGGCCAACCCAACCTTAGCTTGCTACGACATTGATAAACTATCCTTTTTGGCTCAACAGCATGGACTACACTGCGCTGTGGACAATACATTCGCCACTCCATACCTGCAGCAACCTTTCAATTACGCTGTTGATTTCGTGGTACACTCCACCACCAAATTCCTGAACGGACACGGTAATGCCATTGGCGGCGCATTAATTGCACGTGATAAAGACTTCTTCAACACACGCGTTCACGAAGTGATGAAACTTGTGGGCAGTAATGCCAATCCTTTTGATGCATGGTTGCTCAACACCGGATTGAAAACTTTAGAACTACGCATGCAGAGGCACTGCGATAACGCAATGCAACTGGCAAAATTCTTTGAGCAACATAGCGCTATTAAACAGGTTAATTACCCGGGCTTGCCTTCACACCTCGACTATGAAATTTGCAAAAAACAAATGCGCCAGGCCGGTGCAATGATGAGCATTGATTTAAAAGGCGGCTTGGATGCCGGAAAGAAATTTATCACTTCATTAAATCTGGCTACACTGGCTGTATCTCTCGGCACTGTTGATACTATTGTACAACATCCAGCTTCTATGTCGCATGTAAAAATGAAAAAAGAACAACGAGTAAAATACGGTATCACCGATGGTTTGATTCGCATCTCTGTAGGCATTGAAAACATCGAAGATTTGAAAAGCGATTTCGATCAGGCATTAATCCAATGCAATGCATAATGAATAATGATTTGCGCATTGTGTTTATGGGCACTCCCGACTTTGCAGTTGAGACACTTAAAGCACTAGTAGAGTCAGGAAAAAATGTTGTGGCGGTAATTACAGTACCTGATAAACCTGCAGGTAGGGGTATGCAACTAACTCCATCTCCTGTAAAAAAGTATGCTTTAGAAAAATGTTTAAAAATTCTTCAACCTGAAAAACTTAAAAACGAAAGCTTCATCAACGAATTAAAATCTTTAAACCCCGACCTTGGTATTATAGTAGCTTTCAGAATGTTACCTGAGTTGGTTTGGCAAATGCCCCGACTAGGTACATTCAATTTACACGCTTCTCTGTTACCTCAATACCGCGGCGCTGCTCCAATACATTGGGCTATAATGAATGATGAAAAAGAGACCGGTGTTACCACATTCTTTCTCAAACATGAAATTGATACCGGTGAAATATTATTACAAGAGAAAACCCCAATAGGTGCTAATGAAACTACCGGAGAATTATATGAACGCTTAATGATAATGGGTGCTAGATTAGTTGTAGAAACAGTAAATCAAATTGAAAAGGGAACAATTAAAACTGTGCCTCAAACTGAACATGAAAATTTAAAATCTGCTCCCAAAATATTTAAAGAGATGTGCCGAGTTGACTTGTTGAAATCAGGAAAAGATATATTCAATTTTGTAAGAGGTTTACATCCTGTACCCTGCGCATACATCATTGCTGATGGTAAGATGATAAAACTGCACAAAGTTTCTTTTGAGTCTGCATCTCATAATCAACCCGTTAAGCATGTAACGTGCTCTCAACATTCCATTACTATTGCCGTTAAAGATGGATTCATTCATATTCTAGAACTGCAAGCCGAAGGTAAAAAACGTATGCACGCGGCAGAATTCTTATTAGGCAATACCATTAAACAGATTGATTGATGCTACTGCTGTTGATTACATCACTCCTACAATTACAACCAATGGATTCTTTATTAACACCCTTTGAAAAAGGAAATGGAAATCAAACCTGCACTTACAAAGAATGTATTTCCTATTATGAAAAGCTAACCGAACACTTCAGTATTTGCAAACTGGAAACACATGGTACGACAAGCATTGGAAAACCTCTGCACCTCTTTATCATTGACAGCGATAAAAATTTCACACGTACATCTGCAAGCGAAAAAAGTAAAGCCGTATTATTTATCAATAATGGTATTCATCCCGGAGAATCTGATGGAATAGATGCAACTATGATGTTTGCCCGCGATGTGATGATGAATGCGGAGTATCAGTCATTGTTGAAACAATGTATAATTGTTATTATTCCGGTATACAATATCAGCGGCATGTTAAACAGAAACAGCACTTCGCGTGTGAATCAAAATGGTCCTGAGGCTTATGGGTTTCGTGGCAATCGTCAGAATCTGGATTTAAACCGTGATTTCATTAAGTGCGATTCAAAGGAAGCACTCACATTTAATCAAATATTTTCTTCCTGGAGTCCTGAAATTTTTATTGACAACCATGTAAGCAATGGCGCTGACTATCAATATGTGATGACATATATCGCCACACATCCCGACAAATTGCCTCAGGAACTGGCAGACTATCATCGCAATAAACTGATTCCTGATTTGGAAAAGAAGATGATTGAAGTCGGTTATGAAATGATACCCTATGTCGACACAAAAGGTGAAACTCCTGAAACAGGTATAGTTACATTTCTTGAAACGGGAAGATATAGTACCGGTTACGCTGCATTGCATAACTGCATTGGGTTTATGCCCGAAACTCACATGCTTAAAGCATACAAACCAAGAGTACTGGCCATATATCAATTTATGTTGCAATCACTTCAAATCATATCTCGTGATGCAGATGAGATTGTTTCTAACAAACGTAGGGCTGACAACAACGCTAAAACACAAAAAGATTTTACACTCAGATGGGAGCTTAATGAAGAACTGATTGATACTATAACATTTAAAGGTTATGAAGCATATTATGAAATCAGTAAGGTTACGGGCCAAAAACAGCTTCACTATAATACCGAAAACCCCTATGTAAAAAGTATACCTTACTACAGGCATTACACGGCTAAAGATTTCTGTACTAAACCTGTGGCCTATATTATACCTCAATGTTATGAATCGGTAATTGAACGCCTTAAGGCAAATGGTGTTCAGATTCAAAAAGTCGGTAATGATATGGTAATGGTGTTAGAAATTACACCCATATCTTCCTTTTCTAACACAGCACAACCAGCCGAAGGACACTTTCCACATTATGAAGTAAAAACAGCACCTTTCAAAAAAATGTCGGTACAATTATATAAAGGCGATGCTGTTGTGATTTGTAATCAAATTACAAACAGATATATTATAGAAACATTAGAACCTAATGCACACGATAGTTTCTTCACATGGAATTTCTTCGATGCTTTTATGCAACGCAAGGAATATTTTTCTGACTATGTATTTGAGCCGTTGGTCGAAAAAATCATGAATGATCATTCTGATCTGAAACAAAAATTTGAAGAAAAGAAGAAGCAGGATGAATCTTTTTCAAATGATCCTCAAAGACAACTTCGATACATTTATGAGAACTCTGTATACGCCGAGAAAATGTACAGGATGTATCCGATTTATAAGGTTTCTACAGAAGATGATTTAAGGCAGTTAAGGTAAACAGGTCAGAACCATCGTTGACGAACAAAAGCCCAGAGGAGCAATAAGGAAATTATCAGCGAGAATCCAAGTATGTAATAGAATGCCCAAGGATTGCCCTCACCCGGAACAGATACGTTCATTCCATAAAATGATGCAATTAAAGTCGGTATCATAAGAATAATTGTTACTGTGGTCAGTCTTTTCATAACCACATTCAGGTTGTTTGAAATGATAGAAGCAAAAGCGTCCATGGTACCACTTAAAATGTTGGTATATATATTAGCCATCTCCAGTGCTTGCCCATTATCTACTATCACGTCGTCAAAGAATTCAGTAACATCCTCAATGTCTTTCACCTTTAAAAAATCTGTACGTTGTGTTTTAAGCATTAACAGCTCATTGGAGCGCAGCGAAGTAACAAAATACACAAGTGATTTTTCAATACTAAGTAACTTGGTTAACTCCGCATTACGCATTGAGGTATATAACTCTTTTTCAAACTCATTGCGTTCGTGATTGATTTCTTTGAGGAAATACAAAAAGTAAAACACGTTTCTCTCAAATATCTGTGTAACAAATCGTCCGATATTTTGCGAGGTAAAATTCTTAACCGTATTGTTCAAAAAACTATTGATCACCGGATTTTCCTGAGGCGAAATAGTCAGGACCAAATCAGGAGTAATAATGATACCAATTGGAATTGTTACATACTTGGCATTACGTAAGTCTGTATCTTCATTAGCAATAGGAGTCTTAACAACAATGAGCTTAATGTCATCTTCTTTCTCGAAGCGAGCACGCTCATCTAAATCGAGGGAGTCAATCAGGAAGTCTATAGGAATATTATAATCAGCAGATATCTGCTTTAAATTCTCGTGGTTAAACGGTGGATAAATATTTATCCAACAGCCCTTTTCCGATTGCTGCAACTCCTCGAGTTTCCCGTGTTGATTTGTTTTGAAGTACCGAATCATACCCGTCCATAGTTATGCTGTTGAATTGTGCCGTCAAAAATAGAACATACATCGGTATAACGAAACAGCCACTTCAATTTAATCTTATATTTCCGACATGTTTTTGGTTTTTCTGCTCATTAATCTGATACCTATAAGCCCCGGGCCTCTGCCACAGTGGGTATTACAACTCGAGGGTTCTTGGATGATGAAGAAAAACAATTATAGAATTTATGAGCATTGGCATGCAACCGGTGACAGCATTCTTATCGGCAGTTCATATCAGGTAACTGAACAAGGTGACTCTATTCTTATAGAGAATCTTGAAATCAGATATCTTAAAGATACCCTTTACTATATCCCGACTGTAGCAGATCAAAATGATGGCGAACCTGTTCTTTTTAAACTGAGCCATGGAACTAAACAATTGGCAACATTTGAGAACCCCAAACACGACTTTCCCAATAAGATCGAATACCGGTTTATTACCAATAAGGAAATAAAAGCTACTGTAAGTGGTTCTTATCAGGGAAACATTCACTCACTAGAGTTCAATTACAAGCGGGTAAAATAAAAAGTTACTTATTATCTTCTTGATTGGGTACAATAGCTTCATCGCTCCATTCAGCAATAAATACATTCGTGTCGCGTGTTCCACCATTATTTCTATTACTGCAAAACACGAGCAACTTACCATCGCGCGAAAACATAGGAAAGGCATCGAAGGTATCTGAGTTGGTTATCTTCTCTAAACCCGTACCATCAATATTGATCAAATAGAGATTGAAAGGAAATCCGCGTTCATGCTCATAGTTGCTTGCAAATATGATTTTCTTTCCGGATGGATGAAAGAATGGAGCCCAACTGGCACGTGGCAGATTGGTAATCTGTTTGACGTCGGATCCATCAGCATTGGCAACAAAAAGATGCATGTTTGTTGGTGCTACAAGCCCTTGAGCTAATAATTCTTTGTACTCTTTTATTTCTTCTTCAGTTTTTGGTCGTGAAGCACGCCAGATAATTTTTGTGCCGTCTGGAGAAAAAAATGCACCTCCATCATAACCTAAATCCTTGGTAATTCGCTTCACATTTTTACCGTTCAAGTCCATAGTATATAAATCCAAATCACCGTCGCGGTCGGAGGTAAACAAAATGGTTTTACCATCAGGTGATATTGTAGCTTCAGCATCATAGAAAGTGTTATCGGTTAATTGCTTTAAAATTTTTCCATCATAGTTCGATAGAAAAATTTCGAAAGCGCCATACACCGGCCATACATACTTTTTTATTTTTTCCTTATCAGGTACTGGAGGACACTCATCGCTGCTTAAATGGGTAGATGCATACAGTACAATACTGTCATTTACAAAGTAACTGCAGGTGGTGCGGCCCGTACCCGTGCTGATTAAGTTATAATAAAATGTATCCGTAGGATCGGTAGAAACGGCACCCATAAAAATATGGTCACACATGTAATCCTTATGATCTGATCGCTGAAAGATTAGCAAATCACCATCGTTATTGAAATATGCTTCAGCATTATCACCACCAAAGGTTAACTGTTTTATAGACTTAAAATGTGTTTCACCGGGCATAATTAGTTTGCTGTTCTGTGCACTAGCGGATATAAAATCAAGCACAATTAAAGCAATGAAGGAGAATAGAATATTATAGGTAGTCAATTTCATAAAGCAAATGTAAAAGTTATAAATTCTATTTACTCAGATTGTTCATATTTACAGTTATGCAAACTTTACCGATTGAATTCATTGACAAGATGAAAAACAAGCTGGGTAAGGACTTTGAAGCTTATTTTCATAGCTTGTCCCAAAGCCCGCCTGTTTGCATTCGTAAAAATCCATTTAAGCCAATCGATATTTTTTCAGATGCAATACAATTGTCTTTTTGTAAAACATCGCGTATTTTAACCGAGAGGCCACACTTTCACTACGACCCCCTTTTTCATTCCGGTTGTTATTATGTGCAGGAAGCAGGCTCGATGTTTCTTGAACATATTTTCAATCAACTTCCACTTCCCCATCATCCTGCTGTACTGGATTTATGTGCTGCACCCGGAGGCAAATCAACTCATCTGTTATCGCTATTAAATAATCAGGGAGTGTTAGTCAGTAATGAAATCATTCCGGCACGCAATAAAATTTTACAACAGAATATTTATAAATGGGGATGCGAGAATGTTATCATTACACAGTCTGAAGCAAACAGGTTTAAAGAATGTGGTGAATTGTTTGATTTGATAGTGGTTGATGCGCCGTGCAGTGGCGAGGGTCTGTTTAGAAAAGATGCTGATGCTGCAGCGCATTGGTCTGAAGCTGCTGTGGCCGGTTGTAGCCAAAGACAAAAAGATCTGGTTGATGATGTCATATCCGCTTTAAAGCCTGGTGGATTTCTGATATACAGTACCTGCACATTTGAGGATGCAGAAAATGATCATGTAGTTAAATACTTGATTGAGGAAAGAGGTATGGTACACTTTCAGATTCATGAAATACCGGAAAGTATTTCATCAACAGTGTTTGGCTATCAGTTCTATCCACATAAAACTTACAGCGAAGGTTTTTATATATCTGTTCTATGTAAAACAGAAAGTGAAAATGTCTCTTCAAATTTTACTGAAAACCGTTTTCGTCAGGTTACGAAAATTGAAGAAAGCATTAATGAATATATTGAGGTCAATAAATATTGCTTTATAGATTTTAAGCAGGAAAGATGGGCTTTAATACCCAATGTTTTGGAGTTACTACATTTACTTTGTCAGGTAAATGTAAAATCTGCAGGTATTCCATTGGGCAACATTACACCTAAATATAAACCTCATGCAGCCTTGGCACTAAGTAATTACTTGCATTATAATAAATCAATAGACCTCAATCAAAATGAAGCCTTACTATACCTTTCAGGCAACAGTCTATCGAATGATGGTAACTACTCAGGTATTTACTTGATGAGTTTTCAGGGAAAAGCACTGGGTTGGGTTAATGCCATTACCGGTCGTTTTAATAACCTTTACCCGCATGAGTGGCGTATTGCATTAAAGCATTAACAGTAATTTTGTTGCGTGAATTTTAACATCAGGAACTTCATTTTCTTCTCAGCAATTTTATTACTATTCATTAGCATAGTATCAATTCATTCATGTTCATGTAATCGTGACTCCGAAAATAAAGTGGACTCCTTGATAATTCCGTACCTGAACGATCCCGTCATTAAGGCCATCAGCGAACGTATCAACAACGACCGTAATAACCCTGATTTGTATTTTCAGCGTGCTCAAGAATTCTTCAGAATGCAAAAAGTACTACCTGCCTTTAAAGACATTGAACGAGCCATTGAACTCGATCCAAAAAACAAAACATATCTTTACTTTAAAGCAGACCTTTTACTATCCGATGGATATGGCACAGGTGCTAAAGACGCACTCGTTAAAATTTTATCAGTTGACCCTTACGATAAAACAGCCATTACCAAGCTTGCAAAAGTTTACCTTTATATGAAAGATCATCAAAATTCATTGATACAGGTAAAGAAGTTGATTAATATGGAGAAAACCAACTTTGAACCATACTTTATTGCCGGTCTTAATTATAAAGAAATGAAAGACACAGCTAAAGCTATTGAGCAATTCAAAACGGTACTGCAGTTTAAACCCGATATGTACGATGCCTATATGCAATTAGGCTTATTAACTTCTGCTCAAAAATCACAATTGGCTACACAGTACTTCGATAATGCCATACGTATAGACAGCACCATTCCTGAGTCTTATTATGCTAAAGCCAAGTATTTTCAGGACATCAACAAACTTGCTTTAGCCAAAGAAACCTATCTCAAACTCATACGTGTTAGCCCTCAGCATTCCAACGCTTTTTTCAATATGGGTTTCATTTACATACTTGAGGATTCTATTCCTAAAGCAAAAAAATATTTCGACTTTGCTATTAATGTTAATCCAATTTATTCCGATGCTTACTACTACCGAGCCTTATGCGAGTATGAACTGGGAGAAAAAGATTATGCAAAATCTGATTTAACACAATGTTTAGCTTTGGACCCTGATAACGAAAAAGCTCAAAGTCTATTAAACACACTCAACAAGCAATAAGAAATACGAATGATTGATATTACATTTCCTGATGGAAAGGTGCGGCAGTATGAAAATGGAACCTCACCTATGGCCATCGCAAAATCTATCAGCGAAGGTTTAGCAAAAAAAATTCTGGTATCAAAAGTCAATGAACAGATATGGGATTTACAAAGACCTATTTACTATAGCGCTTCCATCCAACTTTTTAGTTGGGATGATAAGGAGGGCAAATCAACTTACTGGCATTCTTCTGCTCACCTGATGGCAGAGGCTTTAGAGACCTTATACCCCGGAGTAAAATTCGGAATTGGTCCTGCTTTAGATCAGGGCTTCTACTACGATGTGGATTTACAAGGCAACACCCTGCAAAATGAAGACCTGCTGAAGATCGAAAAAAAAATGGCTGAGCTGGCCGCTAAAAATAATGAGTACAAGCGTCAGGAAATCAGCAAGGCAGAGGCATTAAAGTATTTTACTGAAAAAGGAGATGAATACAAGATTGAATTAATCAATGAATTGAATGATGGTGAAATTACCTTTTATACTCAGGGTGGTTTCATAGATTTATGTCGTGGCCCTCATATTCCCAACACTGGTTACATTAAAGCTGTAAAATTAACAAGCATAGCTGGTGCATACTGGCGCGGTGATCAATCACGCCAACAACTTACACGAATATACGGCATAACCTTCCCCAAGCAAAAAGACCTGGATGATTATCTGGTCATGCTGGAAGAAGCCAAAAAACGTGATCACAGAAAACTGGGTAAGGAGTTAGAGATTTTCACATTCGACGATGATGTTGGTCCCGGTATGCCTTTATGGTTACCGAACGGTGGTGTTCTTATTGAACAACTGGAAAAATTAGCCAAGAAGACTGAATTTGATGCTGGTTATCATCGGGTACGCTCACCACATGTAGCTAAAGAATCGATGTATTTGAAAAGTGGTCACCTACCCTACTATCAGGAATCGATGTTTCCACCAATGGAAATAGACGGACAGAAGTTTTATCTGAAAGCCATGAATTGTCCGCACCATCACAAAATATTTGACGCGGTTCCCCGAAGCTATAAAGACTTACCATTGCGCCTTGCCGAGTACGGCACATGCTATAGATATGAGCAAAGTGGTGAGTTGTTTGGATTAATGCGTGTTCGCTCTCTTCAAATGAATGATGCGCACATTTATTGCACCCGCGAACAATTTGCCGACGAGTTCAGGTCTGTTAATGATTTGTATCTAAAATACTTCAAGATCTTTGGTATTGACAAGTATGTGATGCGTTTCAGCACTCACGACCCTGCTAAACTTGGACAGAAATACATCGATGATCCGGTTCTCTGGAAAGAAACTGAGGATATGGTGCGTAATGTACTAATAGAATCAAATATACCTTTTGTTGAAGTGCCTGATGAAGCAGCTTTTTATGGCCCCAAGATCGATGTACAGATTTGGAGTGCTATTGGTCGCGAATTTACTTTAGCTACTAACCAGGTGGATTTTGCACAAGGTAAGCGTTTCGACTTAAAATTCACTACCCCTTCAAACGAAACAGCACAACCACTGATTATACATCGTGCTCCTTTAGGTACACACGAACGTTTTATTGGCTTTTTAATCGAACACTACGCCGGCAACTTCCCTACATGGCTTGCACCGGTTCAGGCCACATTGCTTCCTATTTCCGACAAGCATCTTGACTATGCAAAAAAAATCCTTCAGGAATTTAAAAAATCGGAGATTCGCTGCACAATAGATGACCGCTCTGAAAAAATTGGTAAGAAAATACGCGATGCCGAACTCAAAAAAGTACCCTATATGTTAATTATAGGTGATAAAGAGCAGGAATCTCAATCATTGGCCATCAGAAAGAAAGGCAGCGGCGACGCTGGAATTGTGCCTTACCAAGACGTACTAGATATGATTAAATCTGAAAACGACAGCGTTTTTAACTCATAATTATTTAAAACAAACAACAAATTCTTACACTTGGCCATTAATCCAAAATTTAAAAAAAAAGAAGCAGAACATCGAATAAACGAAAATATTGAAGTTGCAGAAGTTCGTGTTATCGGAGACAATGTAACTCCGGGTATATATGCTACTGATAAAGCCATTCAAATGGCAAAAGAACAAGGTGTCGATCTGGTTGAAATTTCACCTACCGCCACCCCACCTGTTTGTAAAATCATTGATTACAACAAATTCCTTTACGATAAGAAAAAGAAGGAGAAGGAAATCAAGTCGCGTTCACAAAAGAATGTGATGAAAGAAATCCGTTTTACACCCAATACTGATGAGCACGATTTTGAGTTTAAAACCAAACATGCCATCAAATTTCTTGAAGAAGGTGCCAAAGTAAAGGCTTACGTACATTTCAGAGGTCGAGCCATACAGTTTAAAGACAGAGGAGAATTGCTACTATTGAAATTTGTGGAACAACTTAAAGACCACGGCTCATTGGAAGCTATGCCCAAATTAGAGGGGAACCGAATGAATATTATCCTAAATCCAAAGGTGGCAAAATCAAAACCTAAAAGCTGATTACAGCAATAATTGAATCACACTTGATTCTGTGAATAATAATCCTATATTTGCACTCCAATTTTTTGGAACGTTATGCCTAAAATGAAAACAAACTCCAGTGCCAAGAAGCGTTTTACAGTGACTGGTACCGGTAAAATAAAGAGAAAGAAAGCGTTTAAGAGACACATCTTAACGAAAAAGAAGAAATCCCGCAAGTCTCGCTTGTCGTTGCCAGCAATGGTTCACGAAGCCAATGAGGGTTTGATCAAACGCTTGTTAACCATTTAATCAGTAAGTAAAACAGTAGACCATGCCACGTACTAAAAACAGAGTAGCATCCAAAGCACGCCGCAAAAAGGTATTGAAATTAGCCAAAGGCTACTTCGGTACACGTAAGAGTAATATTGAAACTGCCCGTAACGCCGTTGACAAAGCATTAGCATATGCCTATGTTGGACGCAAGCAGAAAAAACGCGATTACCGTTCTTTATGGATTGAGCGTATCAATGCCGGTGCCCGTCTTGAAGGAATGTCTTACAGCAAGTTTATGAATGCCATCAAAGAAAAAGGTATTGAGTTAAACAGAAAAGCACTTGCCGACTTAGCTATGAATCAGCCGGAAGCTTTCAAAGCGATCGTGAACAAAGTGAAATAATATTTACTGAAATACAACTTGTAAAAAGCCGCTCTTGTAGCGGTTTTTTTATTTATGGAGTTGAAGTCCTATATGTGCGCTGACAACTAGTGGCACAGGACGATATAAATCATTCAGACGTTCGCTTTCCATAGTTGCCAACATAGACGTATTGCAGCTGGCTCTTAAACCATAGCGCAATGAAAGTTTGTTCGATAAACCAGCACCGCTTTCAACACCAAGCAATACAGCGTGTTGCTGCTGTTTTATTTCGTCAGAAGCAAAAGGATATTCGTTACCACCAAGGAAAGTTGAAGCAGATACCAATTTAGAAAACACATAACCAGCCTGCAATTCAAGAGAACGATTACAATCACGTGTTATATTAAACTTGATACTAACAGGAACCTGAACAAATGAAAGCGAAATGTCGCTGCGAATCTTGGTCGTTGATTGCATACGTTTGTTCTGATTTACAGACTCATAGTTGATTTTAGACTGCAAACCGCTTAAAGCAATTTCAAGTGCAAGGGATTTGTTTATTATGCATCCACCCCCGACACTTATTGTATATGCCGGTGAAAACAGTGCATTCATATTAGGGTTCTTTTGAAATGAGTTGGTAAGCATCCAATAATTACCAAAACCAAAATTGAACTGACCATATGTTCCATTTGAACAAGATTCTTCAAGTCCTGAGTTATTCAGTAATGGTTGATCAACTTCATTATCTGTTACATTATTAGAAAACAATCCGTGAGCAATCACAGCATCTATTGGGGGAATATTAACTGCTTGATTGAAATATCTCAACTGAACAGTCAGAGGAGTTAATTGAGTGTCTGTTCTTATGGTATTCTTCAGATTCAGCAATACATCATCCAGAGTTTGCTCCAGTTGTAATAGGTTAATACTCCCCCGCAAAGTCAATGATGATGAAGCTTTTATTGATTCGGAATTGACAAAACCTTGTTCTTCAGTACGAGTATTATCAGACTCTGTGTTTGTGTGTGCTATAATTGGTATAGTTGAATTATTTGTCTGAGACTCTATACTTGATAAAGCATCATTTTCTTCAACCACTGGTGAAACCATATTGTAAGTCAGTAACAATAATATTGTAACCAGAACCAAACCTGCGCTACACCAAATAGCTCGGTTCTTATTACCTGAATGTGTTGTTCCATTTAATCTGGAGTCTATTTTTGACCATAAACCTTCCGAAGGCTGCACCTGATGCTGGTTAAGCTTATCACGAAACATTCCGCCAAAATCATCGTCACTATAAAACAGCCGCCGCATAATTGACTTTTTGTGAGTAAGCAATTCGTTTCTCCAACAGATAACGGGCACGGGCAAATTGAGATTTTGAAGTTCCTTCTGAGATATTCAGCATCTCTCCTATTTCCCTGTGAGAATATCCTTCTATCGCGTAAAGGTTAAATACAGTTCTGTATCCGGGAGATAAGTCCTGAATCATTCGCAGCAGATCATCCGCAGAAAGTTTATGAAACGTATCCTCCTGAAAACGATTCATAGGCGTGGTTTCTATTTCAGCCATCTGACTGATGAGTTGATGTTTTCGAAGCCATTCAATAGATGTATGGACGGCAATGCGGCGGAGCCATCCCTCAAAAGAGCCTTCGTTTCGGAAAGATTGTATGTTTTTAAACACTTTAATAAACGTTTCCTGCAACATATCTTCAGCCTGAGGCTTATCCACTGCGTAGCGCATCGTAATCACCATCAACAACGGTGAGTATTTCTGATACAACAGCCACTGATGCTTTCTCTCCTGTTTGATGCACCCGTTGATGAGTTCGGCGTCTGATAGTATTACAGCTTGTTTGTTCAAACCAGAACAGTGTTTAGATTAAGTAGTGTGCTTTATAGTTGCACGATAGTAAAAGTAAATGTTTTTTCTAATTGTTTTTTCTACCTGCCAAAAAACGTTTCAGTTTTTGGGCCGCTTTTGTTCTATGGCTGATAACCACTTTTTGCAGATTATCCATCTCAGCAAAAGTCTTTTTGTAACCATCGGGTATAAATACAGGGTCGTAACCAAATCCTTGATTACCGGATGCTTTCTCTGCAATAGTCCCTACGCAGACTCCTTCGAAACTAAACTCGATGCCGTCAATAATTAAGCATAAGATTGTTCTGAATTGTGCTTTACGGTTGGTATTACCAATCAAATTCAGCAGTAATAAATTCATATTATCCAATGCAGATCTGCTTTTTCCAGCATAGAAAGCTGTATGTACACCCGGTTCGCCATTCAACGCATCTACTTCCAGTGCAGTATCCTCAGAAAGGCAGTTTCGTTGAAATTTCTGATAAACAAAAAATGCTTTTTGTCTGGCATTTTCTTCTATGGTTTCAAAATCTTCTTCAAGTTCAGATGTG